>JAJBVL010000008.1 GCA_020859845.1 Bacteroidales bacterium
CTACAAAAGTAATAATAATTTTGAAAAAAGCTTACAGTTTTATGGGATTTCTGAAGTAACTTTGCATTTTCAACGTTATATACCTATATTAATATCTGAAATGAATCCTTTAAAATTTGCTCTAATTATGGCAGTGACAGTGAGCTCTGGCGCGTCGGCAGCCGCTCCGGAGCATCTCAAGAGCTTGAACCCCGAATATTTTGACCCCACTACGGGCGCGGGACAAGACTTTTATCTCCATGTGAACAAGGGCTGGGAAGAAGCCCATCCGCTGACAGCTGAATATTCACGCTACGGACAGTTTAATATCTTGAACGACACCAGCGAGGCCCGCATCAAGGACTTGGTGCTTAATCTCGCTGCTACCAACCCCGAGCCTGGCACGATAGCCTTCAAGGTGTCGACAATCTACAATCAGGCAATGGACGCCGATCGTCGCAACGCCGAGGGCGCTACTCCCATCCAGGCCCATCTCAAGAAGATTGAAGAAACGCCTCACGAAGGCATGGAAGACCTCTTTCTGTGGATGCATGGCAACTATGCCAGCCCATTCTTCGGCGCTGGCCCAATGGAAGACTTGGCCAACAGCTCGGAGTATGCCATGTATGTGAGCGGCGGTGGCCTGAGTCTTGGCGACCGCGACTATTACCTCGCCGATGACCAGCGCAACACCGAGGTGCGCAACGCCCTTAAGCGTCTTATTGTGGACCAGATGATGAACGCTGGCTACAAGAAAAAGGATGCCACCCGCATCATGAACAATGTAATGAAAATCGAGACTGCCATCGCTGAGGAGACCTGGACACGCGAAGAGAGCCGCGACATTCCTCGCCAATACAATCCTCGCTCGTTTGCAGAGCTCAAGGAGATGTATCCAGCCATCAACTGGGATCGTTTCTTTATCGAAACCATGGGCATACCCTCGCCTGAGACTGTTATCGTCACGGAAATCAACACTGTGCAGCGAGCCAACGACCTTATGGCCTCGCTCACCGACCGCGAGATAAAGGACTATTACCTCTGGAAATATGTAAATCAAGCTTCCAATAAGCTCAGCGACAAGTTTGCCGACACCAACTTTGAATTTAGCAAGGTGGTAAGCGGTGTGCAAGAACAACGTCCTCGCTGGAAACGCGCCCTCTCGGCCACCGAAAGCGCAATGGGCGAAGCTATTGGCGAACTCTACGTAGAGAAGTATTTCCCACCATCCTCCAAGGAATATATGATAGGCTTGGTAGAAAACCTTCGCACGGCTCTCGGCAAGCATATCATTAACCTCCCTTGGATGACCGACGATACCAAGCTGCAGGCCATCAAGAAGCTCAACGCCTTCACTGTAAAGATAGGCTACCCCGACAAGTGGAAGGATTATACCACCATGGAGATCGACCCTGCCCTCTCCTATTATGAAAATATGCACAACGTGGGAATGTGGCATCAACGCGAGCAATACGCTAAGTGGGGCAAACCTGTGGACCGCACCGAATGGGGCATGACACCACAGACTGTCAACGCTTACTATAATCCTCTGGCCAACGAGATTGTGTTCCCAGCAGCTATTCTACAGGCTCCTTTCTTTGATCCCGAGGCGAGCGACGCCGAAAACTATGGCGGCATCGGAGTAGTGATAGGCCACGAGATGACTCATGGATTTGACGACCAAGGACGCAACTTCGACGCCGATGGCAACATGGTCGACTGGTGGACATCGGAGGATGCTGAGGCCTTCAACAAGATGGCACAAGGACTCGTGGAGCAATTTAATGCTGTCGAAGTGCTTCCTGGCCTCAATGCCAACGGTCAATATACCCTGGGGGAAAATATCGCCGACCAAGGGGGTCTGCGCATAGCTCGCACCGCCTTCCTCGACTCGCAGAAGAAGAAAGGGGTGGATATAGCCGCTGAGAAAATCGATGGTCTTGACCCCATGCAAGTATTCTACATGAACTATGCCAACCTATGGGCCAATAACATACGCGAAGAAGAGATGCGTTCGCTGACACAAGGCGATGTCCACTCGTTGGGACGCAACCGTGTCAACGTCACGCTGCGCAACATCGCTCCCTTCTTTGATGCCTTCCAGATAAAAGATGGCGACCCCATGTATCGTCCGGAGAGCGAGCGGGTAGTGATCTGGTAACCACTCTAAGAACTCCAACAAATTAAAATAAGGCCTCCGAGTCGTCGCGACTCAGAGGCCTCTTTTTAAATAGGGGAATTAATTTTTAACCTATTCTTTAACTAACTATTTTTTTCTTCCTTTTTTCAATCTATTATCTCCTCGTGTTCAACATCGATAGGCTCTTTGTAGATGCTCTCTACATCGTCCTTGTTGCACACCACGAGGCGCTCATACTCGCGAAGACCTGTACCAGCGGGTATCAAGTGGCCGCAGATGACATTCTCCTTCATGCCTTCGAGGGTGTCTACCTTGCCGTTGATAGCGGCTTCGTTGAGCACCTTGGTAGTCTCCTGGAAGGAGGCAGCCGACATGAAGCTGGTGGTCTGGAGAGCGGCGCGGGTGATACCTTGGAGTATCTGCTCCGAAGTGGCAGGCACGGCTTCTCTCACTTGTACGAGCTTGAGGTCGCGACGCTTCAACGATGAGTTTTCATCGCGTAGACGGCGCGCAGTGATAATCATACCAGGCTTCATGGTCTCGCTATCGCCAGCGTCGGTGACCACCTTCTTGCCCCAGATACGATCGTTCTCGTCCATAAAGGCACGCTTGTCGACGATTTGCTGCTCCAAGAAGCAGGTGTCGCCTGGGTCGAGGATGTTGACTTTGCGCATCATCTGACGCACGATCACCTCAAAATGCTTGTCATTGATCTTCACGCCCTGCATACGGTATACATCTTGCACTTCGTTGACGATGTATTCCTGCACGGCTGTTGGACCCATGATGTTGAGGATGTCGGCTGGGGTGATGGCGCCATCCGAGAGAGGCGTACCAGCGCGTACATAGTCGCCCTCCTGTACAAGGATCTGCTTGGAGAGGGGGATGTTGTAGCTCTTGGTCTCGCCCAGACGCGAGGTGACGGTAAGTTCGCGATTGCCTCGCTTAACCTTACCAAACGACACTTCACCGTCTATTTCAGTGACAATAGCGGGATTGGAGGGGTTGCGTGCCTCAAAGAGCTCGGTGACACGAGGCAGACCGCCCGTGATGTCGCCGGCACCTCCTGCTGCACGTGGTATCTTGATAAAGATTTCGCCAGGCTCAAGTTTCGAGCCTTCTTCCTTCATCAAATGAGCACCCACAGGCAGGGCGTAGGTCTTAATCATCTGACCGTTTTCATCATAGATAGAAGCCTCAGGCACCTTGTTCTTATCCTTCGACTCTATGATAATCTTTTCGCGCAGACCCGACTGCTCGTCGGCCTCCGAACGATACGTGACGTTTTCAATCAGATTGTTGTATTTAAGCTCACCACCTACCTCACTGACGATAACAGCATTGAAAGGATCCCATTCGCAGATGATATCACCCTTCTTCACTGTGTCGCCATTCTTAAAGAAGAGTTTAGAGCCATAAGGAATGCTGGCTTGAGTCAGCATCATGGTCTTCTTCTCGTTGTAAATGCGCAGTTCGGCCAGTCGTCCTATCACTACCTCTACGTTGTTGCCATTGGCATCAAGCTCAGCGGTCTTTACCGTGCGAAGCTCTTCAATCTCCAATATACCATCATACTTAGAGGTGACATTGTTGACAGCGGCTATATTGGAAGCCACACCACCGACGTGGAAGGTACGGAGGGTAAGCTGTGTACCAGGCTCGCCAATCGACTGAGCAGCGATGACACCTACGGCCTCCCCCTTCTGCACAAGGCGGTTGGTGGCCAGGTTGCGGCCATAACACTTGGCGCAGACACCCTTCTTTGACTCGCAAGTCAATACGGAGCGAATCTCCACACTCTCGAGGTTGCTACGGTCGATACGCTCGGCTGCAGCATCGTTGATTTCCTCACCAGAGCGTACAATGAGAGCATTGGGATCGTCAGGATCCATATCTGGGTCGTAGATGTCGTGGACAGCCACGCGGCCCAAGATGCGCTCGCCAAGCGAGGCCACCACTTCGTCGTTGTTCTTAATCTCACGACATACGAGGCCACGCAGAGTGCCGCAGTCTTCCTCGTGGATGATTACGTCGTGGGCCACGTCGACCAGACGTCGGGTCAGATAACCTGCGTCGGCAGTCTTTAGAGCCGTGTCGGCAAGACCCTTACGTGCACCGTGGGTGGAGATAAAGTATTCCAGCACCGATAGGCCCTCCTTGAAGTTGGCCAAGATAGGGTTCTCGATAATCTGTCCGCCCTCGGCGCCACTCTTCTGAGGCTTAGCCATAAGGCCACGCATGCCGGAGAGCTGACGTATCTGGTCCTTCGAACCACGCGCACCCGAGTCGAGCATCATAAACACAGGGTTGAAGCCCTGCTGGTCCTCCGATATCTGCTTGATAAGGGTGTTGGCCAGCTTAGTGTTAACGTGGGTCCAAATATCGATTATCTGGTTGTAGCGTTCGTTATTGGTGATGAAGCCCATCTCGTAGTTGGCCATCACCTCTTGCACCTGTTCCTCGCCTTCCTTGATATAATCTTTCTTCTCCTCGGGGATGATGACATCGCCAAGGTTGAACGACAGACCGCCCTTGAAGGCCATGCGATAACCAAGATTCTTGATATCGTCGAGGAACTGTGCCGAACGTGGGATACCACACTTCTTGATGACGCGGCTAATGATGTTGCGAAGCGACTTCTTAGAGAGCACCTCGTTGACATAGCCTATCTCCTTGGGCACATACTGGTTGACAAGCACACGGCCCACTGAGGTCTGCTCAACAAGATGCTGAATGGGATTGCCATTCTCGTCAACATCGTCAACAACGATGCTCACTGGAGCATGGAGCGTCACACGCCCTTCGTTGTAGGCAATTTCTGCCTCCTCAGGGCCGTAGAACTTAAGGCCTTCGCCTTTGTCGCCTTTGCGGAGCTTTGTGATATAATAGAGACCAAGCACCATGTCCTGTGAAGGCACTGTGATAGGTGCACCATTGGCAGGGTTGAGGATATTATGAGCGCCCAGCATCAGCATCTGAGCCTCCAAAATGGCTTCGTTGCCCAGAGGAAGATGGACTGCCATCTGGTCGCCATCAAAGTCGGCATTGAAGGCCGTACATGCCAACGGGTGAAGCTGAATGGCTTTGCCCTCAATCATCTTGGGCTGGAAGGCCTGGATACCCAGACGGTGAAGCGTCGGGGCACGGTTGAGGAGCACAGGATGACCCTTCATGACATACTCAAGTATATCCCATACCACCGGCTCCTTGCGGTCAACAATCTTCTTGGCGCTCTTTACAGTCTTTACGATGCCGCGCTCTATAAGCTTACGGATTACAAATGGCTTGTAAAGCTCGGCAGCCATATTCTTAGGTATGCCACATTCGTGCATCTTGAGCTCGGGGCCTACAACGATTACCGAACGCGCAGAATAGTCAACGCGCTTACCGAGCAGATTCTGACGGAAGCGGCCTTGCTTACCCTTAAGGCTATCCGACAACGACTTGAGAGGACGGTTGGCATCCGACTTCACTGCCGACGACTTGCGCGAGTTGTCGAGGAGCGAATCCACAGCTTCCTGAAGCATACGCTTCTCGTTGCGGAGAATCACCTCGGGGGCCTTGATTTCGATAAGTCGTTTCAGACGATTATTGCGGATTATGACACGACGATAGAGGTCGTTGAGGTCGCTCGTGGCAAAACGTCCGCCATCCAGAGGCACCAGAGGGCGCAGTTCGGGCGGTATCACGGGCACAGCCTGAAGTATCATCCATTCAGGCTTGTTGCGATTGCGCGAGGCGCGGAACGACTCCACAACCTGCAGACGCTTCAGGGCTTCAGTCTTGCGTTGCTGAGAGCCATCCTTGGCTGCCTGGTCGCGCAAAGAATATGAGAGTTCGTCAAGGTCAAGACGCTGGAGGAGGTCGTAGATAGCCTCAGCGCCCATCTTGGCGATAAACTTGTTGGGGTCGGTGTCTTCGAGCTTGTCGTTGTTCTCGGGGAGCTTATCAATGAGATCGAAATATTCTTCCTCGCTGAGAAGGTCGTTGGCAGCGATGCCATGCTCGGCAGCTGCGCCCGGCTGAATCACGACGTAACGCTCATAGTAGATTATCGAGTCGAGCTTCTTGGAGGGAAGGCCCAGCAGATACCCTATCTTGTTGGGGAGCGAACGGAAGTACCAGATGTGAGCCACAGGCACCACAAGCTTAATGTGGCCCATGCGCTCACGACGCACTTTCTTCTCCGTCACCTCCACACCACAACGGTCGCAGACGATGCCTTTGTAGCGGATACGCTTATACTTACCGCAATGACACTCATAGTCTTTCACCGGGCCGAAGATACGCTCGCAAAAGAGGCCGTCGCGTTCGGGCTTATAGGTACGATAGTTGATCGTCTCGGGCTTCAACACCTCGCCGCTCGACTTCTCAAGAATCTCCTCGGGCGAAGCAAGCCCGATAGAGATTTTAGAGAAATTGGTCTTTATCTTATTGTCTTTTCTAAAAGCCATATTTTTTAGTAGCGTGTTTTTAAGGGAATTTACTGCTCAAGGTTGATGCTCAAGCCCAAGCCACGGAGCTCGTGGAGGAGCACTTTGAGCGACTCGGGAATACCTGGTGTAGGCATTGCATCACCCTTGACGATAGCTTCATAAGCCTTGCTACGCCCGTTGACGTCGTCGCTCTTGATGGTAAGTATCTCCTGCAAGATGTGGGAGGCGCCGAAGGCTTCGAGCGCCCACACCTCCATCTCTCCGAAACGCTGACCACCAAACTGCGCTTTACCGCCCAGAGGCTGCTGAGTGATGAGGGAGTATGGACCGATGGAACGAGCATGCATCTTATCCTCAACCATGTGGCCCAGCTTAAGCATGTAGATGACACCCACTGTGGCTGGCTGGTCAAAGCGCTCGCCTGTGCCGCCATCGTAGAGATAAGTCTTACCGTAGCGTGGGAGGCCCGCCTTGTCGGTCCAATCGTTGAGGTCGTCGAGGCTTGCGCCATCGAAAATAGGCGTAGCAAACTTCTCGCCGAGCTCACGGCCTGCCCATCCGAGAACTGTCTCGAAGATCTGGCCAAGGTTCATACGTGAAGGCACACCCAGAGGGTTGAGCACGATATCGACTGGAGTGCCATCGGCCAAGAAAGGCATATCCTCTTGGCGCACGATGCGCGACACGATACCCTTGTTGCCATGTCGACCGGCCATCTTGTCGCCGACGCTTATCTTGCGCTTTTTAGCCACATAGACTTTAGCCATCTGCATGATACCCGATGGCAGATCGTCGCCCATCTTGAGGTCAAACAACTTACGACGCAGCTCTGCCATCAACTCCTTCGACTTGCGGAGATAGTTGACAATAGTGGTGCGGATTAGCTCATTCTTATGAGCATCCGTGGTCCACTTGCTGAGGTTGATAGTATCATATTCTATCTTGCTCAGCGTGGCAGCCGTAAACTTGGAACTCTTAGGCACTACATCTGTACCCAGATAATCCTTTACGCCCTGCGACACACGTCCGTCGATAAGGGTGAGGAGCTTGTTGACCAGAACTTCTTTAAGTTCTTCAAGCTTCTTTTCATACTCTTCGTCAAGCTCGGGAAGCTTTATTTGAGCCAGACGCGCCTGCTTCTTGGTGGCTTTTGCAAAAAGATGGGTGCCTATGATGACGCCCTTGAGCGAAGGAGAAGCCTTGAGCGATGCGTCCTTCACATCGCCTGCCTTGTCGCCGAAGATGGCACGCAGCAATTTCTCCTCGGGAGTGGGGTCGCTCTCGCCCTTAGGGGTAATCTTACCAATAAGTATATCGCCAGGCACCACATGAGCTCCCACGCGGATGATACCGCGCTCGTCGAGATCCTTGGTGGCGTCCTCGCTTACGTTGGGGATATCGCTGGTGAGCTCTTCCAGACCACGCTTGGTCTCGCGCACTTCGAGCGAATACTCATCTACATGGACCGAGGTAAGGATATCTTCACGCACTACACGCTCGTTGAGCACGATAGCGTCCTCATAATTATAACCCTTCCAAGGCATGAAGGCCACCTTAAGGTTGCGACCCAGAGCCAACTCTCCGTTCTCTGTGGAGTAGCCCTCGGTGAGGATCATTCCCTTATGCACTCGCTGGCCCTTCTCGCAGATAGGACGCAGGTCGATAGTAGTGCTTTGGTTGGTCTTGCGGAATTTGGGGAGTGTGTAGACCTTGGTGGCACTGTCAAAGGCCACGAATTCTTCCTCCTCAGTGCGATCATACTTTATGATTATCTGGTTGGCGTCCACAAACTCTATGACACCATCGCCCTCGGCCATTATCTGAGTGCGCGAGTCGCGTATCAACTGGCCTTCAAGTCCAGTGCCCACGATGGGAGCCTCGCTACGCAAGAGAGGCACAGCCTGACGCATCATATTGGAGCCCATGAGGGCGCGGTTGGCATCGTCGTGTTCCAAGAAGGGGATGAGCGAAGCAGCAATAGACGCAATCTGCGTGGGCGATACGTCCATCAGATCCACATCTTTTGGGGGTACTATTGGGAAGTCGGCATCCAGACGTGTCTTTACACGATTGCGAATAAACGTACCGTCATCGTTGAGCGGGGCATTTCCTTGAGCTATTACCTTGCCTTCTTCATTTTCGGCAGTGAGATAGACCACCTCATCGTTGTTGAGGTTGACCTTTGCCCACTCAATTTCCTTCTCTTCTTCTTTGTCTCCCACCTGCTCCTTTATTGTTTTGGTAGTCTTTTCCACTACACGATAAGGAGTTTCGATGAAACCGAGGTCGTTGATTTTGGCGTAGACGCAGAGCGAAGAGATAAGGCCGATGTTGGGGCCTTCAGGCGTCTCGATAGGGCAGAGACGTCCGTAGTGGGTATAGTGAACGTCGCGCACCTCGAAGCCTGCGCGTTCACGCGACAGACCGCCAGGGCCGAGCGCTGACATACGACGCTTGTGGGTGATTTCGGCCAGAGGATTGGTCTGGTCCATAAACTGCGAGAGAGCATTCGTGCCAAAGAAGCTGTTGATCACCGACGATATCGTCTTGGCATTGATAAGGTCGATAGGAGTGAACACTTCATTATCACGCACATTCATGCGCTCGCGTATGGTGCGCGACATGCGTGCCAGACCCACACCAAACTGGTTGTAGAGCTGCTCGCCTACCGTGCGCACACGACGATTGCTGAGGTGGTCGATATCATCCACATCAGTCTTGGAGTTGATAAGATTGACAAGAAACTTGATGATCTCAATGATATCTTCCTTGGTAAGGACTCTTATCTCAGGATCGATCTTGAGCCCCAGCTTCTTGTTGATACGATAGCGTCCTACATCACCAAGGTCGTATCTCTTGTCAGAGAAGAAAAGATTGGTGATGACTTCACGCGCCGAAGCATCATCCGGTGGCTCGGCGTTGCGCAGCTGTCGATAGATATATTGTATAGCCTCCTTCTCCGAGTTGGTAGAGTCTTTTTGGAGGGTGTTGAATATTATAGAGTAGTCGGTGGAGTTGGCGTCTTCTTTGTGAAGCAACACTGTCTGTACTCCCGAATCAAGTATATCCTGCAGATGACTTTCTTCGAGGACAGTCTCGCGGTCGATGATCACGTCGTTGCGTTCAATCATCGACACTTCGCCGGTATCTTCATCAACGAAGTCCTCAACAAACGTCTTAAGCAGACGTGCGGCAAGTTTACGTCCCACGAGTTCATGGACATTTGACTTAGTCACTTTGAACTCCTCGGCGAGGCCAAAAGTCTCAATGATGTCTTTATCCGTCTCAAGGCCAATGGCACGCAAGAGAGTAGTCACAGGGAGTTTCTTCTTGCGGTCGATATAGGCATACATGACGTTGTTGATGTCAGTGGCAAACTCGATCCAGGAGCCTCTGAATGGTATGATACGAGCCGAGTAAAGCTTCGTGCCATTATTGTGGGTGCTTTGTCCAAAGAACACACCGGGCGAACGATGGAGCTGCGACACCACAACGCGCTCTGCACCGTTGATCACAAACGTTCCCTTCTCGGTCATATATGGGATAGGTCCGAGATAGACGTCTTGTATCACGGTGGCAAAGTCCTCATGGTCAGGGTCGGTACAATATAGTTTGAGCTTAGCTTTCAGCGGTACACTGTAGGTAAGCCCCCTTTCGAGACATTCCTCGATAGTGTATTTGGGAGGGTCGATGTAGTAGTCGATAAATTCCAGCACAAAGTTGTTGCGCGTGTCGGCGATAGGGAAATTCTCGGAAAACACCTTATACAGGCCCTCATTGTTTCTTTTTTCTGGTGGCGTATCGAGCTGCAAGAAGTCCTGAAACGACTTGAGCTGCACCTCCAAGAAGTCGGGGTAAGGAAGAGGATTCTTAACCGACGCAAAATTGACACGGGGTTTTTCGATTTTGGTTGCTGACATCTAATAGAGGGATTTGTGAAAAAAGGGGATATTGGAAGAGAGAGAATGGTTAGCTAAAGAATAACACAAAAAGGTTAAGTATCGACGCTTGCATCGACACTTAACCTATATGCCTGACGTGCAGGGTTATTATTTAAGTTCGACTTCTGCGCCTACAGCTTCGAGTTCCTTCTTGAGACCCTCAGCATCAGCCTTGGGAAGACCTTCCTTCACTACGCTAGGAGCGTTGTCAACGAGCTCCTTGGCTTCCTTCAGGCCAAGGCCAGTCTGAGCCTTAACGACCTTTACTACATCGAGCTTCTTGGCGCCAGCGCCCTTAAGCACTACGTCGAAAGAGGTCTTCTCCTCTACAGCGGGGCCTTCAGCAGCAGGGCCAGCGGCTACAGCTACAGCAGCAGCTGCAGGTTCGATACCATACTCGTCCTTGAGGATCTGAGCCAGTTCGTTTACTTCCTTTACAGTGAGGTTAACAAGTTGTTCAGCAAAAGCTTTTAAATCTGCCATTTTTGTATTGTTTTGTATTGATTATTTTTGATGTTGATTGTAGGGGGTAGATGGTAGAATGAGGCTATCAATCCACTGAGGGATGGGGATTATTCCTCCTTCTTTGAGAGGGTCTCCAAGATGCCATGAATCTTCTGACCTCCACTTGAGAGAGCCGAGATAACATTCTTGGCAGGCGACTGGAGAAGGGCCACAACGTCGGCGATGAGCTCGTTCTTGCTCTTAATCTTGGTAAGGGCATCGAGTTGGTCAGCGCCAAGGTAGACGGTCTCTTCTACGTAAGCAGCCTTGAGACGGGGGAGCTTGTCATCCTTCTTTACAAAGTCCTTGAGAAGCTTTGCGGGTGCATTGGCCACCTCGGTAAGCATCAGAGATGTGGGGCCTTCGAGAGCGGGATAAATCTCGCTATAGTCGCCTTCCATCTCCTTGAGAGCTTCGTGAAGGAGGGTGTTCTTGACTACCATCAGCTTGATGCCAGCAGCAAAGCAGGCGCGACGCAGGTCGCTGGTCTTTGCGGCGTTCAAGCCGGCGGTCTCTACCAGGTAGAAGTTGGGATATGATTGGATTGCTTCGGTGATACGAGCAATAACAAGAGTCTTATCTTCCTTTTTCATAGATGTAGGGTCAATGTGTGGTTAGAGAGATTAGTCATCGATCGACTTAGTATCCACCTTCACGCCCGGGCTCATTGTGCTCGAAAGATAGATGCTCTTGATATAAGTACCCTTAGCAGTGGCGGGTTTAAGCTTGATAAGGGTGTTGATAAACTCGCGTGCGTTCTCCTTCATCTGCTGGGGAGTGAAGCTCACCTTGCCGATTGAAGAGTGAACGATACCGTTCTTGTCAACCTTAAAGTCAATCTTACCCTTCTTTACCTCCTCTACAGCCTTAGCTACATCGGGAGTCACTGTGCCGCTCTTGGGGTTTGGCATAAGGCCACGAGGACCGAGGATACGACCCAGGGCACCAATCTTACCCATAATGGCGGGTTGGGTGATAATTACGTCAACATCGGTCCAGCCGCCCTTGATCTTTTCGATATATTCGTCGAGACCAACGTAGTCGGCACCGGCAGCCTTAGCGGCTGCTTCAGCATCGGGGTTGCAAAGCACCAACACTCGCACAGTCTTGCCTGTACCGTGAGGGAGAGTCACAACGCCGCGGACCATCTGATTCGCTTTACGAGGATCGACGCCGAGACGAACGTCAATGTCGAGCGAAGCATCAAATTTGGTATAAGTGATTTCTTTTACCTTTTCTGCAGCTTCGGCGAGAGTATAGGCCTTCCCAGCTTCAATCTTCTCTAAAGCCAACTTTTGGTTCTTTGTAAGTTTACTCATGTCAATTGAAGTTTTTATCAGTTATTTGCGGGGAACGTGCCTTTTACAGTGATACCCATGCTTCTGGCAGTACCAGCTACCATACGCATTGCCGATTCCACAGTAAAACAGTTCAAATCGGGCATTTTGTCTTCAGCAATAGCCTTCACTTGATCCCAGGTCACCTCACCCACCTTGTTACGGTTGGGCTGAGCCGAACCACCCTTAAGCTTGCTAGCTTCGAGGAGCTGGATAGCTACAGGAGGGGTCTTTACGACAAAGTCAAAGCTCTTGTCGGTGTAGTAAGTGATTACTACAGGCAAGATCTTACCAGCTTTGTCTTGTGTGCGGGCATTGAATTGCTTGCAAAATTCCATGATGTTGATGCCCTTAGAACCCAGTGCAGGTCCTACTGGCGGTGAAGGATTAGCTGCTCCACCCTTAATCTGCAATTTGATCTGTCCAGCAATTTCTTTAGCCATGTTTAATCAAAATTTTTTAGATATTGGTGTTGATGTGAAATAGGCGTACGTAGCAGGAGCCAAACGTATGACAGTGCGTAACCAGAGCCTCGCTGCTGGCATCAGCTATATACACGCTCTACCTCCGAATTTTCCAGTTCCAAGGGGGTCTTGCGGCCAAAAATCTTGACCATGACCTTCAGCTTCTTCTTCTCGCGGTCCACCTCTTCTATCTCGCCGGTGAAGCCATTGAAAGGTCCGCAATTGACCTTCACAGTCTCTCCGACGATATAGTCGTTGACGCCGTCGGCCGTCTCCTCAAGCTGCGCATCAGCAAGACCAAGCATGCGCTTCACCTCGCTTTCACGAAGAGGCTCGGGGCACACTGTCTTACCTTTACTGCCGAGGAAGTCGATGACGTTAGTGGTGTTGCGAAGCTCATGAATGACTTCGGCCTGCAAGTCGGCTTCAACGAAGACGTAGCCCGAATAGAGATTTTTCTCCTTGACTGTCTTCTTGCCGTTCTTCATAGTCATCACCTTCTCAGTGGGAATCATCACCTGAAAAACGTATTTGCCAAGGTCGGTATTGCGGATAGCAGCATCCAGCATTTCCTTCACCTTGGCTTCTTTGCCCGAGATGGCACGCAGCACGTACCAAGCTTTCTTCTGTTCGGCCATAAGATTGTAGTCGTCGTTTCTGATTTACTGATTCTGTAGTAGATGGGGGGTGGGAGAAGACTTGCTTGCAGTTTAGTTGCCTAAGCTATAGATGAGGTGCATCAAGTTGTCTACAATCTGATCCATCACGAAGATTATCAAAGCGATAATAACGGAAGCAATCATTACGATAATCGCGCTCTTAATCAGTTGTCCCTTGGTAGGCCAAGAAGTCTTATACCGAAGCTCGGTGTAGGACTCCTCTATATCCGTAAGTAGTTTCAATTTCTTCATTTTTCTTATTTTTAGCACGGGAAGAGAGGCTCGAACTCCCGACACCTGGTTTTGGAGACCAGTGCTCTACCGACTGAGCTATTCCCGTAAGTAAAAAGTCAGCAGCCTTGTGAGAGTGGCTCATTGCTGGCCCCGCAGGGCTGCTGGCTTTGTGGATTTATCTTTACGACTATGGATTAGTCGAGGATTTCGGTGATCTGACCCGAACCTACGGTGCGGCCACCTTCACGGATAGCGAAGCGGAGACCCTGGTCGCAAGCTACGGGGTTGATGAGGTCAACGATGATCTCTACGTGGTCGCCAGGCATTACCATCTCTACGCCTTCGGGAAGGGTGATTTCGCCGGTAACGTCAAGAGTACGGATGTAGAACTGGGGACGATAGTGGTTGTGGAAAGGAGTGTGACGGCCACCTTCTTCCTTCTTCAGGATGTAAACAGAAGCTTTAAACTTGCTGTGGGGCTTCACAACACCGGGGTGGCAAATTACCATACCACGACGCACTTCCTTCTTGTCGATACCACGGAGGAGCAGACCTACGTTGTCGCCAGCTTCGCCCTGGTCGAGGAGCTTACGGAACATCTCAACGCCAGTAACGGTCGACTTGAGGTTGGCGCCAAGACCCATGATCTGAACTTCGTCGCCTACCTTAACAACGCCAGTCTCGATACGACCAGTAGCTACAGTGCCACGGCCAGTGATTGAGAACACGTCTTCAACAGGCATAAGGAAGGGCTTGTCGATGGCACGAGGAGGCAGAGGAATCCATGTGTCAACTGCATCCATCAGTTCGAGAACCTTAGCTTCCCATTCGGGTTCGCCATTGAGGGCGCCGAGAGCAGAGCCACGGATGATAGGAGTGTTGTCGCCGTCATACTCATAAGAGCTGAGGAGGTCGCGCATCTCCATCTCAACGAGTTCGAACATCTCTTCGTCGTCAACCATGTCACACTTGTTGAGGAACACAACGATACGGGGAACGTTCACCTGACGGGCGAGAAGGATGTGCTCGCGGGTCTGGGGCATTGGGCCATCGGTAGCAGCTACCACGATGATAGCGCCGTCCATCTGAGCAGCACCAGTCACCATGTTCTTCACATAGTCGGCGTGTCCGGGGCAGTCTACGTGAGCATAGTGACGATTCTTGGTCTCATACTCAACGTGGGCAGTGTTGATAGTAATACCGCGCTCCTTCTCCTCGGGTGCGTTGTCGATCTGGTCGAACGACTTCACCTCGGAAAGACCCTGCTTTGCAAGCACCATAGTGATGGCGGCGGTGAGGGTGGTTTTGCCATGGTCAACGTGACCGATCGTACCGATGTTCACGTGGGGTTTGGTTCTAGCGAATTTCTCTTTTGCCATAACTTTGCTTTTATGTTGTTTAATGTTTTTGAATATTCTACTTTTTGCAAGCTGCTAACGTCGGTTTATCTCTTAAACGCACCGCGACAGAGGGCTACTCTGTCGAGGGGCGCTTGCGATAGGCTTGTAAGTGGAGCCGATGGCGGGATTTGAACCCGCGACCTCTTCCTTACCAAGGAAGTGCTC
>JAJBVL010000033.1 GCA_020859845.1 Bacteroidales bacterium
CTCTGGGGCTGGCTCTGGGGGGGTATAGGCCCTATAGGGCTTATGGGGCTTATGGGGGGCTCTTGAGCTGGGGCTGCTTGGTTGAGGAGCTCCTCGGTGACGCCCGGGTTGAGGCCCACTGGCTCAAACATCGAGAAGGCAGCATTGACAGCGCGGCTCCATGCTGCGTCGGGCTGAAATTTCACAGGGTCGGCCGAGGTGTTGGTAAGGGTAAAGGTGCCTAGAGCGTTGATCTTGACTTGTGCTCCTGTGCGTAGCTCATCAGCTACTAATTCAAAGGCGGTCTTTATAAACTGCTCGGCATCGTCGACCGTCATCTGTGTCTCTTGGGCCAGACGAGTGGCCAAGGCGCGAATAGGTATCTTCTTGTCCATCAGCTGAGAGATTTACGTAGTAAGACACTTGGCTTAAACTCCACTTGTATCGAGGGTGGCACGAGAGTAGAACGCCCGGTCGCCGAGTCGTGCTCAACGCTCTCGGAGTGTTTTACGGGTTGGAAGGTGCCAAAGCCGGGGATGGCTACGGCGTCCATCTCGCTACAATAACTGCTGAGTATCTCGGCGAGCTTCTGGATGGTGAGGCTCACTTGAGCCACGTCGCGACCTGTGGCTTTAGAGATGGCTGATAGAAAGGCCTTGTTGTCCATGGAGTAGGAGGAATAGAGGGGGTAATTAATCAGAGGTAGGAGTAGGGTCGAGAAGAGTCTCGCGAATGGCATAGCGGGGTCGCTGCTTTACCTCCACAAAGATCTTGCCTATATACTCGCCCACGATGCCAAGACCCATGAGGATGAGGCTCCCCAAAAACCACACTGAAAGCATCAGCGAGGTCCAGCCCTCGACCACGTGGTGGGTAAGATAGGAGGTAAAGACGTAGAGCGCCATTGCCACATCGAGCAGCAACAGGATGAGGCCCACTATGAAGATAAGCCTGATGGGGCGCGCGGAGAAGGAGGTGATGCCGTCGATGGAGAAACTCAGCATCTTGCCCAGCGGATATTTAGATTCGCCGGCCACGCGCTCATGGCGGTCGTAGGTGACAATGGCCGTAGTCAGCCCAAGCTGAGGGATGATGCCGCGCAGGAAGAGGTTGCTCTCGCCATACTCCGACAGGAGCTGCAACGCGCGGCGGCTCATCAGGCGGTAATCGGCATGATCGTAGACGGTGTTGAGGCCCATGGAGCGCTGGAAGCGGTAGAAGCCACGCGCTGTGGTGCGCTTAAACCACGTGTCGGTCTTGCGGCTGGCGCGCACGCCAAACACGATCTCAGCCCCCTCGCGAAACTTCTTGACCATCTCCACGATAGCCTGAGGGTCGTCTTGAAGATCGGCGTCGATAGAGATGGCGGCGTCGCAGAGAGGCTCGGCCGTCATCAACCCGGCCAGCAGGGCATACTGATGACCACGATTTTGGGTCAAGGCCACCCCCTTGACACGCGGGTCGGCCTTGTGGAGCTGGCATATCACTTGCCAAGTGGCGTCCTTGCTGCCATCGTCGCTGCAGAGGATGAAGCTATCCGCTGCCACCAGCTGCTTGTCTGCCATTTCGTCGAGCAGGCGTAGCAGTTGGGCAGTGGTGACGGGCAGAGCTTCCTGCTCGTTATAGCACGGTATAACTATGGCAATACGGGGGAGCATCAGAAGTCAGAAGTCAGAAGACAGAAGACAGAAGACAGAAGTCAGGGGTGGAGGGCTTAATAGTTGCGGGCAAAGATGACGCGCTGCTTGGATGGGCGTCCTGTCACCATACACTTTCCAGGGGTCTTGTCGCCCTCGAGAGGGATGCAACGTATTGTGGCTTTGGTCTCTTCCTTCACCTTCTCTTCGGTCTCGGGGGTGCCATCCCAGTGGGCCAGGATAAATCCTCCCTTTTCAATCTCTTCCTTAAACTCGTCGTAGGTCTCCACGGTGCGAGTCATCTCTTGACGATGCTTCAGAGCCTTGTCGTAGATGTTTTGCTGTATCTCTTCGAGGAGGTCCTTCACATGATGGGCAATGCCTTCGAGAGGCACTACGCTCTTCTCCAGAGTGTCGCGGCGCATGAGTTCGACGGTGCCGTTCTCGAGGTCGCGAGCACCGATGGCCAAGCGCACAGGTACGCCCTTGAGCTCATAGTCGGCAAACTTAAAGCCTGGGCGACGATTGTCGGCGTTGTCATACTTGACGCTGATGCCCAGTCCGCGCAACTGGTCGATGATGGGGTCAACGGCCTTGTCGATGGCAGCGCGCTGCTCGTCGTTCTTATAAATGGGCACGATAACTGTCTGGATAGGAGCCAAATGGGGAGGCAGTACGAGGCCATTATCGTCGCTATGAATCATTATTAGCGCACCCATAAGGCGAGTGGATACGCCCCACGAAGTGGCCCACACGAGTTCGGGCTTGTTTTCCTTGTTGATGAAGGTCACGTCGAAGGCCTTAGCAAAGTTTTGGCCCAAGAAGTGGCTCGTACCGCTTTGGAGAGCCTTGCCGTCCTGCATCATTGCTTCGATGGTGAAGGTCTCAACGGCGCCGGCAAAGCGCTCGTTGGCGCTCTTTACGCCCTTCACTACGGGCATTGCCATATACTTCTCGGCAAAGGTGGCATAGACGTTGAGCATCTTGGTGGCTTCTTCAAGAGCCTCCTCGGCGGTGGCATGCGCAGTATGTCCCTCCTGCCATAGGAATTCAGCCGTGCGGAGGAAGAGGCGAGTGCGCATCTCCCAGCGCAGCACATTGGCCCATTGATTGATGAGGATAGGGAGGTCGCGGTATGACTGTATCCAGTTGCGATACGTATTCCAGATGATAGTCTCCGACGTTGGGCGTATGATGAGTTCTTCTTCGAGACGAGCTTCGGGGTCTACTACCACACCCTTGCCTTCGCCGCCATTCTTAAGGCGATAGTGGGTCACGACAGCACACTCCTTGGCAAACCCTTCCACATGGTCGGCCTCTTTGCTCAAGAACGACTTTGGTATGAGCAGGGGGAAGTAAGCGTTTTGGTGACCAGTCTCCTTAAACATGCGGTCGAGTTCGTGTTGCATTTTTTCCCAGATGGCATAGCCATAAGGTTTAATCACCATACATCCTCTGACGGCCGATGGCTCGGCAAGGTCGGCCTTGATTACGAGGTCGTTGTACCATTGCGAGTAGTTGTCGGCGCGTTTTGTGAGGTCTTTGAGTTCCTTTGCCATTGCTTTTTGTTTGTATTGGGTTGTTGATGAGGTTCTTTTTTTTGAGGGGTCAACGCTGCTAAGCAGCGTTGCACAGTGGCAGGCGCTTGGAGCCTGGAGGCGCCCAAAGGGCCAGGGGGGGGAAGGCCGGAGGGCTATTTGAGAAGGTTTTTGTGGGCTTGCTCTATCATCTTGGGGCCGGGGATGAAGTAGGCTTCCAAGCGACGGTTTTCGGCGCGGTGGCGTCGGGTGTCGTTGGGGACGAGGGGCTCGTCGGAGCCGAGGGCAAACGGTATCACTATAAGCTCTTCGCTAATGGAGCCTTCGTCGATGGCCTTTAACACGAGCTCGTATACCGAGTTGAGACGCGACGTGGATAGCAGTTCCTGGTAATATTCCGAGCCTGTGTCGTCGGTATGCATGGCCAGCACTATCTTGTACATCATCGGGTCGGTCATCAAGGCCAGCACAGGCTTGAGCAGGCCAGGGGCGGCTGGGGTCAAGAGAGTATCGTTGGGGAGAAACAGTAGGTCGCTGGCCACGGTCACGACCATCACTTCGCCTTCGCGCATCAAGTCGACGGTGAGGTCTTTGTGGCGACTCATGTTTTCGGCCACACGTGCCATATAGTCAACGATGGCCTTTTTCTCCTTGGCAGGCACTACGGGGGTGGCAAGATTGGGCTCAAACTCCATGTCCATAAACACCTCTTCGGAGTAGCCTTGATAGGGATTCTTGTAGCTCTGAGCTTGAGCCATAAAGCATCCCCAAAGAGCCACCACAAAGGCCACTGCCAAGGAGCCTACCCACCGCTTATGACTCTTCGAGCGACTGCTCATAATCAATCTCTGCGTTGATAATTGGGGCTACATCCTCGGGGAGTATCTTCGAGCCCTTGTCTTTCTTAAGCATGCGCTTGGCGTAGATGATGAGGTCGTCGAGCAGGGCAGTCTCGTCGATGTCCTCATCGGCGTCTATCTCCAGCAGGCCGTTCTCCTCGTAAAAGTCCCAGATGATATCTATGACGTTGAGAAGGTCGTCGTCGGAGTAGCGCTTCGAGACCTCCGGGCCTATCTTCGAGCGGATATGGGCTATAGCTTTATTTTCATCAAAATCTGACATAGGAAAATTTTTTCTAAATAGGAAAATTTTTTCTAAAAGGAGGAGGATGGTTATTGTTCTACAAGGCCTTCGGGTATCTGCATCTTTAGCCGGCGCTCGTCGGGGAGCAGCTCCTCGATCCAGTCGGCCACTACCGGGATGTAGAGAGTGGTGGCGGTGGGAGTCTGGAGGATGAAGAGTACGTTGTCCGTAGAGTCCTCGATGTCGACAATTGTGCCCAGGACCGCGTCGTGGCTGTCTACCACCTCGTAGCCTATAAGGTCGCTGGCATAGAGGCCGCCCTCGTTCTCTGAGCTTAGCTCCTCATTGTTGGTGTCGTCGATAGAGGCCTCTTCGGGAAGCTCGCGGATGAGGGCATAGGCCTCATGGGCGGCCAAGGTTGAGGCCTGACGCTCGTTGTGGATGTTTTCGAGGGTCAATAGCAGGGTAGAGCCAGTCTTTTGCCGCCATTGCTCGATGTAAAAAGGCACGAAGATGCCATCGATTTCCACTACTATAAAGCGCAAGCTTTCCATCAGCCTCTCCATGTCGACCATCAAGAGCGCGTCAAGGAGGGTCAAGGATATCTCACCCTTGACACCATGAGGCTTGTTGAGCCTTCCTATCAGAGCTATCTCTTGCGGGGCTATCACAGGTCTAACAGAGCAGAGTTGTTGGCGCTTTTCTTTTTCTTCTTCTTTTTCTTGCCGGAGGCTGGGGCAGGCGCTTCTTTAAATTCGTGAAGCTTCATGGTGGCGGGGTCGATATGCAGACGATTGTTGGAGAGCAGATAGAGATCCTTGAAGATCTTCTCGTCGCTCACACCATCCTTGTTGACGGCCAGCATCAGCTTCTTCATATGGTTGGCCAGCAGGCGGATGAGAGCTGTGCGCTCCTCGCCTTCCTCCATGGCAGCAGCGCGTCCTATCATCCTCTCGAGGTCTTTGCCATAGTGGCGAAAACGCATCTCGTGGTTCATATAGGGTACACGCTCGGGGGTATTGTTGAGGTCGTCTTGGGGGATTATCTCGCAGGGATAGTCGACATCGAGCTTGAAGTCGGCCATGATGGCCAGATGGTCCCAGAATTTGTGTTTATAGTCGTCTACATCATTCATCTCCGGAAAGAGAGTAGCCATCGTGGCCACTATCGTACGCGCACATCGCGTGCGCTCCTCGCGGTCTTGGATGGTAAGACAATGGTCAACCATCTTCTGAATGTTGCGACCATACTCGGGGAGAATGAGTTTCTTTAGTTGGGTATTATATAAAAGCATATGCTGAAATTTTGCTCAAAATTACATCATTTATCTCAAACGACCAAATCTATCATAGTGTTCCCCAAAAAGACTTCTATGAGTTGGGGGGAAGGGAAGTGCACTTCCATTAGCCATCAACCCCGTAGGGGTTGTTTCAAATAGCTCTGAGGTTACCCTCCCTTAATTTCTCAGCCCTTCGGGGCAGGGGGGATGAAAACGGCTAAGCTATTTGAAACAACCCCTACGGGGTTGATGGCTAAGCAAGGCGCTTAGTTGGGGCTTACTTCTTGGTCTCCACTTCGGGGGCAATGAGCTTGTAGCCCTTGCCGTGGATATTGATGATTTTGATAGATGGATCGTCGCGGAGGTGCTTACGCAGCTTGGTGATGTAGACGTCCATACTACGAGCGTTAAAGTAGCTGTCGTCGATCCAGATAGTCTTGAGGGCAAAGTTGCGCTCCAGGATTTCGTTGACGTGGGCGCAAAGGAGGCTCAGAAGCTCGCTTTCCTTGGTGGTGAGCTTGGTCACCTTGTCGTCGACCATCAACACCTGCTTCTGGGTGTCAAATGTAAACTTGCCTATCTTGTACATCGTTATCTCCTTGCCTTTCTTGCCTTTCACGCGGCGCAGGATGGCCTCGATACGAAATACGAGCTCTTCCATCGAGAAGGGCTTGGTGATATAGTCGTCAGCACCGATTTTGAAGCCTTCGAGGATGTCTTCTTTAATCGACTTGGCGGTAAGGAAGATGATAGGCACCTCCGAGTTGACAGTGCGGATCTCTGTGGCCAGCGCGAAACCGTCTTTTTTAGGCATCATCACATCGAGCACACACAGATCGTATTTTCCTTTCAAGAAAGCTTTGTAGCCGCTTTCTCCGTCGGCGAAGAGGTCGGCGTTGAAGCCTTTGGCCTGAAGATACTCGCGAAGGAGCATACCCAGGTTCTCGTCGTCTTCGCACAGTAATATACGCAAACGTTCTTCCATAATTGTCTAGGATTTAATTAGAGGTAATATGATTATAAATTTCGTTCCTACATTGAGTTCGCTCTCCACACGGATGTCGCCCTTAAGCTCATGCACCATCTTGTAGACGTAGGCCAAGCCGAGGCCAAAGCCCTTCACGTCGTGACGATTGCCTGTGGAGACGCGATAAAACTTGTCGAAAATCTTCTTCAAGTCTTCCTTGCGGATACCGATGCCATTGTCGGCCACGGTGATCTCCAGGCGCTCGTCGGAGATGTCGCGCGTGGCCACGGTGAGCTCCAGCGGCACGTCTTCGCGGCGATACTTCACGGCGTTGTCGAGGAGGTTGAAGATGACGTTGGTGAAGTGCATTTCGTCTACGTTGATGATGGCATCGGGAGCATCGAGGTCTGACTGTATGTGGCCGCCATACTTCTCCACCTTGATTTTGAAGGTGTGGACTATGTTGGCTATTACGCTATTGGCATCGAGATCGGTGAGCTTAAGAGTGGCCTTCTGGCGCTCAAACATCGACATCTGGAGCACCTTCTCTACCTGAAAGCGCAGGCGCTTGGTCTCGTCGTTGATCACCGTTGAGATGTGTTCAAGCATCTTGGGCGACTTGAGCACCGACTGGTCGTTGAGCATCTGAGCAGCGAGCGAGATGGTGGAGATAGGGGTCTTGAACTCGTGGGTCATGTTGTTGATAAAGTCGTTTTTCATCTCCGTGAGCTTCTTCTGGCGGAAGGCCACAATGATGGTGTAGAGAAAGACCAACAGCAAGATGAAGGTGAAGAGGAAGGAGGGGATGATAAACTTCACCGAAGAGAGTATATAGTCGCGCTTCGTTGGGAAGTAGACGCTGATGTAGTTGATACGGCTCTTGGGATCGTTGGGAAACAGCGCCTGCACAAAAGCATTGCGAGCGGCCACAACGGGATTGTAGCCGGCCGACTTGTAGATGACGGCTCCCATACGGTTGATTACCGCAAACTCAAAGGGGAGGTCAAGACCGTTGTTGTCAAACTGCTGTCGGAGATAGGTGGTCAAGCGCAGCGAATCGGCGCGCTCTTCTATGGGGCGGTTGCTCGACTGGCTGAGCATCTTGAGGATCACCTCGTCGATGAGACCTTTCTGATAGAGATACTGGTCGCGCAGCACGTCGTGGACCGATTGGTAGTTGTGAAACGCCTTGGAGCTCGATATCTGGGGAGCTATCACCGATGGGTCGCCTTTGAGAGTGAGGTCGCCCGACACTCCCTCGGGGGTGGTGAAGGAATATTGGATGCCGCCATAGCGAGGCAAGACCGAGGTCTGGATCTGGGCTGCATCCTCTTCGAGATAGTATTGGGTCTCGTCTTGTTCAAGGGTGGAGCTGACAGCGTAGAGGCTGCGTTTCACTCCCTCGGAAAACTGGTCGTCGCGCATCTTTATCATGTTCTTCATGTACATTATCTGCACATAAAGAAGGCCTGCCAATGTGAGCGCCATGATAATTGTGAGAAACCAGATAGTAGACTTCTTCATTTTGGGTAGAGGGGCCTCCCGGCGAGGGGAGACTTTATTGCTTTATTAAACTTTATTATGTTAACGTTTACACCCGCTCTTTTGTTACAAACTTTTTTTCAGTGGGCGAGGTGGCGTTAACAATTCGTGCCAAAATTAACATAAAAATGTGAAAGCGCCAAATACTTTAGGCTCTTTTTTTCTCCGTCTCCTCATTTTTCTCGTTTTCCAGGCCTATCTCCCCTTTTTTAGGTAAGAAATGGTGGAGTAACAGATATCCTAACACTCCCGAGAGAAGAGAGCCCACTACGATGCCAAGCTTTGCATGGTCGAGAAGGTAAGCCATGTGGGGCGAGAGGCCAGAGAAGCTGAGGTTGGCGATAAAGAGCGACACTGTGAAGCCTATACCTCCAAGCATTGCTATCGAAGCCATCATCTTCCAGTTGGTGCCTTCGGGCATAGGAGCCAGGTGGAGCTTGACAGTGAGCCATGAGAAGCCAAGGATGCCTAAGAATTTGCCCCCCACGAGACCGCAAATGATGGCCAAGCTGATGCCTTCTACCATAGTGGCTGGATCGAGACCAAGCAGGAGGATGCCGGCGTTGGCAAAGGCGAAGAGGGGGACTATAAGATTGTTGACGATGGGATGGAGCGAGTCCTCAAGCTCCTGGAGTGGGGAGATTACCTTATCGGAGGCCGATTCTATCTCTTTGAGCCAGTTCATCTGCATCTTGTCGAGGATGGTGCGTTGGCTGAGCTTCTCGTCGTCTTCTTGGTTGAAGTGGGAGATGGCCGAGCGTATCATCCTGACGTAGCGCTTAGGGGCAAATACTGGGGTGGCTGGCACGCAGAAGGCCACCAGAACGCCTGCGATGGTGGGGTGGACTCCCGAGTTGAGGAAGAGAAACCACACTACGCCGCCAATGGTAAGATAAAATATCTTGCTCTTGATATGCATCACTGAGCCCAGCAGCAATACCCCCAGGAGGATAGCAGCGTAGACCAGAAACATCACTTCGATATGGGTGGAGTAGAAGGCGGCGATGACCACGATGCCACCGATATCGTCTACTACGGCGAGGGTGGTCAAGAAGATCTTGAGCGACACCGGCACTCGACTGCCCAGCATGGTCAGCACACCCAGCGAGAAGGCGATATCCGTGGCCATAGGGATGGCAGCTCCGTCGGCATAGTCGGTGCCGTTGGCAAAGAGCCAGTAGATGAATACTGGCATCGCCATACCACCAATAGCCCCAACGATAGGTAGCAGGGCTTGCTTAAACGAGGACAGTTCGCCCACCAGAATCTCGCGCTTGATCTCCAAACCAATACTAAAAAAGAAGATGGCCATCAAGGCGTCGTTGATAAACTCCAAGACGGTCATTGGATGGCCCGAATGGCTGAAGATGTTGAAGTCGCCCACTTGTAGACGCACTCCTTGATTCCAGAAGTCGAAGTAGAGGGTGTTGATAGCCGGAATGTTGGCCACGATAAGAGCCAACACGGTGGCTCCTATCAATATATTACCACCCGTGGCATGACGACGCAAGGCCTGACGAGCAGCATAGAAGGGATGCTCATGGGGGTCGTCGGTGAAGAGCTTACGGGTTGAAACGCGTTTAGATACAGACATAATAGCAACGGAGGATTGTTGAGACCAATAGATGAATATTTCTTCATCTTATCCAACAATCCCTCGCGGCTTTTGGTTTCTTAATCCTTAAAATATGTTGTGGGAGGATTAATCAAGCTTAAGGACTGCGAGGAAGGCCTTCTGTGGCACCTCCACCGAGCCTATCTGCTTCATGCGCTTCTTGCCTTTCTTCTGCTTCTCCAGCAGCTTGCGCTTACGCGAGATGTCGCCGCCGTAACATTTGGCGGTCACATCCTTGCGCACGGCCTTGATGGTCTCGCGTGCTATAATCTTGGCGCCGATGGCAGCCTGAATGGCGATGTCAAACTGTTGGCGTGGAATCAACTCCTTGAGTTTCTCACACATACGACGTCCGAAGCTGACGGCGTTGTCGACATGGGTAAGGGTGGAGAGGGCGTCGACGCTCTCGCCATTGAGCAGGATGTCGAGCTTCACGAGCTTTGATTCGCGGAAGTCGTGGATGTGGTAGTCAAACGAAGCATATCCCTTGGAGATGCTCTTGAGCTTGTCGTAGAAGTCGATGACTATCTCGCCCAAGGGCATGTCGAATGTAAGCTCCATACGGTTGCCCGAGATGTATTCCTGCTTGACGAGCTCGCCGCGCTTGCCGAGACAGAGGGTCATGATAGGGCCTATGTAGTCGGCCACGGTGATGATGGTGGCGCGGATGTAAGGTTCCTCAATATGGTCGATGAGTGTAGGCTCTGGGAGTCCTGAGGGATTGTGGACTTCGGTCATCGTCCCATGCTTGTCGTAGACGCGATAGGAAACGTTGGGCACGGTGGTGATGACGTCCATGTCAAACTCGCGTCCCAGTCGTTCCTGGATTATCTCCATATGGAGTAGCCCCAGGAAACCGCAGCGGAATCCAAAGCCGAGCGCTGCCGACGACTCGGGTTGGAACGTCAGCGAGGCGTCATTGAGCTGTAGCTTTTCGAGCGAGGCGCGAAGGTTTTCAAAGTCCTCGGTCTCTATGGGGTACACTCCGGCAAATACCATGGGCTTCACTTCCTCAAAGCCATCGATGGCCTCGGTGCAGGGACGCTCCACATGAGTGATGGTGTCGCCCACACGCACCTCCTTGGATGTCTTGATGCCCGAAATGATGTAGCCCACGTTGCCAGCCGAAAGCTCTTGGCGCGGCGAGTTGGTGAGTTTCAACACTCCTATTTCATCGGCGTGGTATTCCTTGCCTGTGGAGACAAACTTCACGAAGTCGTCCTTGCGTATCGTGCCGTTGACGATTTTGAAGTAGGCAATGATGCCGCGGAAGGGATTGAACACCGAGTCGAAGATGAGGGCCTGCAGCGGCGCCTCGGGGTCGCCCTTGGGGGCTGGGATACGATTGACGATGGCCTCCAGCAACTCGGGCACTCCCTGTCCTGTCTTGCCGCTGGCGCGGAGAATCTCGCTGCGGTCACATCCCAGCAGCTCCACTATCTGATCCTCCACCTCTTCGGGCTTGGCGCTCTCAAGGTCTACCTTGTTGATGACGGGGATAATCTCTAGGTCGTTGTCGATGGCCATATACAGGTTGGAGATGGTCTGGGCTTGGATGCCTTGCGAAGCATCGACAATGAGCAGGGCGCCTTCGCACGCGGCGATGGAGCGGCTCACCTCGTAGCTGAAGTCGACGTGTCCCGGGGTGTCGATAAGATTGAGCACGTAGGGCTCGCCATTGAGCTCGTAGTCCATCTGTATAGCGTGGCTCTTGATGGTGATGCCACGCTCGCGCTCGAGCTCCATGTCGTCGAGCACCTGCGCCTGCAGGTCCTTGCCCTGCACGGTGTGGGTAGTCTCCAGCAGCCTATCGGCCAGGGTGCTTTTGCCGTGGTCGATGTGGGCTATGATACAAAAATTGCGTATATTCTTCATTGCGAGTACAAAATTAGACAAAAATTTTCTATATTCGCGCTATCTTTTGCCCGATGGCATCTTCTTATGACATTATAACAACCAACAACTACTCATTATCACACAAAAATGACACAAATCAAGACCCCCGTCACCTCAATGGCCGACAAGGCTTGGGTGAGATGGTCGGCGCTAATCCTGCTAGCATCAGGTATGTTTTTCAGCTACATCTTTATGGATGTGCTGTCGCCGCTGCAGCAGTATCTACAGCAGACCAAGGGCTGGGACCCTATGGCTTATGGCCGCTTTGCCGGCTCGGAGACTTTCCTCAACGTCTTTGTATTCTTCCTCATCTTTGCAGGCATCATCTTGGACAAGATGGGCGTGCGCTTCACGGCTATCCTCTCGGGCAGCGTGATGGTGGTGGGAGGCTGTCTCAACTATTATGCACTGACCGACAGCTTTGCCCAGAGCTCGCTCGTAAGCGTGATGGACAATTTTGTCAACCTCCCCGACACGTGGTGGAACATCACCCCGTTCTATAAAGGGATGCCTGCCTCCGCCAAGCTCTCGGCCATCGGCTTCATGATCTTTGGTTGCGGTGTGGAGATGGCTGGTATCACAGTGTCGAGAGGTATCGTCAAGTGGTTTCAAGGTAAGGAAATGGCTCTGGCCATGGGCTTGGAGATGGCGCTGGCGCGCGTGGGCGTAGCCGTGGTGTTTCTGGGTTCGCCTGCCATTGCAGCCTTCCACGACAACATCAGCGTGAGCCGTCCCATCGGCTTTGCAGCGCTGCTGCTCTGCATAGGCCTTATCTGCTTTATCGTCTACTCGTTTATGGACAAGGCTCTGGAGAAGCAGACAGGCGCCGCCGATGCCGCAGAGGACGATCCCTTCAAGGTGAGCGACCTCAAGTATATCCTCAAGAGCCAAGTGTTTTGGATTGTGGCTCTGCTTTGCGTGCTCTATTATTCGGCCATTTTCCCTTTCCAGAAGTATGCCAACAACATGCTGCAGTGCAATCTTGGCATCTCGGCCGAGGAAGCCGGCTTCGTTTTCTTCGTGTTCCCACTGGGAGCTGCCGCAGTCACTCCTCTTCTGGGCAACTATCTCGACCATAAGGGCAAGGGAGCCACGATGCTCATCTTTGGAGCGATACTGATGATTGTATGCCACCTGACGTTTGCTCTCGTATTGCCCGCTACGCAGTCGGCCTTCGTGGCTTATACGGCCATCATCTTGCTTGGTATCAGTTTCTCGCTCGTGCCTGCGTCACTCTGGCCTTCAGTGCCCAAGTTGGTGGAGCCCAAGCTGCTGGGCTCGGCCTACGCTGTGATCTTCTGGATACAAAACATTGGCCTCTATGCCTTCCCGATGATTATCGGTGCTGTATTAGCCTCGTCAAATCCTGGTGTCACCGACCCGTTGAAGTACAACTACACAGTGCCGATGCTCGTCTTCGCCTCGCTGGGCGTACTGGCCCTCTTCTTTGGCCTTTGGCTTAAGGCTCTCGACGCCAAACGCCACTATGGTCTGGAGCTCCCCAACAAGCCCGCCGAGGAAGCCGAGGTGGTGCTCGACGCCAGCGTCTAAGTCTATCCGATCTTTATACTATAATAATGGGAGGGGTTCTCTGTAAAGAGAATCCCTCTCTGTCTCTCTATCCCAGAAGATTAATGTCTAATATCCCATAGTTGAACAGAGAGCTTTAGTTGAAGTGATTATCAAACTGTCAGCAAAGTAACAACCGTTTTCATCCTCAAGACTTTTGATACAGCCCCAAGAGCAACGACCACGATGAGCAGCTCGTGGCCATTGCTGATAGACCTACGGCTGCTCATCGTCGAGGGTGTGAACTTACAATTGTCTTAATGGGAAAGGTGCCTTATAGCTTCCTTAATAGAATATTTCGTCATAGTCTCAGTTGGGAAATTCATTGTGTAAAGCGTGGTGCCCTTAAAGTCTATGTCAAATGTTGTGAATGGAGCATCAATCTTTAGGGACAGCAATGGCTTACCCTCCCAGCTGAAAAACCACAATTTGTAGCCTTCTGGCTCTACTTTCTGTACCACGAAGCAGTCATTATAGGCCATACCATTGCGGTAATAAGTGGGCCACTCGTTAAAGGGTTTCCCTTTGAGGGGCACAAAACTCTCGAGCTTTCCTTGTGGAGCTAAAGTGACGGCCTCGTCATTGCTGAGCGAATAGAGATTGATTTGAGGATAGACATTATACACCTCTGCCACTTTACCTTCCACAGGATTTATGAGCATACATGGCATCAGCAGGCCAATATTATCCATCGACTCAGCCGAGTAGCGATTGAGATATTCCAGTTGAGCCACTACCTGCTGATTCCCTCCCTTAAAGAAATGGCGCTCTATGCGGGCATTCATAGGGTCAAGGTCGATGAGCATTGTCAACTCTTCGGGCAGATAATTTTGATAGACGTTGAAGGGCGTAAGGCGTGGATCTTCTACCCAAGTCATCTCCGTCTTACCCGAGTCGATTGAATTTTCGAGATCAAGGGTATAGTGGCGCTGGCGTGCGTTGTCGGCAAACTCTACCATCGGACCGGATGCCGATTGATTTATAGAAGCCATAGACACTTGAGGCACCATCAAGAGTTCATCGGGGCCTGGGCCTACAGATAGCATCTCGCCGCGAAGGGTCATCTCGGGCAGGTGGTATACCTTCCAAGCGTTCTCTTTTAACGAAGTGGTGACCACCATCAAGGAATCAGCAATGCGAAATTCTAACGCTCCGATACAGTCAAGCTGCACAGGCGTGCCTTCGCCTGCTTCCAGCTCGACGGGGAATGAGGCAAACTTTACAATCTTCTCAAAAGCGATGGTATTCTCCGTATCGACATGGCTACAAGCCACCAATGTCATCAAGCTCAGAGGAAGAGCTTCTTTCAACCATTTTTTCATAATGTTCAAATTGAAGGTCTATTCAAATGAGAGAATTAAGGACATCTCGAATCCACTAACCCTGTCCATCCCAATCTGTAGCTGCAAGTAGTGCAATATAGCACCATGCAGCTCCAACTTCCATTATATTCAATGTCAGTTGCGCAGGCCATAGTATACGACGTTTCAGATTCGGATAAGGCTTCAACATTGGCCTTAACATTCTCCTCTTCTTGATTGCCCATATCTACTGAATGAGATTGATAGAGGTAACCAAGAATCCCACATGTTGTAGCAAAAGCTACAAAAAGTCCATAAATTAGTTTTCTTTTCATGATAAGAAGCGATTGGTTAATACACTGTTATTTAATATGTAACTCATCTCTTGTTTATTTAAAGGTGCAATAAACCAACCCTTAACAACAAAAGTAATGAATTCTTCATAATTTTCAAAATAGAGAGTAATGGCATTTAGGAATTCCCCTGGAACTGAATCTGCAGTTTGTACGACTTTCAGTGACAGTTCGCTATTAGGAGGTATTGTATCACCTAATTGGGAAACCTCTAAACAATGGCAAGAAGAAAAGACTTTTGAAATAATCAAAGGACTCTCAGATAAATTTCTTATTCCAAAGATGTGAGTTTTGGTTTCTTGAGGCATTATTCCTCCTAAGTAAGCTACAGTATGAGTAGTTTCTATGGGAATTATTTTATTAGTGGTATTACTATTCTCTCT
>JAJBVL010000084.1 GCA_020859845.1 Bacteroidales bacterium
AACGACCCCCTGATTAACAGTCAGGTGCTCTAACCAACTGAGCTACTGAAGCATTTATTCTTGGGGCAATCGCCCCTCTGGGGAATTGCGCTGCAAAATTAGCAGGTTTCTTTCAATTATGCAACTTTCTTGGCAAAAATTTTCGCCCCCTCGTGCCGAATCAAAAAAATATGCGCTTGCGGAGTAAATTTTTTCTTTCTTTTCTTGGCTATCTTAGCAATTTGTCGTATTTTTGCGTCACAAGTCAAAAATATCCTAACAACACAAAATACACTTACTCCCCCCCAACATCACACTCCTATGAGCACTCCAATAGGCAAAAAAATCAAAGACCTTTGCGGCATGAAAGGCATCTCAATGGCCCAGCTCGCCGAACATTTAGGAAAGACTAAACAGGCTATCTATGAGATAGTAGACAAGGAAGATCTCAACACCTCGATTATCCGCAAGGTGGCCGAACTCCTGGAGATTGACCCCGCCTACTTCTTGATGGACTCAATAGCCCTCGACCTCAACAAAGCGCAAATCCACGAGGTGTTTCACTCCAAAGCCTACGACCGGCTCGACCGCACGGGCGTAGTGCCTCTCTACGACATCGAGGCTGCCGCCAACCTCAACACTCTCACTACTGAAGGAGCACAAGACTTGATAGGGACCATACGCATCCCCAACCTCCCCAAATGTGACGGCGCCGTATACGTACGCGGCGATTCGATGTATCCACTCCTCAAAAGCGGCGACATCGTGGTGTTTAAGATCGTAGAGCCTCGCCTCGAAAACATCCTCTTCGGCGAGATGTATCTCGTACAGCTTTGCATCGACAACGACCCCTACCTCGTTGTGAAATACGTCAACCGCTCAGATCGCGGCGACCAATGGGTGAAACTCGTCAGCTACAACGAGCACCATACGCCCAAGGACGTGCCAGTGCAATCCCTCCAAAGCATAGCGCTGGTAAAGCTCACCATTCGCTACAATACGATGCTCTGATGCTCTGCCCTATAAAGGCGCGCTCCGTCGTCGCTACGACAAGTTAAGCTTTAGATCCTCTATAAAGCGGCGCAGCATCGGCGTCTCGTTGAGCATCACTCCCACCAGCTCGCGGTCGTTGAGCGTCGAGCGGTCGTCGCCTTTCTCCACCAGCTGTAGCTGCAGCGCGACATGGTCGTTGACAAGGGCATCTCGCAGCGCCTGCGTTAGAGCAGGTTGATGAGTTGCTAGGGTGTCATAATTCACCTGGTTGCCCACCTCCACTATCCATTCGTCGCTCTCCCCAGCGCGTTTTAGCTCTACTGCGCGCATAGCCGTGATGAGCAAGTGTTCCTTAGGGTGGGTATCTATAAAGCGTCGCCATTCTGCCTCCATCATCTGGGGGGTATAGGCTTGGCTTCGGCCACTGGAAGCAGGGGCCGAGTCGGGGGCCGCAGTCTTCTCCTCTTGACTTTGGCGGATAGAGATATTGGGCACGTTGAGCGTGAGGTTCGGGTGAGGCCGCGCAGCCGTGCGCCCGGGGGCCGCATAGGGCCGTGAGGGCCCAGGCGGTTCGGCCACCACGGTAGGAGAGGCCACAGGCGATGGTGAGGGCGTAGGCGCGTCCTGGGGAGTAGGCGCAGGAGCGGCTCCTTGGCGGGCAGCAATAGGTCCTAACGGCTGCCCCTCATCACTGCTGCCGTCGGCTGGTGAGGGGCTGCATAATTGGCATATCTTGGCGAGCGTAAGCTCCACGAGAAATTGCTTGTTGGAGGCCGTGCGATAGTTGAGGTCAGCATCGTTGAGCAGGCTCATGGCTCGATAGAGGAAGTCGGGGCTACACTTCTGAGCCTCCGTCGCCATAGCTTGACGCGCCTCTTGGCTCGCTTCCAGCAGCACGAGCGTCGAGGGCTCGCGTGCCACCATAAGGTCGCGCATATAGCCGGCCAGCGAGTTGACAAAAAATTGGGAGTCAAAGCCGCGGTCGCGTATCTCCTTGTAGATCATCCAAGAGTCGAGCACCTTCCCCGCGAGGAAACACTCGAGCAGGCGGTTGCAATACTCATAGTCGAGGATGTTGAGATTGTCGAGCGTAGCTTGATAAGTGATGTTGCCGCGCGAAGAGGCCGCCACTTGGTCAAAGATGGAGAGCGCGTCGCGCATAGCCCCATCGGCCTTGCGAGCAATGACATTGAGCGCTGAGCGCTCAGTGGTGATACCTTCCTGCCGAGCCACATATTCCAGATGGTCAATCATGTCGTCGATCGTGATACGATGGAAGTCGTAGATCTGACAGCGCGACAGGATGGTGGGTATTATCTTATGCTTCTCGGTGGTGGCGAGGATAAACACTACGTAGCTTGGCGGCTCCTCCAGGGTCTTAAGGAAGGAGTTGAAGGCAGCGGTAGAGAGCATGTGGACCTCATCGACGATAAACACGCGGTAGCGGCCTCGCGATGGTGGTATCTGCACCTGCTCGATGAGTGAGCGCATATCGTCGATACCGTTGTTGGAAGCGGCGTCGAGCTCAATGATGTTCATCGACGTGCCTGAATTGAAAGCGCGGCACGACTCACATTCATTGCAGGCCTCGCCCTCGGGCGTGCGATGCTCACAGTTGATGGTCTTGGCAAAGATACGGGCACACGAGGTCTTTCCTACCCCTCGCGAACCGCAAAAGAGATAGGAATGGGCCAAGCGGCCGGTGGCTACCGCGTTCTTGAGCGTCGCCGTCAATGCCTTCTGCCCTACCACGGAGTCGAAGGTCGACGGACGATACTTTCTGGCGGATACTATATAGTTTTCCATACGTGGATATAAGAGTTGAGACTGAAAGAGAGGTCAAATGTAAGGAATAATTCGTAACTTTGCAACTCATTTTTAAAAAGACCATCATTTATGGGTGATTTTTGGAGCCTGCTAAAGCGCTTTGTACCCCCCTATAAAAAATATCTTGCCCTCAACATCATCTTCAATCTCTTGGCGGCGGTGTTGACGCTCTTCTCGTTTGCGGTCATCATCCCCATTCTGGAGATGCTCTTTCAGATACGCGAGACGGGCTACCACTATATGCGTCTGGGCGAAGCATCGCTCAAGGATGTAGCCATCAACGACTTCTACTACTGGACCCAAGAAGCAATTGCTGCTTGGGGGCCAACCATGACGCTCGCCGTGCTCGCTGGAGTGCTTGTAGTTATGACGGCCCTAAAGACGGGCGTCACGTATCTCAGCAGCTATTGTATTATCCCTCTGCGTTCAGGCATCGTGCGCGATATCCGCAACCATGTCTACGACAAGATTGTCACCCTCCCCATAGGCTTCTTCACCACCGAGCGCAAGGGCGACGTGATGGCTCGCATGAGTGGCGATGTAGCCGAGATTGAGAGTTCGATAATGTCGTCGCTCGACATGCTCTTCAAGAACCCCGTCATGATTATCGTCTGTCTGGCCACGATGATTGCTCTGAGCTGGCAGCTGACGGTGTTTGTGCTTGTGCTGCTGCCAATTGCCGGTGTGGCCATGGGTCGCATAGGCAAGCACCTTAAGCGCAAGTCGCTTGAAGGGCAAGAGCAGTGGGGCACCATCATGAGCTGCATCGAAGAGACTCTCGGGGGGCTGCGCATCGTTAAGGCCTTCAACGCCGAGGGCAAGATGAAGACCCACTTCCACGAGGAGACGCAGAAGTTTTACACCATCTCCAATAGCGTGGCGCGTCGCCAGGCGCTGGCCCACCCCATGAGCGAATTTCTGGGCACAGTCACCATTGCTATCGTATTGTGGTTTGGCGGCACGCTTATCTTGAGCGGCACGTCGAGCATCAACGCGGCCTCGTTTATCTATTACATGGTGATCTTCTATAGCATCATCAACCCGGCCAAGGACCTCTCCAAAGCTGCATATTCCATACAGAAGGGCTTGGCATCCATGCAGCGCATAGACAAAATCCTCAATGCCGTCAACCCCATCCAAGACCCAGCCACTCCTCGTGCACTCCCCAAACTCCATGGCGAGATAGAATACCACAACGTCACCTTTGGCTACGACCCTGCTGTGCCTGTAGTAATCGATGCCTCGCTCAAGATACGTCCCGGAGAGACAGTGGCGCTCGTAGGGCAGAGCGGTAGCGGCAAGTCGACCATGGCCGACCTCCTACCTCGTTTCTACGACGTCAACCGCGGCCAGATTACCGTTGACGGTATCGACATACGTCAGCTGCGCGTCCACGACCTGCGCTCGCTGATGGGCAATGTCAACCAAGAGGCCATCCTCTTCAACGACACCTTCTATGCCAACATCACCTTCGGCGTGAAGCACGCCACGATGGAGCAGGTGATAGAAGCGGCCAAGATAGCCAATGCCCACGACTTCATCATGGCCTCCGAGCATGGATACCAGACCAATATCGGCGACCGCGGCTGTCGCCTGTCGGGCGGCCAGCGCCAGCGCATATCCATAGCACGAGCCATCCTCAAGAATCCTCCAATCCTCATACTCGACGAGGCCACCTCGGCTCTCGATAGCGAAAGCGAGCTCCTTGTGCAGCAAGCCCTTGACCGACTGATGAAAGATCGCACCACGCTCGTCATCGCCCATCGCCTCTCCACCATAAAAAATGCCACCCAGATATGCGTTATGCATGATGGGCGCATCGTGGAGCGTGGCACCCACGAGGAACTCCTGGCCCTGCGAGGCTACTACACCCGACTGGTGGAGATGCAATCGATGAAATAACCCTTTTTGTTTGATTTATACAAACTGAGGTTAAATTTAGTTAAATATTTGGTGATGCTTAGTTTCGGTTGTATCTTTGTGCCGAAATGGCAACACAAATGACTAGTAAACGACTACATTATTAAGATTACATTGCAGAATTATTAGATTTGTAAGATAAGAAATAACATCCCTGTATACACTTTACAACATGTTTGTGAGGGTCGAGTCGTGAGACTGGACCCTCATCCTTTTTTAGAGCAAGAGAAAGAAACTTTCTAGTACGAAAGGTTTTTTAACTTTATTATTGTAACATTTTGTGACCGGAAAGGGTCTATACTACAAAATCATTAACCAACTCCATCCCATCAACATGATGCACCACTACTCACGCTTCACGCTCCACATCCTCTCTTCCCTCTTGGCTATTATGGCCTTTGCTGCTCCTACCCACGCTGCTTCCTACCAAGTGAAGGGCATCGTCACCGACTCAATCGGTGAGCCAGAGGCCTACGCCACTATACATATCTACCATCTACCCGATACGGTGAAGACTGTGGCCAATCTCGTCACCAAGGACAATGGCTCCTTCTCGCGCACCCTGAAGGCACCAGGCGACTATCGTCTGACGGTGTTTATCGTTGGCCGCGACCTGCTGGCCAAGGACTTCACCATTAGCGAAGCGCAGCCCGTGGCCAACCTCGGCACGCTCGTCACATCCTCCGAGGGCAATGTGCTCGATGAGGTGGAGGTAGTGGCCCAAAAGCCTATCGTCACCACCGAGATTGACCGCCTGGGCTATGACGTCACCGCCGACGACGATGCAAAGGTGGCGATGACCGACGAAATACTACGCAAGGTGCCTCTTGTGGAGGTAGACGAAGAGGGCAATATAAAGATAAGTGGCTCTTCCAACTTCAAGGTCTACAAAAACGGTAAGCCCGACAAGTCGTTTACCAACAACGCCAAGGATATCTTCAAGGCTCTCCCAGCAGCCATGATTCAGAAAATAGAGGTAATCACCGATCCAGGCGCCCGCGAAGATATGGAGGGTGTCGATGCTATCCTCAATATCATTACCGTCCCCAACACGATTATGAAGGGTGTGGTGGGCAACTTAAATCTGGGCGTCAACAACTATGGCGTGGTCTACCCAGGCACCTACCTCACCACCCAGCTCGACAAGGTGACGGCCGAAGTGTATGGAGGAATGACTATACGCAACATCCACTCCAGTGGCAGCTACAGCGAGGCGTGGCAAGACTATTACGAGTCGGAGCAGCGTCTGGAGACCTCAAGCAGTTCGCGCTCTAAAGGCTTGGGAGGATATTGGGACTTAGCTCCAGCTACGAGATGGACACCCTCAACCTCTTCAACCTCGACTTCGGAGGATACGCCAGTCGCAACCATTCCTACAGCAATGGTTCTCATCTGATGTTCTCCAGCCGCGCTGATGCCATAGATCCGGTGATTTATAGCTACAACACTATAGGGACCACTAGCCCCTCCACTTACCACGACATCAACCTTGGCCTCAGCTACCAGCGCTCTACGCGCCGCAAGGGCGAATATATCTTGCTGGCCTATCGTCTGTCCACATCGGTGAGCCGTAGCGACGCCACTACTGAATATACCGACACCTTCAATATGCCAGTGCCTTATGCTGGTATCATCTCCGACTCCAAGACTATCTACACCGAGCAGACGGGTCAGCTTGATTGGTCACGCCCTCTGGGCAAGGGGCAAACCCTCGAGATGGGTGGAAAATACATCAACCGACGCAACCACAACAAGGCTAATCAGGACTATCTTGACTACCGGCAGACTTTTACCGACTTTGAACACGTCACACAGATAGCCGCCCTCTACGCCGACTATCGCGCCAACCTCGCCAAATGGGGATTCCGCGCCGGCCTGCGTTATGAATACACCCACCTTAACGCCGACTATAAGAGCGGCGACGGGACATCGTTTAGCTCCAACCTCAACGACTGGGCGCCCAACGCCACTATCTCCTACAAGCTATCCCAGACGGGGACGCTCAAGCTATCAGGCAGCTCGTCGATACGTCGCCCAGGCATCTGGTATCTCAACCCCACCCGCTACGAGACCCCTACGAGCGTATCCTATGGCAATCCCGACCTTGAGAGCGAACGCATCACGCAGTTCACCCTTGGATATAGTATCTATACTCCGAGTGGCATCAACTTCACCATCAATTCGTGGTATTCTTGGGCCGACAACAATATAATCCCCGTACAGTGGGCCGAGGGCGACGTCACCTACTCCACTTATGCCAACGACGGCAAGGACCGAACATGGCGCACGCAATTCAACTTCTCAACGTTTCTCAACAAGTCGAAGAAGACCTACATCAACTTTGGAGCGTCGTGGGCGTGGAACTCTCATGAGAACCCCAGCTACGGCCTCTATCGTCAGGACTGGTCGGGGCGTTTCAATCTCAGTATCCGCCAGAATCTTCCCTACAAATGGCGTCTCAGTGGCTTTATGTATTGGAACACTCCCAACGACCGTGGGCTCTATAGCCGCGTCCACTACCGTCACGGCGCATCCATTGGCTACTATTCAATATCTCTCAGCCGAGGATTCCTCAAGGATGAGCGATTGTGGTTTAGCGTCTCTTGGAACAATCCCTTTGCCAGCAAGAAGCGCTGCACCGTCACTGAAACAGTCAACATGCCCTACGATGGCGAGAGCTATTCCTACAGCCGCCATCCTCAATACGCCAACATCAACATCAGCTATCGCTTTGGCAAACTGAATGCCCAAGTGAAGAAAGTGAAAGGCAGCATCGACAACAACGACGTGGTGGGGGGTGTCTCCCGCGGCGAATAACCTCCCCGGCACCCTACCCCTACATCATTGCAAGAGCCTCAAAAACCTTAATCCCTACGAATCCCGTAGGGATTTTTTACGTCATTCTACGGCTACGCTTGCTGTGGCTGGTTTAAGGCCGGGGGAGGTAGCGGTTAAGGTGAGGGTACCGGGCTGTTGAGCTCGGGCAATGGCTGTGCAGACACCACTGAAGAGTTTCATCTGTGGCTCCTGAAACGACATCGTGCAGGTGGCATCGCCATTGGCCGTTGCCTCAAACGTCCCTGCCCCCTCAACCTTCAGCTTTACCAGATTGCTGGCCGTTGGCACCGGATTACCATTCTTATCTTCGACAGTGATGGTAAAATAAACCAACTCGTCGCCACCTGATGCCACTTCTGTGCGGTTCGGTGTCACTACAAGATGGTGGGGCTTGCCTGCTGTCTTCACTGTCTGCTCAGCCACTGGATGCCCATTGTCGTCATAAGCCACTACGCGAAGCTCGCCTGGCTCATAGAGAGTCTCCATCCACATCAGGCGATAGCGATTCATCACCGTCGAATCGTTCTTCTCACGCATGCCCTGACTCTTGCCATTGATAAACAGTTCAGCCTTGGGAGAGGAGGTGTAGACCATTACTGGCGTCACCTCTCCCTCGCGTCCAGGCCACGTCCAATGTGGGAGAACATGAAGCGTAGGACTGTCCTTGCGCCACTGCGAGCGGTAGAGATAGTAGCGATCCTTGGGAAGCGATGCCAAGTCGATAATACCAAAGTAGCTGCTATGGCTTGGCCAAGCATCTGTGTCGTAAGGAGTGGGCTCGCCAAGATAGTCGAAGCCGGTCCATACAAACTGGCCTATCATCCACGGCAGGTCGTCATCGGCTGCAAAGTCGATATCGGGGATATTGCTCCAATAGCAAGCCTCGTTGTCGTAGCTCGACGACTGATTGTCGGGATGAATGGTAGCTTCATGGTCCTTAAACACCACTGGGAAATGGTACACACCACGGCTCGACACTGTGGATGCTGTCTCCGACCCAAGAATTATCTGCTGGGGGAGCATTTCATAGGCTTTCTCGTAGTATTGCGGCTTGTAGTTAAAGCCTGGTATCTCTACAGTAGCGCCAAATCCATTGGTAAGCACAGCCCCTATCTGGTCCATACCATTCGTGATAGGGCGCGTAGGGTCGAGCTGATGGATAAGATCCTGGAGCATCGTCAGCTCGGCCACCCCATCAGGACCCCATTGGCTGGGCACCTCGTTGCCACTCGACCACATCACTACCGATGGAGAGTTGCGATAATGCTTCACCATATTTGTAACATCGCGCTCAGCCCAGTCGGTGAAAAATCTCCCATAGCCATTCTCGCTCTTGGGACGGAACCCCCAGTCGTCGAAAGGCTCCACCATCAGCATCACACCCATTTCATCGCAGAGCTCCACGAGCTCAGGGGCTGGCATGTTGTGACTCGTGCGGATGGCGTTGACGCCCATCTCCTTGAGCAGCTCTATCTGATGGCGCAGGGCAGAGCGGTTGACGGCTGCGCCGAGAGGACCAAGATCGTGGTGATTGCACACACCGCGAAATTTCGTCGGCTGCCCATTGAGTAGAAAGCCCTTGGTGGGTACGTACTGGAGGGTGCGCACACCAAAGCGAGTGTCGTAGCTATCCACCTCTTTGCCGTCTACCAATATCTTAGTAGTGGCTGTATAAAGCGTAGGTCTCTCAGGCGACCATAGGAGTGGGTGCTCTATTATGAGATTCTGAGCGCATGGCTGCCCTTGAAAGGTGTATAGGCTCTTCTTAGAGGCCACCTCCTGGCCCTGAGCATCGGTGATGGTAGTGAGCACGTCGACCTTCTGACCTTTCTCCAAGCCCTCGATATCCATCTGGAGATGCACCTGAGCATACTCGTCGTTGACGATAGGCGTCGTGAGATAAGTGCCCCATACGGGGATGTGGATAGGATTGGTGGTAAGCAGATGCACATTGCGGTAGAGACCCGCACCAGGATACCAGCGCGAAGCCTTCTCGAAGTTCTCAAGGTCTACTTCCACCAGGTTCTCGCCGGGCGTCACTGCTGGATCAATATCTACCCAGAAAGAATTGTAGCCATAAGGCCAATAGGCCAGCTCCTGACCGTTGACCTTCACGCGGGCATGGCTCATGGCACCATCAAAGACAAGCACGTGATGCTGGGCTGTATCAGGTATATTAATCGTGGTGCGATATGAGCCTTTCCCTATAAATGGGAGGCCGCCTGTACGCCCAGTCTTCAGCGTCTTCTCTGTCTCGCCGTTTTGCTCCACGGCTACCACCTGAAGGTCGTTGTTGATGTCAAAAGGTCCGTAGATAGCCCAGTCGTGGGGCACGTTGACCTGCTGCCACTGGCTGGAGGCCGTGGGCGTGCCGTGGGTAAACTCCCAGCCCTGACGGAGGGTTTCAGACGTGCGCTGTCCAGCAGCGGGAAGAATCATGAGCGACAGTGCGCTCAGCAATGCAAGGGTGCGAAGATGATTGGTCATGGCGTAATGCTATAGTATCGTAGGGGTAAGATTGGTGTACACAAAAGTAATCACAACCTTTTAACCCATCACAACACAAATCAGAAAAAAAACGCCACAAATCGCCCTCTCATCAAAAAACGTGGCCGATGGTCACTCTTGGGCGCTTATTGCTGGCCGCAGGCAACGAATAATAAGGCTGCCAGCTAAGATTTGGGCAAGCAAGCCAGGCAACCCCAACCTCACATCCTGAAGAGCAAGATAGAGAGAGCCAGTCATTGCCCATTCCCCGAGGATGCCCACCGCTTGGTAGCCTATAACCACCCCTACAAGGCTCCACAGTGTAGCCACGCCAGCCTTTTTATAGGCCACAGCGCTCGCCACAAGAGCCAAGGCCACTCCTTTGAAGATAATAATTGGGAGCATAGCTGCCGCTGGCATGCCAAAGAGCAGGCTATTGGCCAATGGCGAGAGGACTGCCGTCAGCAAGCCTACACGCCACCCGCAGAGATAAGCACCAACGAGGGTAAAGAAATAGATGGGAAGCCATATCAGTCCGCCCTGAGGCATGAGATGGCATAATTGGGGCAACAGCACGTTGCCCACCACAAACAACGATGCAAAAAGATAAGTACGCCCCTCGTAGAAACGCAATGAGACAGCAGTGGTCAAGGATTGAGCTAACATGATGACTGAGTGATAAAGTTTTGTATTAATGGTAGACATTCTTCGGCCGTTATAGCCTGCGAGCATAGTTTCTCTACTGGACACATACCCGTGGCCTGCCGATTGATGATATAGTCAGCAACAGTGTCGAAACTGATTTCAACACCCGCTTCTTGGAGCAACTTCTTGGCGCTCTGGCTCACCACCTGAGCATACACTACCCTCACGCCTCCCAATATCATCAGAGCCGCTGCGCCTTTGCCCACTACCTTGTCGGCGATGGAGGCTCCTTGGAGTATTTCGGGGCAAGAGGTATAGAGCTCGTATAGGTCGGCAATCCCACGGCTATGATAGGTGGACACTTGGCTCGTCATTGGCGAGTAAACCACCAACGAGCAGCCGCTATCAAGCAGCCGCTCCTTAAGTAGGGATAGTGATATCATACTGAGGTGGAGGACCGGCGGAGTTGTTCAGCAAAGAGGTCAATTCGTCTTAACTCTGCTGGGATATCTATCTGCTGGGGACACTGAGGCGAACACTGATTGCAACCAATGCAATGGTTGGCTTGACGCAATTTAGGCACACTGCGGTCATAACCAATCAAGAAGGCACGTCGCGCCTGGCGATAATTCTCCGCCTGCTCATTCTCGGGGAGATTGCCTTCGTTGACACACTTGTTGTAGTGGAGCAGATTGGCTGGAATATCGATACCATAGGGACAAGGCATGCAATACTTGCAATCGTTGCACGGGATTGTGGGAAATTGCAGCATCAAGTCGGCCGTGGCGTAGAGATAGCTGATTTCATCATCGTTGAGAGGCTCCAGGGGGCAATAGGTGCGGAGATTGTCTTGTAGGTGCTCCATGAAGGTCATACCGCTCAACACTGTCAGCACATTGGGCATTGTCCCGGCATAACGGAAGGCCCACGAGGCCACGCTGCGCTCAGGCTCGCGTTGCTTTAGGCGAGCCACCACATGGTCGTGCATCTTGGACAATCGTCCGCCGAGGAGTGGCTCCATCACTATGGCTGGTATGCCCCTTTTCTCCAGCTCCGCGTAGAGATACTCAGCATCTGTATTGCTGGGATTCATCTCGCGAGCGTGGTGCCAGTCGAGATAGTTGAGTTGGATCTGCACGAAGTCCCATTGATACTTGTCGTGATTCTCCAATAGGAAGTCAAAGACGCGTATGTCGCCATGGTAAGAGAATCCCAGATTGCGTATACGCCCTGCTTCGCGCTCGGCTATCAAGAAGTCGAGCACACCGTTGTCGAGATACCGCGCGCTAAACTCAGCCATAGCGTCAGCTCCCTTCCCTACGTTGTGGAGCAACATATAGTCGATATAGTCGGTCTGTAGTTCGCGCATTGAGTTGTGGTACATCTCTATGGAAGCTTCGCGGCTCCAAGTGGCTGGAGCGAAGTTGGAGAGCTTAGTGGCGATAAAATATTTGTCGCGCGTATGTCGGCTAAGGGCTATGCCTGTGGCATGCTCTGAGCGCCCCTTGCAATAGGCCGGCGACGTGTCAAAGTAGTTGACGCCATGAGCTATGGCATAGTCAACAAGCCGATTGATCATCTCTTGATCCATCTCATCATCATTGTCGCGCCCGCTATTTCCGGCCACTGTGGGCCAGCGCATACACCCATAGCCCAGGATCGACACGCGGTCGCCCGTCTTGGGATTGACACGATAGGTCATTTTGTCGGTGGGGATTTCGCCTGTGGCGGTTCCCTCCACTGAGAGTTGGGTCGCCTTAGGTCCGCATCCCGTAAGTGTGGCCCCAGCCACGGCTGCGGCGCCAAGGCCTAAGCGCCGTAGAAATTCACGACGGTCAAGCCCTTTATCTTTATTGTCGGTCTTCATAAGCATTATTTCAGGATTACACACTACGATGCACTTCGTGGCCCTCTACATATATGGCGCTGAACGGACGTGCTGGACACAAATTCTCACATGCGCCACATCCTATACACCGCTCTTCGTTGACCACTGGGATTAGGCGCGAGCCTGGATTCTTAGGGTCAGACGCCACCATCTGAATGGCCATCGCCGGGCAATGACGTGCGCAGTTGCCACACTCCACGTTGTCGGTCAGCACTATACAGTTCTGCTTTATCCATACGGCATGGCCCACCTGTATGGCCGATTTCTCGGCCCGGTCAATCTTGACAATCGCCCCAGCAGGACACACCTCTGAGCAGCGCGTACACTCTGGCCTACAATAGCCGCGCTCATAGGAGGCCTCGGGCTGCATGAGGCTTGATAGCGACGACGAAGGCCGCAAGACGCCCGACGGACAAGCCGAGACACAGAGTTGACACGCTGTGCAATGCTGCTCAAAATGACGTATACTGGCGGCGCCTGGAGGCACAATCTTAGTGGACCTCTGTGGCACTTTCTTGTCGAGGATGGTAGCCAATCCTCCATCCACCTTCTTCTCCTGAGCCTTCACCACAGCGGTGCCAACGGCCACCGCTCCTATAGTGAGAAATGAGCGACGTCCTGAATCAGTCTCTGGAGTCAAAGCGGCTTTCACGGCCTTAGGGTGGGAGTAGGTGATAGCGCCCTTACTACACTGGGTCATGCAATCCATGCAGGCCACACATCGTGTATAGTCAATTCTATGATTCTTGGAGTCGATACACGAGGCCTTGCAGCTACGCCCACAAAGCCCGCAGGAATTACACTTCTCGAGGTTGATCACTGGCTTGAGCCATGCATAGCGCGAGAGCAATCCCAGCACCGAACCCACGGGACAGATAGTGTTGCAATACGTGCGTCCATTGCGCCAAGCCAGTATGGCCAGTGTCACAAAGGTCACGACAGCAATGCCAAGCGTAGCTGCACTCCTCATCCATATCTCACGTTCATAAAAGGCGTAGCTCTCTGCTCGCTCGGCCATTGAGGCCATCAGATTGTTCCCCCATAGCCATACGGGGGAGAGCAAGCTGTTAACGATACGGCCATAGGAGCTATAGGGGGCAAGTAAAGCCACAAAGCCTCCTATCCCCGCCACCAAAGCCACTACAAACAGCGCCAACACTCCATAACGGAGCCAGTTGAGAGCGGGGGAATAGGTGAAGCGATGGCCTTTGCGACGACGGCGACCGCTCAACCACGACACTACATCCTGCATCACGCCCAGCGGACACACCACCGAACAGTAGACGCGCCCACACACTAAAGTGAGGGCCACAAGCCCTACCACTACTCCTACATTGAGCGCCAACAGCGCTGGCAGGAACTGCACACGTGCCATCCAGCCCAGCCAAGCATGAGCCGTGCCCGTAAAGTCGAGAAACAGCAACGTGATCCCGACCCAGAAAACCATGGCAGCAATGATTCTAATCTTTCTAAGCATATCTCTTGATGAAATTTGATTGTGCAAATATAGTTTCCCTTCTTTAAAGTCCCTTTATACATCTTGAGGATATTCTTTCCAATTTGGTGGGAAAAACGCCGTGGACCTCAATCTGGCACCTTCTTCTTTGCTCGTCGAGGATTGGCCGGAAACCATCCACGAGCCACACGTTTCTCTTGGTCAAAGATCTCCTTGATGGTCCAAAACGAAGAGAATGCCACCACGCCAAGGATGCTTGACCAAAACACGTCGTAGACCACCAGCGAGAATCCTATACAGACTATGCCAAAGAGCAGAAACCACCACCAGCAGCGAGTGCCCCACCAGTAATGGAATTTTATCACTATCGGGTGAAACATCCCGATAATCAGAAAGGTAGAAAGCCCGATCACGAGCCCCAGGACATTGTATTGAGAAAGAAATTCAGTCATTGTTAGTTCTTGTTACCATTTAATCGCTTAATAGCATTTTCGCTCATGCCTCTTACCAGCCGCCGCTGGCACCGCCACCGCCAGTAGAGCCACCACCAAAGCTGCCTCCCGAGAAGCCACCGCCACCAAAGCCGCCACCACGTCGGCTGCCAAGCATGGCGCCGGCCACTGCTCCAGCCACAATGGCAGCATCGTCGACCTTCTTAGGTATCTTATATCCCTTATTGTTGTTGTGTCCACAGCTACGACAGGTATACGTCTTCTCGCCGTAACCCTCGCGACTGGTGGTAGGGGGAGCGATAATACGGTCGGCGGTCAGTTGGCAAGCCCGTGCCCCACACTTCTCACACACCGAGTAGGGTGCCTGACGATTGACGTAGGGAATGATGTCGGTCTCATTGCATTTAGGGCAGAGCCACACATCGTAATCGATAGAGTTGATGCGTTCCTCCGTGTCTTGCGCTGGGGTGAGATAGAGATTGTCGGTGTCTTCGTCGAGCCGGTTCATCTTGGCCCCACAGTTGGGGCATATTCGTGGCCGGTTGCGCAGGCGCTTTAGTTTGCCCACAAGGATAAGATATGCCACAATGGGCATTCCCAGTCCCAGAAAGGTGAAGAATAGCATGGGAGTGCGCAGGGTCTCCAGCTTTTGGTATCTCGGAGTGGGTTCCATCTTGCGTGTGCTCATTATCTCCCACAGGACGACGATCAAGCATATTAAGCCCATGATACCGGCAATCCCAAGAAACCACTCGAAGAGGTCGCCCATCGACATGTCGTCGCCACTCGAATGGCGCGCATCGTTGGCATACCGCGACTTGAGCTCCTCAGCAGCCTCGGGATTGGTAAGCACATCGCTCATAGCTTTTACCGTAGAGATAGTACCCTCGTCGTAATTACCCTGACGGAAAGCAGGAAACATCACATTGCGCAGCAGGCGTCCGCATACGATGTCGGGGAGCACGCCCTCTGCACCATAGCCAGTACGTATCACGGCCTTGTGCTTGTCCTTGACTATCAAAACCAATACGCCATTGTCCTTGTCGCTCTTGCCGATACCCCACTCTTCAAAAAGGCGTGTGGCAAAGTCGTCGACATCATCGCTATCAATATCGTCTACAGCCACCACAACTGGCTCCGCCGTCGTGGTCTGCCATATCTGTGCCAAGGTCTGATTGAGCTGGGCCACTGCCGAGGCAGAAAGCACACCGTCGGGATTGGACACGTAGGCCGTGCGGTCGGCCACGTGTACATTGGGAATATCTGTGACGCTATGGGCAGCCAGCATCGCCAGAGCGCCTACCCATAGACATATAATTGTTAATGCAATTCGTTTCATACCCACAAAGATACAAAATAATGCTCAATAGCGACGTCTTGACATCTCTTTCTCCCAAAAAGTGTGCATAATTTCAGAATTATGGGTAACTTTGAAGTCATTTTTCGACTCATCACGTCATAAACGCCTACACATTGACTCGCATTATATATAAACCCATAGTAGCTGTAACGGTAGTGGCTTCCCTTATGCTTGCATTTAAGGGGCAACCCTCCACAGCCTTACCCGTAGAGGAGCCAGAGCCTCAAGAGGCTCCGGCTGCCTCATCCATCGGCCAAAGGGCCCAGCAGGCTCCTATACCGCTCAATCTTCCCAGCCGCCTGCCCCTCATCATGGCCGACACCACCTCTCAATATTGCCAAATACTCGACAGCATGCCCGAGCCGACAGTAAGACTGCGGCTCAACCGTCTGCCCGACTCCTACGGACGTCTGTTCAACGACAGCAACTACGTACACTGGCAAGCGGCAGAGAAAATAGGCCTCACGCCCCTCAGCGACCTGGCCTCCCACTGGCAACTCAATCGCCCACTAGTCAAAGTGGAGTCGTGTGAAGACTACTACGTGGAGCCCCTGCGCTATTCGCGTCCCTACATGGTGCCAGAGGGAGCAGAGATGCTCCGCGAGATAGGCCACCGCTTTCGCGACTCGCTGGCGGCCCGTGGTGGCGGCGCTTATCGCATCAAGGTGACGAGCGTGCTTCGCACTCCCGAAGCCGTGAGCCGGCTGCGTCGACGCAACACTAATGCTGTCGATTCCTCAGTGCACCAGCTTGGCACGACCGTCGACATCTCCTACTCGCGATTCGTGGCCGACAACGACACGCTGCCTCGCTCCATCGACGACCTTAAGGGATTGCTGGCCGAGGTGTTGTGGGCCATGCGTCAAGAGGGGAAAATCTATATCAAGCACGAGCGTCAACAACCCTGTTTCCACATCACTGCGCGCCCACGCGAAGATTGGGTAATCCCTGAGCTTTCTAACGAACAATAACCCCACCCAAGGCTTTTTATATAAAAGCAATTCACGTTTCCAACTCCCCCACCCCTCTCATGGCTACCCCCCATACACCATCCACTGAGCCACCGACGCAGGCTCCAGAGCCTCAACAGGCGCGCGCCAAGCGCCCTAAGCGTCCTTTTTGGCATCGCTTCCTCCTCTGGCTGACGGGGATAGTGGCTGGTGTGGTGTGTCTGGTCATCATCGCTATCGCCATTGTGGTATGGACGCTCTCCCCTCAGAAACTGACGCCTCTCGTGGAGGAATATTCCAGCGACTATCTCTATGGCAAGGTGAAGTCCACTAAAATTGAACTCACCTTCTGGAAGACATTTCCTCGCGTACAGCTCGACATCGACAGTCTGGCCATCATCAGCCATGCTCTCGATAGCTTGCCTGCCGACAAGCGAGCATTGCTTCCAGCCAACGCCGACACGCTGCTCACCGTGCGCCGCTTCAGTGGGGGCATCAATGTGATGGCTCTGATGCAAGGTGATATTCGCCTTTACGACGTAGAGTTTGAACATCCGCGTCTCAACTTCGTCAGCTACGATGGCGAGTGGGCCAACTACAATATCGTACCCCCCTCTACCGACACTACTGCCCTCACCATTCCAGCCATCTCCATCAATCATTTTATCATCAAGGATGGCGCACCGGTGCGCTACTTCTCAGCCGTCGACTCCACCGACGTCACACTGATGCTCCGCACCACAGAGATTGATGGCCATGAAGCTCCTCTGTATATGGTCGACGTGCAAGGCGGCGGCGAGGGGCGTCTGAGTCCCCACTTCTCCCTCCCCGAGATGCCTTTCGGTCTGGATGGCAAGATAGAATGGCAGGAGAAAGACCCACGGCGTATGCGGCTTGAGAATTTCACCATCAGCGCTGCCGGCCTGAGCCTCACCATTGACACCGAGGTGACCTACCACGATCTCTTGACCGTAGAGGGCTTTGAACTGCGCACCAATAGTCTGCGCGTCATGGACATCATCGACCTTATCCCCGAGGAGTATCGCCGCGAGTTTGGCCAGATATCCACCGACATTGCCCTCGACCTCAAGCTCAAACTCATGAAGCCTTACACGCCCTCAGCAAGCGAGATGCCCACTGTCACGCTTGAGATGGATATTCCCAAGGGCTCAGTGAGCTACGACAATGTCACGCTCCCAACCGTCAAGGCGGCCATGACGGCCACTATACGTGGCGACGACCTCAACCAGTCGGTGCTGCGTGTCGATGAACTGACTGTAGGTGGACGCTCAGTGCTCTTCACCCTCTCGGGCACTATGAGCCAACTCTTCACCGATCCTCTGGTCAACGGCCACTTTGACGGCAAGATGGACTTCGGGCTGATGCCGCAGGCCCTCCTACGCCAGCTCCCATTCTCAGCCACAGGCACCCTCGAAGGAGCCTGCGACCTCAAGCTCCATCTCAGTCAAATCACTCCCGAGACCTTCCATTATATCCAAGGACAAGGAAAGGTGACCCTCCGCGACTTCCACTTCGCCATGAACGACAGTTCCCTGCAAGCCTACACTCCTCATGGGCTACTGGAACTGGGCACCAACACCACCATTACCCGCGCCGACACCATCAAAATCGATTCGCTGCTCACGATGAAGCTGCAAGTTGACAGTCTCGCAGTGGCCTCTCAGGGATTTCACGCCGTGGGCAACAAGCTACTACTCGTGGCAGCCGCTAAAAACATAGCCTCGTCGACTGACACCACACTGGTCAATCCTCTGGGCTTCAGCGCTCGCGGCGAGAAGATAACGCTGCGTAGCGATAGCGACTCGATGAGGGTGAGGCTGACCAATGCCTCCATCACGGCCTCGCTACAACGCTACAAGCAGAATGCGCGTGTGCCGCTGCTCCGCCTCAAGGTAGGGGCCGACCGTCTACGCTACCACGACCCAACAACTCATCTGTCGCTCCGCAACGGCCAGGTCGACTTCACTCTCCATCCCCGCAAGCGGCAGCAGCAGCCTCAGGACTCTGCTTCGCGTGCACGCCGCGCCGCTCGTCGCGACAGCTTAGCTACACTGGCTTCGCTCAACAACCCCGACCGTGAGCTACTCGACTTCGAGGTGGACCACAGCGTCAAGAGCTGGCTGCGCCAGTGGCAAGCCTCTGGCCATATCACCGCCGAGCGGGGTCGTATGTTTACGCCCTACGTCCCTGTGCGCAACACGGTAAAAAATCTTGACATAGCCTTCGACACCGACAGCCTGGTGATCACCAATAGCTACCTGCGTATGGGCGAGAGCGACTTCACAATCAATGGCACCATCTCCAACATACGCCGCGCCCTCACCTCGCGTCGCGGCCAGCCACTGCGCATCAACCTTGACCTGCGCAGCGACACCATCAACATCAACGAGATAACGCGCATCATTATGGCCAGCTCGGCCTACTCGGCTCGGCAAGACAGCATAGCCCACCTATCCCTCGCCGATAACGACGACGACTCGGCTATGGAGAAGGCCGTGGCCTCCCAAAACTCTCTCGACGAGCGCGCAGCCTTTATCGTACCAGCCAATATCGAGGCCTCGCTCAATGTCAATGCCAAAGATGTGCTATATGCCGATATATGGTTTCAGCGATTTGTGGGACGCGTAGAGATGCGCGATGGGGCCATCAATCTCCAACGCATGGCTGGATATACCCCAATGGGGTCGATGGACTTGACGGCCCTCTACTCCGCTCCTAATGTCGACGACCTCAGCTTTGCAGCAGGTATAGTGGTGCGCAAACTCAATCTCCGTCGCTTCCTCGACATGCTACCATGGATCGACTCCATCATGCCTCTGCTCAACGAAGTGGAGGGCACCATTACAGCCGATTGCGCCATGACCACCGAGCTCGACTCGATGATGGACATCAAATTCTACACGCTCAACCTCGTCCTCAAACTCACGGGCGATAGCCTCGTGGTGATTGACAACGAGACCTTCCGCACCATGGCCAAGTGGCTTATGTTTAAGCATAAGGATCGCAACCTAATCGACCACATGCAGGTAGAGATGATGATTAAGGACTCGCGCCTCGACCTGTTCCCATTCGTCTTCGACTTGGATCGATACAAGTTTGGTGTCAGCGGCTGGGCCGATGGCGATCTCAATTATGACTACCATATAGCCGTGCTCAAGTCGCCGTTGCCTTTCAAGTTTGGCGTCAACATCAAGGGTGAAGATGGTCATCGCAAGATACGCCTGGGCCGCGCCCACTTCAACGAGGATGCCATCTCCCATGTCCACCAGCTCTCCGACACTGCCCGCATCAATCTCCTCCATGAGATTGAGAAGGTGTTTAAGTTTGGTGTGAAGAATGCCCATGCAGGGGTGAAGATGAAGATGCCTTCGACGGTTGACCAGAGCGAGTTTTCTGTGGCCGACACGTTGACCCATGCCGACTCTATCATCTTTATCCAAGGAGGAGCTATCGAGGGGCCTAAGGAGCCGCCATTCCCTGAGGGAGACAATTGATTAAGGCAAAAGTAAAAAGTCAAAAGGCAAAAGTATTAATTATCCCAAAGGGTAAAGAAGCAAAGGATTAGAGAACAATGGAAAAAGAAGACAAGATACGCTATAGCCGCAACATACTGCTACCCGAGATTGGGGAAGAGGGCCAAGAGCGCCTGCTCGGCTCTTGCGTTGCCATCGTGGGATGTGGAGCTCTGGGCACCGTTTCGGCCATGTATCTGGCAGGAGGTGGCGTGGGAAGGCTGCGTCTCGCCGACTTTGACACCATCGACATTTCCAACCTCCAGCGTCAACTCTCATTCACTGAGGCCGACCTGGGGCGTCCCAAAGCGACCACTCTTGCTGCTAAGCTCCAGCTTATCAATAGCGCCATCCGCGTGGAGCAGGTAGGCACGATGCTCGACGAGGCTGGAGCGCGCGGTTTCATCCAGGGGGCCGACTTCGTCCTCGAGTGTAGCGACAATCCCACGACCAAGCATCTTATCTCTCGCCTATGCGCCGAGGCGGCCATCCCCTGCTGCATAGGCGGTGTGGTGGGCTGGACAGGACAGGCCACCACGTGGATCCCCGGCTCGGCCACCTATGCCGACATCTTTGCCCAGCAGGCCGACGAAGGGAGTTATCTCTCCTGTGCCCTTGGGGGAGTAGTGGGTCCGTTGCCTGGCATCATCGGCGCTGTAGAGGCCTTGGAGGCCATCAAGTATCTCACCCGCAGCGGTCGCCTGCTCACCAATCGTCTGCTGACAGTAGACGCTTTAACTCTTGAATTTCACACTTTTAATATAGCCTGAATGTTTCAGACCCAAATCCTCAACTTCCTGAAGCGCCACCATTACATGCGCATCGAGCCCGAGGTGGCTCTCATCGACATGGATGGCACGCTCTACGACTCCATGCCCAATCATGCTCGCGCCTGGTATCAGATGGTGCAGGAATACGATATCCCTTGCACGCCCGAGGAATTTTATCTCTACGAGGGGCGTACGGGAGCCTCCACCATCAATCTCCTATTCCAGCGCACCTTTGGCCACGATGCCACTCCAGAGCAAATCGAGGAGATGTATCATCGCAAGACGGTGATCTTTGCCTCCATGCCCGAGCCTAAGCCTATGCCAGGAGCAGCCGAGATGCTACGCTTTCTCAAGGAAGTGGGCATACGGCGAGTGCTGGTCACCGGCTCTGGACAGAATTCCCTCCTCCAGCGCCTTGACCGCGACTTCCCTGGTATATTCAGCGACGAGCTTAAGGTGACGGCGCGCGACGTGGTCCACGGCAAGCCCCATCCAGAGCCGTTTCTCAAAGCCTTGGAAAAGGCTGGAGTCCACGCATCCCACGCCATCGCCATCGAGAACGCACCGCTGGGGGTCAAGAGCGCCGACGATGCCGGGGTGTTCACCCTGGGCGTCACCACGGGCCCCATCCCCGCCATCAAGCTCATTGAGGCTGGAGCAGGCCTCACCTTCCCTTCGATGACCGACCTCGCTTCCCAGCTTCCCATGCTCATCTATTCCCTAATGACTACCAGCAACAATCTCAACTGACCATCACCGCCTCTTCAATAAGACCAATCATGGACCAACAACTCATATTCACCAACGACACCATCCCCGCTATCCAGAAGTGGGTAGCCACCGTCAAGCCTTCTACTCTGTTTATCGTATGCGACGAAAATACTGCCTCGCGGGTGGGCGAGTCGATTCTGACGGCGCTGCCGCAAGCTCAGATTATCACAATAGGTGCTGGCGACAAGCATAAGGATCTCGTGAGCGTCAGCCAGATATGGGAGCAGATGAGTGCCAATGGGGGAACACGCCGCTCTGCCGTAATCAATGCCGGAGGTGGTATGATTACCGATATTGGCGGTTTTGCCGCCGCTACGTTCAAGCGTGGGGTGAGGTTTCTCAACCTCCCCACCACCCTTCTGGGGGCTGTCGACGCTGCCGTTGGAGGCAAGACGGGATTCAACTTCAATGGCCTTAAGAATGAGATTGGAGCCTTCGCGCCTGCCGATGCTGTGGTTATCTCCACACGTTATTTCTCCACGCTGCCCAGCGAGGAACTGCTGTCGGGCTACGCTGAGATGATAAAGCATGGTCTTATAAGCTCTCGCGAGATGTTTATCCAGCTTCTCGACTTCAATATCTCCCATGCCGACCTCGACCGCCTTCTCCCTTTGCTTGAGGAGAACGTGATGGTGAAGAAGCATGTGGTAGACGTCGACCCCAAGGAGCAAGGCCTCCGCAAGGCTCTCAACCTGGGCCACACCCCGGGCCATGCCTTTGAGGCTTGGGCCCTCCACCGCGAGCGTCCTGTGCCCCACGGCTATGCCGTAGCTTGGGGGTTGGTGGTCGACCTCATCCTCAGCCACTTGCGTTGGGGTTTCCCCAGCGAGGACCTCCATCTCCTTGCCAGCTACGTCAAGGCTCACTACGCGACACCCTGTATCACCTGCGACGACTATCCAGAGTTGCTTGAATACATGCGCCACGACAAGAAAAACGCCCGTGTAGGCGAAATCAACTTCACCCTCCTCGCCGCCCCTGGCGACTTGCGCCTCGACAGCCTTGTGCCCGACGACGACATCCGTGCCGCCCTCGACATCTTCCGCGACCTGACGGAGTGAGAGATAGAGGATAGAGAGATAGAGAAATAGAGAGACGGGGGATTTTGATGTGTAATATCTCGGCATTTATGTTGTAAGGGCAATGGCCAGATATCTAAGGGTTGAATACAAATCGGCTATGAATGAGATCTTCTATCTGCGATAGCAATGCGGGCAGTAGGGATGCTGATGCCAGCGGCGCTCTGAGCAATAGGGACATTTTGCTCCATCTTGATTGGTATACCCACCAATGTTCATACCAACGATTCCATCCAGATAAGGATATACATCATACCCTATGCCTTTGCAATATTTACACGTTTCCTTTGAAGAAGACCTACTGCTGGAGCTACCCGAATTGTCGCTACTGTCATCATACCGAGAGGGTGTAGCATCGTAGGTTTTGCCGGTATAAGGGTTAGTGCCATGCGCTGTGCTCGAACTTGGATCAAACGTAGTATACATCAGAGATTCTCCTGTACCTCCGCAATATTTGCATTTACCGCCCCCTTCACAAAGCATACACACAGTATAATATGGACGATACATCCCCACCATCCTACCTCCTGCGCCATGGCACGCGCTACACACGCCTGAAGCCTTGCAACTATAACACTTGGAGTGGATCACACTGCTTACAGTGCCATCTGCATTGACCACTCTCTCTTGCCAAGAACCATCCGGTAGATTCACCACCTGGGGCGTTTGCTTTTTAGCCACGCCTGTGGCTTCGAATGGATAAAGTTCAGAGCTTACCAAGGTGTTAGAATCTTCATCGCGGATATATACCTTGCAATAGTAGGTATGGGTGCCTTCTTTAAAATCCAGAGCTTCTACTGGAATGAAGTTGCAGAAGTCAGACCAACGAGTGTCATCATAAGTGGCTTTACTGGTGTCGTACGTACAAGCTTTATTATTTCTTGTTTGATAGCCCACGCAAGAGCTCCCGACGCGTTCTCTATCTTCGTCGTAAAAAAACGCAATACATTCTATCTGATGGCCTTTCATGCCTGCCACGTGGAAGTCGCAATGCACGTTCATACCTATCTTGCCGTTCTGAGTCACATTATGCTCCAGCCATACAGAGTTGATGGAGGCTGTTGTTTCGCCCTTGGCCCATAAGCCCATCATAAGCAGTAAAGTGAAAATGACAATTCTATTCATTGAAAAAAAAGCGTGATATCAGGATTTGGTAAATTGACTTGTGGATTAACTCATTTGAAGCATTATTCACAGCTCCATCGCAAAGGTACAACAATTTCTAATTCTTTCAGGCCTATGGTTAGAGAAATGGATCATTTCTTCGATCGCAACGAGCTGGAGGAGTATCTATTCACTAATACATACTTCGACACCCCATCTACATCTCGGCATGAGTTTGGCAAACTATATAGAGAAGATGGAGCCACTCTACTCAAGCTCAATTTGCTTGTACGGTTTATAGGATAAAGGATAAGAGGGGGGATGGTCTTACTTTTTGGCACGGAAATTGTTATAGAGGATAGAGAAAATCTGATTACTAACAATTTTCAAAATCATATACATTTATGGAACGTATCCAACCTGGAAAGTATGTGGAGCTGGTCTATAACATCTACGACCTCTCCGACGGCAACGAAACCCTCATCCATCAGAGCGACCGCGAAGACCCCGAGCGCTTTGTCTATGGCGTTGACCGCGGGCTGCTCCCAGCCCTCGAGCGCGAACTGATGAACCTGGAGCAAGGCGACGAGTTTTCCTTCACCGCCAAGCCCGAAGAGGCTTTCGGCCCCTTCACCTCCGACCTGCTCGTGGAGCTGCCCCGCGCTATCTTCGTCGATGCCGATGGCAAATTTGACGAGGAGATGGTGAAGGAGGGCAACGCCCTGCCTATGATGACCCAGGAGGGCCAGCACGTGATGGGTAAGGTGATCGAGGTGACCCCCGATACTGTGAAGATGGACTTCAACCATCCTTTGGCAGGCAAGACTGTGAAGTTTACTGGCACCGTCCTGACCGTGCGCGAAGCCACTCCCGAAGAGCTCCAGCCCGAGCGCTGCGGCTGCGGCTGCAACCCTGCCAACTGCGGCGACGGAAGCTGCGGCGATGGTTGCGGCGACAAAGGCTGTGGCTGCGAGTAACCTTCTACACCCTAAAAATAATGAGCGTCGACGCGACCACAAGGGCCACGTCGACGCTTGCATTTTTGACGGAAAGTAGCTACCTTTGCCGCCGTTATGGAGACACGTCGAAACAACTGGTGGCGCTGGTGCCGTAGATACATTCACGTAGGCTTCCTGCTTATGGTGGTGATACTGGGCTATATCCTCTTTTTCAACGATAATTCGGTGATGGATAGTTATCGCTACGAACAAGAGATAGAGGCTCTACGTTCTGAAATAAAGGCCAATCGCGACACCCTTGAGCTCTACCAACAGCTCAACCGCAGCCTTGACACCGACCCTGAGACTATGGAGCGCATCGTGCGCGAGCGCTACCACATGCAGCGGCCCAACGAAGACATCTACGTTATCGACTGACCATCACACCCTCATCACCCATGACCCCCGACAACAACACCCCCAGCTCCACCCAAATTGCTGGCTCTTGGCTGGCTATCTTCGGCCTACTACTGGTAGGTAGCGGCACCCTCATGCCCCTCCTCAACTTCGGCATCCCCTACAACAAATACATCTACTGCACGGGCGCTGTGGCTCTCCTCGTAGGGCGCATTGCCGCGCCCTACCGTGGCTCGTCGATGCGCGTAAAGCGCCTGTCGAGAATCGAATTTTGGAGCGCCGTCATCTTCTGCGTGGCAGGCTTCTTCATGTTTTACGAGCCTGCGGGCGTGCGCGACTGGCTGGCTTTCACCTTGGCAGGTGCTGTGCTTCAGGTCTATAGCTCGCTGATGATACCCCGCGCCGAGAGCCGCGACCGCCAAAGCTAAACAAATCAAGATAAAGAGTAAAAAGAGTTAAAAAATGGCTCTTGCTCCACATTCCACGGCATGACAGGGAAAATAGCGCCCCCACACGACCTTTATTTAGAGAGGATTTAGTAATTTTGCCCCCAAAATGGCTTACAACCTTACCATAGACCAAGGCAACACAGCTGCAAAGCTCGCCCTGTGGGACCACGACAAGCTCGTAGCTCTCAGCATTGAACCACGCCTCTCGGCGCCGGCGATGCTGGAATGGCTGCGTCCCTATCAGTCACAACCCATACTGAGCGTTCTATGCTGCTCGGTGGCGCCCCTACCCTCGGAGGTGGTGGCCGAGATGAAGCATGTGGTGCCTGTGGTGAAACGCCTAACGCCCAAGACGCCTCTGCCCATCAAGATAGAGTATGGCATACCGGGGCATCCCTGCACCCTCGGCACCGACCGCATAGCGGCTGCCGTAGGAGCCTGGGCCACCTTCCCGCAGACGGAGCTGCTGGTGGTCGACGCTGGCACGGCAGTGACCTACGACCACGTGACGGCCGACGGCCGCTTCGTGGGAGGCAACATCGCCCCTGGCATGCGCATGCGCCTCGACGCTCTCCATCGCTACACCGCGCGCCTGCCCAAGCTCGAAGTGCCCTGGGACTTTGACTATCCCCACTTCCTGGGCACCGACACCGAGAGCGCCATGATTCTTGGCGCCATCTATGGCATTGTGGGAGCCATATCCTACTACCAGGCCCATCTCCCCAAGGGGCTCAAGGTGGTGATGACTGGCGGCTGGGCCAAAAGCCTGAGCCGTCTATGCGACTTTGAAGTGGAAGTTGCCCCCGACTTAGTAAGCAAAGGACTCAATCAAATATTACTCTACAACCAGCGATGAACATCTCTCACAAAATATTATTAGCGCTAACCACAGCCTGCCTGGCCGTATCATTCCTTTCAGCACAGACAACGGCCAACAGTCCCTATTCACGCTTTGGCTATGGCATCCTCGGCGACAACGCCTCGGGGGCACAGCGCATGATGGGAGGCGTGGGCTACGCCATGAACTCCGGACGCCAAATCAACGTCATGAACCCCGCATCCTACGCCTACATGGACAGCTTGACCTTCCTCTTCGACATGGGGCTCGACCTCGTGCGCGTCAACCGCACGGAGGACAACACCAAGAATAAAGAGTGGGGTGGCGGTCTGGAGTATATCACTATGCAATTTCCCATCGTGAAGGGCCTCGCTGGTAGCATTGGCATCCTCCCTTATTCGTCGGTAGGCTACACCTTTGGCTCTGAAATCGACAACGGCACGGAGAGCCACACTGGCTCGGGCGGCCTCAACCAGATTTATCTCGGCTTAGGCTACACTCCATTTGAAGGCTTTGCCATCGGCGCCAACGTATCGTATCTCTTTGGCAACACCTATAATGACATCTACGTTTATACCGAAGCTGGCTCCACATCGCTCTTTGAGCAGAGCTTCGAGGTGAGAGACTACCACTTGCAGTTTGGCGCCCAGTATAGCCAGCGCATTGGTCGCAACCACCGCATGACCCTCGGCGTGATGTTCTCGCCAGGCAAGGACCTGCTGGGCCATGCGCAGGTGATGAAGTACGACGTGTCGCAGAGCGACACTCCCGACACCCTCTCGCGTGTGTCGCTACGCCACAACTTCAGTCTGCCCTCCACCTGGGGCGTGGGTCTCAACTATCAGTGGCAGGAGCGACTGATGGTAGAGGCCGACTTCACCTACCAGCCCTGGAGCAAGGTGAAGTTTGCCGAGATGCCCGACTTCTCCGTGACGCGCTTCAACAATCGCTATAAAGGAGCCGTAGGTCTACAATACACCCCTCGCGAACGCGGCAAGTGGGTGCAGCGCATCAACTATCGCGCGGGGGCCTTCTACGGTCGCGACTATATGAAGGTGGGCGACAACTCCGTGCGTGAATGGGGTCTGAGCTGCGGCTTTGGTATGCCAAACCCCAACAACAAGACCATCATCAGTCTGGGCTTCGAGTATCGTCATCGCCAAGCCCACCCCAATCCTCTCCTGAAGGAAAACTACTTCTCGATCACGCTCGGCGTCAACTTCAACGAGATGTGGTTCTTCAAAAACAAGATTAACTAATGAGGCAACTCTTGGCATGGGCTCTGAGCGCCGTGGCGCTCATGGAGATAGTGTCAACCTTGACCGCCTGCTCCGATGGCAACTCGGCGGTGGTGGCAGGCGCTATCGACCCCGAGACCTTTGCCACGATGACCACCCGCGATGTGGAGACCCTCATCTCCGACTCGGGCATCACGCGCTATCGTATAGAGGCCCCGCTATGGCTCGTCTTCGACGAGGCCAAGGAGCCACGCTGGACCTTCCCCGAGGGTATGCACATAGAGCGCTTTGACAACTTTTTCCAGCGCGAGGCCACCATCGACTGCGACAGTGCCACCTACTTCCGCCAGAAGCAACTGTGGCGCCTTGATGGCTATGTCGACATCTCCAACATGGCTGGCGAGCGCTTCAAGACCCAGCAACTTTTTTGGGACCAGAAAAAACAAACCGTCTACTCCGATTCGTTTATACATATAGAGCGCGTTGACCGTGTGATAGAGGGCTATGGCTTCATCTCCGACGAGAAGATGACCCAATACGAGGTGCTCAACGTTCAGGCCATTCTCCCCGTGCAGGAACGTCAAGCCTCAACCTCATCGGTGCCTACCGACAGCATCGCCGCCTCTCCCACTCGCTCCACGCCTACGCGCCGCTCGTTGCAGCGCCCCTCAGCAGCTGAGGCTGAAACAGCCGACACCATCGAGCCTCCAGTTTCCACCCCTGCAGCTACTACTCCCAAGGCTAAAACGGCCCCTAAACCTCTACGCAAACCCACCGAACGCAAATGACCCTTACCACCTGGCTTATACTTGCCATCGTCTCGCTCATCTTCTCCGCCCTCTTTTCAGGCATGGAGATAGCCTACGTCACCTCCGACCGTGTGCGCGTAGAGCTCGACGTGAACAATGGCGGCCTCCTGGGCAAGATAATCAATCGCTTCTATAGCGACCCCGACTTTTTCATCTCCTCCATCCTTGTAGGCAATAACGTGGTGCTCGTCATCTATGGTATGGGGGCAGCAGCTCTGCTCGACCCCTGGATAGAGACGTGGTGTCACAATCAGGCCCTGCTGCTCATCATCTCCACCCTCATCTCCACGGCCGTAATACTGCTGATGGGGGAGTTTGTGCCCAAGACCATCTTTAGGATCAACCCCAATAAGTCGCTGCGCCTCTTTGCTTGGCCAGTCTACATCATCTATCTCCTCATCTATCCCATCTCGCTCTTCACCACTTGGCTCTCAAAGTCGCTGATGAAGCTCTGCGGCATCAAGTCGAGTGCCGCCACACTGGGAATGCTCTCGCTGGGCGACCTCAACCAGTATCTTGAGCGCACCATCGACGAAGTAAACCCTGAAAAAGCGCCCGTAGAAAACGAGGTGAAGATATTTCACAACGCTCTCGACTTCTCGTCGACCCACCTACGCGACTGCATGCAGCCACGCAACGAGATAGTGGCGGTCGACATCGAAGAGACCACCCGCGAGCAGCTCAGTCGCCTCTTCACCACCTCTGGGCGCAGCAAGATAGTGGTGTATCGCGAGGATATCGACAACGTGCTTGGCTACATCCACGTCAGCGAGCTCTTTGTCCCCGACAAGGACTGGACCCAGTGTCTCAAGTCCGTCATCTTTGCACCCGAGACCCTCCTGGCCAACAAGCTCATGAAGCGACTGCTGGCCGAGAAACGCTCTATGGCCATCGTGGTCGACGAGTTTGGCGGCACGGCAGGCCTGGTGACCCTTGAGGACCTTGTAGAGGAGATATTTGGCGACATACAGGACGAGCACGACACCACCTCAACGATGGTAAAGGCGCTCGACGATGGGGTCTACGAATGTGCCGGACGATGCGAGATAGAGATGCTCCGCGAGAGCTACCACATCGACATCCCCGAGGACGACGCTTATCAGACCCTCGCCGGCTATATCCTCCACAACGTAGGAGCCATCCCCGCTCAAGGCGAAGTGATAGAGATTGCCGACTTGACCTTCACCATCGTCAAGCGCACATCTACGCGCCTCGAGCTTATTCGCGTAGCGCCTGTCAAAGAGTAAGGATGGGGAAAGAAATGTTAATTTTTATGCAACGGCGTTTGAGCTATTAAATTTAATATAGGCGTGTGCCGCGCATTCTTCGACAGATAAAAGTCGTTTACTGAATTTGGTTGCTTTCTCAGAACTTTTTCGTGCATATTGTGGTTAGATATTATGACTGCGAACGATGACCACATTGTCTAACGAAACAACGTAGCTAATCCTAATACCCTTCGCAAGTCGACATTGAGATAATCCACTGGTAGCCTCTCCCCAGGCTCCTCATTTACAAACCTCTCTTATAACCAAAATTCAACTATTATGGCACATCAACCTGTAGTGCAGGAACTTATAGACATGATTGCCGCCAATGGCTGGCAGGATAAGTTCCAAGCTGTAATCGACAAGACACAGCAACTCAACGTAGAAGGCATGGAAGACCTCAAGACACTCGAAGACTGGTATGACTGGCTCGACAAGTTCCTCGTTTGGGTACCTGTCGAGGATAATTATGGCACACTGGTCTACGATCATCTTGTAAAGTTCTACTACATCTTCGACCAGCAGCCTGTCTTCAGTCTGATGACCCCCGAGGTTCCTACTCCAGAACAACCTAAAAAGCTTACCCAGCTCTCCGAGTGGATTGTGAAGTACATCCGTGAGGAAGGTAAGTTCCTTGACACTCCTGCTTCTCTTACCCCCGAATCGCTCGCTACGTTCTATGCTTCTCCAGCATACCACATGGGTGAGTATGAATGTCCTCACGGCGGTTGGAAGACCTTCAACGAATGGTTTGCACGTCACACCAAACCGAGCTTCCGTCCTATCGCCGCTATCGAAGATGATACCGTCATCGTAGCCGGTGCCGACGCCACATTTGATGGCCAATGGGAAATCCGCGCCGACTCTGGCGTCACCATCAAGGGCCTTCACTGGAAGATCTCTGAGCTCCTCGATGGCAGCCCCTATGCCAATGAGTTCCTCGGTGGTATGTGGACCCACTCCTTCCTCAACACCAGCGATTACCACCGTCAGCACGCTCCTGTAGGCGGTAAGATTGTAGAGGCACGTGTAATCCAAGGTGCCGAATACGTAGAGGTAGAATGCGAGCCTGTCCCCGGCGATCCTAACGGCAAGCACAGAGCTGTGGGCAAACGTCAGTATCAGGCTTGGTGCCCCGACCACGCCGGCTTCGAATTCCTACAGACCCGTGGTCTTATCATGATTGACAATCCTATCGTAGGTCTTGTAGCTATCATGCCTATCGGTATGAGCAACGTATCGTCGGTGATTATCACGGCCGAGGTTGGTCGTGAGGTACAGAAGGGCGAGGAAGTAAGCTACTTCCAGTTTGGTGGCTCCGACTATGTAATGCTGTTCCAGAATAAGGCCAACGTAAGCTTCACCGCACAGCCTGGCAACCACTACAAGGTTGGCACCCGCATCGCTGAGGCTTATCCTGTAGGCTATCGCAAACGTCACTAATCTTCTCTCTGCACGAAGACATAGACGTCCGAATGTGAGTATTATTCAAGTATATATTCTTAACACCTAACATATTACTATAATATTATGGCAAAACAGCATCAACCCATGGTACAGGAGCTTATCGCAATGATAGCTCAGAATGGGTGGCAAGAGATCTTTGAGAAGGGCATCCAAAACTGCATTTCACAGAATGTAGTGACCTTGGATGACATTCACTGCCTCGACGACTGGTTTGATTGGCTAGATGCTCAGCTCACCTGGATACCAGTGGAAAACAACTATGGCACAGAGGTCTACAACCACCTGGTAAAGTTCTCCTTCATCGTTGACCAGGAGCCTATCAAGAGCCTCCAGAACAAGGAAGCGCCTGCAGTGCCCCAGCCACAGCTCACCCCGTTTAGCGCTTGGATCGACCGTTTCTTCCACGCTCAGGGTGCATTCCTTGACACTCCACAGAGTATCAATCCCGAGAGTCTTGCTACCTTTGCTGATAGCCCCAACTATCATGAAGACGAATATGAGGAGCCACGTGGCGGCTGGAAGACCTTCAACGAATGGTTTGCCCGCTACACCAAGCCTGGCTACCGTCCTATAGCCGCACAAGATGATGATACTATCATCACCATGGCAGCCGATGCCACCTGGGCCGGACAATGGGAAATCCGCGCCGACTCTGGCGTCACCGTAAAGGGTCTCGACTGGAAGATTGCCGAGCTGCTCGAAGGCAGCCCCTACAAGGATGAATTCCTGGGTGGCAACTTCGTTCACGCCTTCCTTAATACCAGCGACTACCACCGTCAGCACGCTCCTATCAGCGGTAAGGTTATCGAAGCACGTGTAATCCAAGGTTGCGAGTATGTAAACGTCATCGCCATTCCCGATCCCGAGAATCCTGGCCGCAACAAGCTGGTAAAGCAGCGTGTGCTTGAGGCTCCTGACAATGCCGGCTATGAGTTCATGCAGACCCGTGGCTTGATCATCATCGACAATCCTTATGTAGGTAAAGTCGCTGTCCTCCCAATGGGTATGGGTCAGGTATCGTCGGTAATTCTTACCGCCGAGGTGGGCCGTACACTCCGCAAGGGCGAAGAGATCAGCTACTTCCAGTTTGGTGGCTCCGACATCGTGATGGTATTCCAGAACCAGAGCAATATCAGCTTCACGGCCCAGCCTGGTGTTCACTATAAGTTTGGCACTCGCATAGGTAAAGCCTATCCTGTAATCCCCAAATTTCGTGGATAGGTGAGGGTCTATAAACAAAAGTAGACTACCCCAACAACTTCAACAACCTCCAATCAACTATTAACAACTACTAAGAAAAACCCTCCTTAAAGATATGGCAACAACACATCAACCTATCGTACAGGACCTTATAGACATGATCCAGGCCAATGGCTGGCAGGAAAAGTTTGAGCAGGCCCTTAAGAAGTGCCAAAGCTACAACGTAGCAGCTTTTGCCGACATCAAGACCCTCGACGACTACTTTGACTGGCTTGACAAGCAGCTCACTTGGATTCCTGTTGAGAATCGCTATGGTGAGGTAGTGCTCGACCATGTATGTAAGTTCTACTTCATCCTCGACCAGGAGCCTGTAAAGAGCCTCCAGAACGCCGTGGTGCCTCACGATGAGATGCAGCCTCTGACCGAGCTCTCCAAGTGGATGAAGAGATACATCATCGAGTTTGGTGCATTCATGGACACCCCAGCATCTATCACCCCCGAGAGCGTACAGACCTTCTACGACTGCCCCGAATACCACATGGACGAGTATATCCAGCCTCACGGAGGATGGCGTACCTACAACCAGCTCTTTGCCCGTCGTGCAAAACCTGGCTATCGTCCTGTAGCCGACATCTGCAACGACCGCGTCATCACCTCGCCTGCCGATGCCACATTCGACGGACAGTGGGAGATCCGCGCTGATTCAGGTGTCACCATCAAGGGCCTCCACTGGAAGATTGAGGAGCTGCTCGAAGGCAGCCCCTACAAGGACGAGTTCCTGGGTGGCAACTGGATGCACTCCTTCCTCAACACCACCGACTATCACCGTCAGCACGCCCCTGTAGGTGGCCGTGTACTTGAAGCCCGCAACATTCAGGGCACAGTATACCTTCAGGTGACTGCCGAGCCTATCCCTGGCGACCCCAACGGGGCTCACAAGATTGTAGGCAAGCGAGTATTCGGTGCTCCTGATGATCCTGGCTATGAGTTCATGCAGACCCGTGGCTTGATCGTCCTCGAAAGCTCAATCGGCAAGGTAGCCGTGCTGCCTATGGGTATGGCACAGGTATCATCCGTAATCATCACCGCCGAGGAAGGCCGCACCCTCCAGAAGGGCGACGAGATCAGCTACTTCCAGTTTGGTGGCTCCGACATCGTGATGGTATTCCAGAACCAGAGCAACGTCAGCTTCACTGCCCAGCCAGGCGTACACTACAAGTATGGTACCCGCATCGCCGAGGCCTATCCTGTACGTCGCCGCAAGTAAACCCCTGCCAGTGGCTCCATGCCACTGATACATAAGCATACTGGGGCCGGGGGCAGCCAAGCCCTCGGCCCCTTCTCTATAAATATTGGGTCTCTTACACAACAACACTCAACTATTTAACTCTCCTTCTCTATTTAATCTCACCCTTATCATTCAACTATTACTGTTATGGCAACACCTACAAAACCTGCTGGGAAACCGGCAGCCAAGGCAGCAGCGGCCCCAAAGCCTGCTGTCAATTCAAAAGCCGGCACAGTGTCGATGATGATGATGGCCGTGCTGTCAATCACTGCCATTCTGAGCCTCCGTGGTCTATCCTCCCAGGCTGAGTTTGGTTGGACCTCGATATTCTGGTATCTCTTTGCAGCAGTCTTCTTCCTCATCCCATTCTCTCTTGTATGTGCCGAGCTGGCCTCTACGTGGACCAAGAGCGGTGGGCTCTTCCGCTGGTGTGCTGAGGCGTTCGGTATGCGTTGGGGATGGGTGGCTATGTTCCTGGAATGGATGACGGTGACCATTTGGTTCCCCTCGGTGCTTATGTTTGCCGCGGTGGCCTTGGCCTATGTCTTCTGGCCCGAGAGCTTTGATGCCACGCTGTCCAACAACCGTATCTACACCCTTATCCTTGTGCTCGCCGTCTACTGGCTGAGTACCTTCAACTGTTTCCGAGGCATGAAGTCGGCCAACAAGCTGTCGTCGATTGGCGGTATCTGCGGCACGATTATTCCTGGAGCTATCCTTATCATCCTCGGTATCATCTACGTATGTATGGGCAAGCCCATCGACATCACTCCTCATCAGCCCTTCTGGCCCGACTTCACTAAATTCTCCACCTTCGTGCTTGCCGCGAGCTGCTTCCTGTTCTATGGAGGTATGGAGATGAACGCCGTCCACGTCCCGCTGATGAAAAATCCTGCCAAGGAGTTCCCACAGTCGGTACTCATCGCTGTGATTGTAATCCTCGTGGTGTTTATTGGCGGCACACTCGCTATCGCCTTCGTCACACCTCAGAAGGATATCAACCTGCTGGCCTCGCTGCTGACTGCCTACAATAACCTCTTCGCGGCCCTACACTGTGAGTGGCTTGGCCATGTGATGGCCGTCTTTATCACCTTCGGTGTTATCGGTCAGGTATCAGTGATTATCGCTGGTCCTTCCACCGGTATCTTCGTAGTAGGTAAGAGCGGCTATCTCCCACTGTCGCTTCAGAAGACCAACAAGAACGGCATCCAGACCCCTATCCTTTGGATACAAGGCATCATCGTGTCGATTCTGTCAATCGTGCTGGTAGTCTTGCCTTCGGTTGAGTCGGCTTACCAGATTTTGAGCCAGATGGCCACCATCTTCTACCTCCTGCTGGTAATCATCATCTTCTTGGCATTCTGGCAGCTGCGCCGCACAGAGCCTAAGGTAAAGCGTGGTTTCCGTGTGCCTGGTGGTGCTTTTGGCAAGTGGCTTGTCACCATCATCGGTCTCTTCGGTGCTATCTTCGCTTTGATCCTTAGCTACGTTCCACCGAGCCAGATCACTACCGGCTCCCCCGGCACGTATGTAGGTATACTTATCGCAGGCACCATTATCCTCTGCGCTATCCCCTTCATCGTCTTTGCATGCCGTAAGCCCTACTGGCGCGACCCCAACACCGACTTCCAGCCCTTTGACTGGCAGATCGAGGGTCGTCGTCCCGACCAGATCTCCAAGTGGCCGGCAGGCTATCAGCCTACAGAGGCTCAGATAGAAGCTATCATCAAAGGCAAAGATGTAGCGGCGGCCAAGGCCCGTACTGCCCATCAAGAGCAAGAACAAGAAGAAGACTCTTGACAAGGCCGCCCATACAGTGCCATTAGATTGAATTGAAATAAAAGTGGCGACCCCGAGCCCGGACATCCAACGGTGGTCGCAACCCGAGGGTCGCCACTTTTTCCTCCCTTAGTATCCAACTATTTACATTCCACCTACTCTCTACCTCCCTTATAACCTCCTTAAGCTGCCACCACCGTCATGCAAGTCAAAACAGGAAAGGGCACCATCCCATTGGCTACACTGATAGCCATCTGGTCAATTTCGCTCACCGTCAATCTGCCGGGCCTCGCCATCACGCCTATGCTCGACAATTTGAAGGCCATCTTTAGCGACACTACCGAGTTGGAGGTTCAGCTTCTCACCGTATTACCCAATCTTCTCATCATCCCCTTCGTATTGCTTGCAGGCAAGCTGTCGCTCTCCAAGAGCAAGATAGCGCTTGTAGTTTGGGCCTTGGTAGCCTATCTGGTGGCAGGTCTGCTCTATTTCTTCGCTAAGTCGATGGTGGCGTTGATTATCATCAGTTGTCTTCTGGGGTGTGGTTGCGGCCTGCTGATTCCTTTGGCCGCCGGTCTGCTCTCCGACACGTTTGTCGGTAAGTATCGTATGAAGCAACTCGGCATCAAATCGGGTATTAGTAATATCGCCCTCGTGGCTGCCACCTACATTGTGGGCTGGCTCACCGAGAGCCACAACTGGCACCTCCCCTTCCTCGTCTATACCATCCCTCTTATCCCGCTGGTATTGACTCCCTTCCTCAAGAAAATTCCTTACAACGACCTATATCCCCAAGAGCCTACAGCCGCTGCCAAGGCTTATACTAAAGCTACGGCGCCAAAAGGCGAGGTGATACGTGATGGTTTCTACGTGAAGCGCATCTGGCAATTGATCTTTGTCTACTTCTTTGTATGCTACTGGGCATTGATCGTTTCCTACTATATGCCCTTCTTGGCCGCCGCCCACCATATCTCCACCTCGCAGGTAGGCCTGATCACGTCGCTCTTCTTCCTGGCTATCTTCCTGCCGGGCACCACGCTCCCCTACGTCATCCGGATGCTGAAAGGCGCCACGCTGACCATCTGTAGTTTCTTGATGTTGGGCGGATTGGCTCTGATAGCTTTTATCCCAGCCATGTGGAGCTACACTATCGGCGCCATCCTAATTGGTCTGGGCTACGGTGTGTTCCAGCCTGTCATCTACGATAAGGCCACCGAGACTGTGCTCAGCGAGCGTAAGGCCACCTTGGCTCTGGCGTTTGTGTTGGCAGCCAACTATCTGTCGATCTCCGTCACCCCCTTCATCGTTGACGGCATCGGCGACCTGCTCCACATCCACTCCAACCAGTTCCCCTTCATCCTCAATCTTATCCTCGGCGCTGCCTTCACCGTATGGGTAATCCTTGGGCGCAACACGTTTGCCTTCACCATCAAGGATGAATACTACGCCTCGGGGTCCGACACTTCCGAAGCCAACTCCACGCCGGCTCCGGCTCCGCAAGCCTCGACCACCGACAACACTCCTACCCCTCCCGCCAGCAAATAACGACCCACTTACATAATATGCTTTAGGGGCTGTGTCAAATCCACTTGACTCGGCCCCTATCGTTTGTTATTCCTGCCCATCCATTAATACGTATTGTAATGTACACGCTCCGGACGCCACTTGTCCTTGGGGCGTGAGGGCGAATCGGGATGCCCTATCACCACTACCGCCAATGGAATAATTGTCGATGGCAGACCCAGTAGCTTTTGGATACGCTCCACGCGGTCTTGCATAGGATACACGCCTGTCCATACTGCTCCGAGGCCCAGCGACTGTGACGCCAAAAGTATATTCTCAGTAGCTGCCGACACATCCTGCACCCAGAAGGGCTGTGCTTCCCCCTCAAAGGCCAGCGACAAGTCGCCACACGTCACGATGGCCAGAGGAGCCTGCGCGGCCATCTTCATATACTGCTCCTGGTCGGCAATGGTCTGCAGTGTAGAACGGTCGGTGACGACTACAAACTGCCACGGCTGCTTGTTGCCAGCCGTGGGCGCCGCCATCGCCGCACGCAGTAGCATCTCTTGATCTTCCTTGCTTACAGCCTCATCCGTGTAGCTGCGCACGCTTGTGCGCGCCATTATGGTCTGCAGCGTAGGGTTGAGGCTATTCACCATTGGCGTTGCTGTAGTCGTTGCCTCTACCATGGTTGATGTCTCTTCCTCCTCGCACGAAGGCTCCTTCTGGCTCCTTACGAGCGCTATCGACAGCAGCACCAGCGCCGCAGCCAGCAAAATATTAAGTATCCTTGAGTAGTTCATAATCTTTATTCTTTAATCCTTTACCCCTTACCTTTTTACTCTTGCCTTTTGACTTTTTACTTTTGACTTTTTACTTTTGCCTTTTGACTTTTTACTTTTGCCTTTTTACTCTTGCCTTTTGCCTTATCTCATTTCCTCTCCTCCGCCACCTTAAACAGCGACCCCGTGGGACACACAAACCGGCAGAAAGGCCTCGGGACAAACAGACTCAACACCACAAACGCCGCGGCCACCACTACCACTATCCACGAGGCTTCGCCCGGCTTAAACGCCGAGAAAATCTCATTGGCCATCCATTCGCTCCAGACGCCCAGCCATAGCAGCAACATCAACACACACCAGAGAGCCACCCTGGCACGGTCGAGCCATTTCACTAAGGCGGGATTCATCCTCAGTTTCTTCTTACAGCAACGTCCTGCCAGCTCCTGCAGCGACCCAAAGGGACATATCTGCAGGCAATAATAGTTGGGGCGTCCGAAGAGGGGAAATATGAATGCGGCCACCAGCATAATCACCGCCGGCAGCATCAGCCATACGTTGAGCCCCTCGGCAAGAAACTTCACCATCAGCGAATACGACAGAAACTGCCCTGTCCAAAAGCCCAGCACGCCCACGTTGAGCAGTTGCTGGAGCAAGCGCAGCGGCTTGGCGCTCTTGAAGAGAGGCACTATCGTAGAGAAGATGACCACCAGCAGCGAACACATGAAGCCCGTTGTGGTCACCTCCGAATAGTCGACTGCAGCGCCGATGCTCGCGCCTTGACTTTGGGCATACTTCAACCCAGCCTCCACGTTGGCTATCAGCGCTGTGGAGCTATAGGTGGCGCCAGTGACTCCATCTGCTTTCACGCGTAGCGCCTCGTCGACTGTCAGTCCTTGCCAGCGACTCAACAGCCCGCTCGAAATAGCTTTATTGAAGAAGGTAGGGGACTCAGCGTTGGGGAGCGCACGGATGGTATCAATGCGCCCATCGGTTATCACAATCTCCACGGGGACACGCCCACCAAAGCCTTGCGTAGCCACATCAAGTTCGGAGGTGTTGATAATGGTCTGCCCATCTTTCTCCTCCACCACAGCCTCCGTGGTGGCCTCTATGGAGCGTCCAAAGAGACGCTTGCTGTTGACCACCGCCACGGCCATCATCAGCCCGAAACACACCACGAGCATGGCCGCGCCGCGAAGCCACTGCAATCTGTCTGCGTTGGATGCCATTATTTAAGGTTGAGTTTGTAAGAGTCCTCAGCACTCTTGATGAAGTATACGCCACGTGGCAGGGTGATCGACGAGGCATCGCCTTGATAAAGCTGGCGTCCCTGGAGGTCGTAGACGCTCAGAAGCAAGCGCTGGTCGTTGATGATGCATCGGCCCTCAACTCTCAGCGTCTTATCCAAGCCTACGGTTGTGATAGCCTCAATCTCGGGATTGCCACCGCCGTTGAGCAGCGGATAAGCGTCTTGGTCGAGTGTCTGACCCCAAGGCGTAGGCTCTTGCTTGCCATTGAGCGACACACACACTCGTCCGCTGGCAAAGGTCTCTGCCGTAGCCGCGATAGGATTCTCTGTAAACCATCCAGCCTCGTCGCCTACACCTTGCAGATCATCCACGGGGAGATAGTAGACTGCAGAGCAAGCTACCGACTCAGCGTCTGTGTCGACATAACCCGTGCCAAGCACGAGTCCTGTGGTCTTAATATCAAGGGTCGTCACCTCACCGTAGTTGAAGCATGATGACAATCGTGGCTCTTCGCGAGTGGTAGTAAGGTTATAGGCCAAGCCCCCCACATAAACATTGCCCTCCACATTACCAGCATTGTAGCAATTGATGGCCGAATGAATCGACCAACCAAGACCTCCCACCCACTCCTGACCTCTTACATCTCCTTCATTATGGCTACGACTCCAGGCTGCTTGACAACCCCCAAGGCCCGACACGTAGCGGTTGCCTCTCACAGAGCCATAGTTGTGGCAGTCGTCATAGAGGATTTCAGGATATTCTCCCGAATAGTAGATGTAGGCTTTGCCTATCAATCCACCCACATAGTCGTCGCCCTCAATAGAGCCGTAGTTGACGTTGCCCGAAAATTCCAGAGCCTCGATGAGAGTGGGTGTTATGCCTCCAGCACTTTCCGTAGCCGTCACCGTCCCATAGTTAACGCAGTCGGTGATGGTATATCCCATGTCGCCTGAATTGGTGAATCCCAATATGCCACCCGCATTGGGAGCATCGAGGTTGCCCCAGTTGGCGCATCCTTTACATGCGCCGCCCCAGAGGATACCGTCGCCCACGATGCCAGCGGCTTGCACCGTGGCTATCACATCGCCCTCGTTCAAGCAGTCGATATATTGGGTGGCGTAGAGGCCTCCTTGGCTCACCAAGCCTCCTCCAACCCTTACATTGTCAATCTGGCCATGATTTTCACAGCTTATCACTTCGGTCAAGAAATCGCCATACCCCACGAGGCCACCGCCGCAAAAGCCCGACCAGTCGTTGCCGCTGATGGGTCCATAATTCTTACAGCGCTCCAGCCGAGAGAAATAGCAGTTGCTGATAAGTCCACTGCCATTGGTGATGGCGCCATAATTGAGGCCATCGGTGAGGCTCCGACCGTCAAACTCGCCGGGGCCAAACAAGCCACTGCCATTGGTGATGGCGCCAAAATTGTATATCTCAATATAATCGCTTAGATAATAGCCTCCATTGCCTGCTATGCCCGCTGCGCTACCCAGCCGCTCCTTGCTATTGAAATATACGTCGCCATAGTTGTATATCTTGTTAAGAACAGAAGTCTGGATGGTAGGCGCAATGCCAGCTGCGTAGCCTTCTCTGCTGCAATTCACCGTCACCGATGCTGAATTTGAGCAACCCTCCACGCCAATTTCGCTATTTGGATTTAGGCTATCGGAATTGAGTATCTCAGCCGCCAAGCCTCCTACTCTCGCCTCATCGGCAGCAGTGACCACTATTAAGCCATCGGTTGACACCTCCGTAAAGGCCACCTTCGTGGCTTGCGAAGCCACCAGTCCTCCTATCACCTCATAGTAGCTACATCCCTCAGGATAGTCTACATCGGTGATTATCACCGCGCTACCCTTGATATTTAGATTGCTTATCGAGCCATCCTGAATGTAGCCAAAGAGGCCGCATATCGAGTAGTAGGAATCGCCTCCTGTCATCCATGGCCGCATCTCCGAGCTGTCGAAGAAAAGGCCCTTGATGGTATGGCCGTCGCCATCGAAGTGGAGCGAGCAAGTGTGGCTTCGATCCTTGCCTATGGGGTGCCATGCTTGTAGCGTCCCTTCGCCGCTCCACGTGCCATCCTCTTCGAGCGTCCATCCTGAATTGAGGTCAATGTCGGCCCCGAGCTTGAAATAACAGCCCTGATAGGCAGTGCCCTGCGTGTATTCGTTGATTTGCCACGCCAGGTTGGCCAGTTGTTGGGCCGTAGTGATTAGATATGGCGCATCGGCAGTGCCCATGCCGACTTCATAGGGGAGAGCCTGTGGCGAGTCGGGGTATTCCCATGCCATCGCCGGGGTCGTGACGCTCATCATAGCCACTGCCACCAGCCACAGTTTTTTTCTACTATAGATCTTCATGTGATGATTACTTTTTCTTCAAAGTTACTCCACTTTTCCTTTTCCACAAAGAGAAGTGGTGGAAAATATTTGAAGATTCAAGTTGGAAGTACAAAATTCGAGAATGAAAATTATCAATATCTAAAAATTTCTTTATATCTTTGGCAAGTCATCACATTTCTTAACCCTTAGCTCCTCCTTCCCATGAAGATTTCTCTATCCATCCTCCTTTTGCTGATGTCCCTCATGAGCATCAGATCCCAGAGGCTGCCACGCGATGGGGAGACGGTATGGCTGTGGGAGATCGAAGAGGTAGAATTGCTAGAGGCTGGAGATGCTGCCTCAATCTGGGACCTGCGCAACGTGGTGAAGACAGGGGAAGTGGAGCGCACATACAGAATCTACGGCGACACCCTCGTCGGCCGCACCACGGGGCGCGTGCGCGACTGGTTCCTCCTCTCGGGCGACACAGTGAAATACCTTGGATGCAACAACCTGAGCTCTATGTTGGCCTCCGCCGTGCGGCCTCCATACCTTGTGCTTTCGTACCTAGGAGCCAATGGAGAATTCCCCGACTCGCTCTCCCACGAACAGGCGGGAGCGGCCCCGTACTCCACGGGCGCCACGTGGGGCATGGAGACGGAATTTGGGGCGACCATACTGCTTCCTCCCAACGACACCGTCAAGGCCACAGTAGCCGTCCGCACATGGGCCACGGACACCGTGACGGTTGACGACCTCGGCACGATGGCCGCAATCCGCGTCGAGAGCCGCAGGTGGTACGCCCAGGGAAGCGTCGTGCCAGTGGTGGAGAGGACCCGGCAGAGCGTGACCGTGGCCGACAGCACAGCGTGCACGTCGCGGATGCTCGTCTGCCCCGAGGCAGCGGCCTCCGAGGTCGCAGCCACCTCCCGCAGCCTCTCTTCCCGCAGCGCAGCAGCGACGGAGGAGGGAGCCCCGGCGCTCCCTATGGACGCCTACACCATCGCCACGGAGCCTGGCACCCTCGCCGTAGCAATGGCCGAAGGCTACCCCGCCGGGGATATAACCGTCCACGACGCCCAGGGGCGCCTGTGGCTCGCGGGACGCGCGGGTACCGCGCTGTCGACCGCCTCCCTCCCACCGGGGCAGTACCTCGTCACCGTAAGGGTAGGCCAAAGGTCGTCCACCCGGGCCGTCGACATAAGGTGACACGAGATTCCTCCCACATACAAAGCCAACCCATGCCATCACCACCGTAAAGCCTGCAGGAACCACGCCATGACAACACCCAGACATTTGCCAACCCACCTCGATTTCCCGTCCCTCGCTGGCCGACGCGCCATGCTCCTGGCGGCCGTGGCCGCGCTGTCCATTGCAGGCCCCTTCGTGGCGCCCGCCGTGGCCGACGAGGTCCCGACGGTTACCACCGACGGGCTGCGGCCCCCGCGCACGGGGCGGGAGGCCGTGGCGCTGCCGGAGGCCGGCTCGGGGACGCTCCCCGTCCACGCCGAGCCGTGGCTGGACACCTCCACGGGGGTGGCCACCTTCGCCTTCGAGCCGCTGGCCTACGAGGCCGGGGAGCTGAGGCTGCCCGTGACGCTCAGCCACTCCACCGGGGGCGTGCGCATGGACGAGCCCTTCGGGCTGGCGGGGATCGGCTGGGAACTGTCGGCCGGGGGCGAGGTGACGCGCTCCATAGCGGGGATGCCCGACGAGGACGGGCCCCTCGCCGGCGGGGGCACCAGGACCTTCTCGCTGCTGACGGGGACGGCCCAGAACTCGCTGGCCTACCTCAGAAGCCTTTGGGAGCACACGCTGGAGGCCGAGCGCGACCGCTACCGCTGGAGGGCGGGGACCCGCTGCGGGGAGTTCGTCATGGACGGGGGCACGGTGGTGAAGCTGACGATGGACGACGCGCGAATAGAGCGGACCGCGGCGGGCTTCGAGGTGACTCTCGAGGACGGGACGCTCCTGACCTACGACCTGGAGGAGACGCTCGACTACTCGTACACCCCCGAGACGTACGACGGGACGTTCCACAGCCCCTCCTACTCGGGGGCGGCGGTGTGCTGGCGCCTGACGAGGGTCGTCGGCCCGTCGCGCACCGACACGGCGAGGCTGGCCTACTCGGCGCTGCCGGACCTGCAGCGCGTCCTCGAGCCCGGCCTCCTGAGGACCATCTCGGCCACGAGCGTGCTGGGGATGGGCGGGGGCACGCACATCAACACCTCGGCCCCGGCCACCGTGGGCCCGCGCCACGCGTACACCTACCGCTCGCGCCACGCCCTGTCCTCCATCGAGGGGAGGGCGGGGAGCCTCGCCTTCGACACAGCGCCGTGGAACGACACCCCCGGGGAGCGGTGGCCCACGTGCCGCGCCGTGCGGCTGCTCGACCCCTCGGGCGCGGAGGCCGCGCGCCTGACGCTGGAGTACGGCACGCAGGCGGTGCGCTCCAGCGCCGTCCCGCAGCTGAGGGCGTGGAGGCTGGAGCGCCAGGGCGTGGTGGTGGACGGCGCCGACTTCACGTACCACGCGGGGGCGATGACCCACCCCGACATGGCGGGGATGAACAACGGGCTTGCCTCGACGACCCCCTGCTCCGCGCTGTCGTGGGGCGCCGACGGCCGCGACCCGACGGACTACGGCGTCAAGCCCTCGGAGTGGTCGCAGTCCTCCCTCTCCCACGCCAAGGCGGGGACGCTCAAGACTGTCGCCACGGCCGCGGGCGCCACCACGACGCTCGACTACGAGCTGAGCGGCGACAGCGCGGGGCTCGGCGTGCTGGGGCGTCGTTGGCCGCTCCACACGGGCCTGAGGCTGAAGAGCGCCAGGACCAAGGACGCCAATACGGCGCTGACGACGACGCGCGCCTACTCCTACTCCGAGCCGGCGTGCGACCTCGACCTGGGGTCGCTCCCCGCCGAGGCCTTCCTCGCCGTCGGCGGCTCCCACTGGGCCGAGGCGACGGGCATCCTGGCAACCGTCCACTGCACCACGGGGACGGTGGCCACGCGGCGCTCGCGGCTGCCGGGGGCGCCGGCGGAGGGGGCCGCGACGCGCTACGGGCGCGTGGTGGAGACCGTCACGGGCGGGGGGCTGGGCGCGCCGGTGGTGACGCTCTACGAGCACGACACCTCCTCGCTGGGGGTCGGGCTGGTCGCCGCGGGCCGCGGATGCCTCACGCCCTCGGAACTCGACAGCGTTCGCTTCGCCGGGACGCTGACACTCTCGCCAGCGGAGGCGCTGCTCTCGGAGATGGGCCCGGCCTACGCGACGCTGCTGGGGCCGCAGATAGTCCCGGGCTACTACCCCGAGATGGCCGGCAACTGCGCGCCCCTGGCGAGGAAGACGGAGTACCGCGTCGCCCCCGGGGGGAGCGCTGCGGACACCGTGGCTTGGAGGGTCACCGAGTACTTCCACGGGCGCACGCCCTGGGAGGCCGTGGAGATGGGGGTCTACTGCGAGCCGGTGACGCGCTCGCTCGTCCCCGTCGTTGGGGGGACGGTGCCCCAGGACGCCATGCGGCTGGCCACGGACTTCAACCACTTCGGGTGGCGGGCGTGGCGCAGCCGCCTCTACCTCGACAGCGTGGCTGAGAGGACGCTGGGCGACAACGGGGTGTGGCGCACGGTGACCACGGCCTACCAGTACGACGACCGCCCGCGCCTGACGCAGCTTGTCCCCAGCGGCATAGTGGCAGGGGGGAACCCTGTCTCCATAGTATTCGCGGCCTCGGACGGGCTGCCGCGCACGCGGCGCTGGCGCTGCGGCGACGAGAGCGTGGTGGAGGAGACGCGCCGCGCCTCCTCCGCCTACCGTGGCTACGCCGCCGCGCGCCGCGCGGGGCGGCTGTCGCTGCGCGTCTCCACGGCCACTACCTTCTCCACGCCCTGGGGCTCGTACACCCTCCTCGAGCGCGACAGCCACGGCCACGAGCCCGCTGCCGCGGGGCTTGGCGTGCTCTCGGGCCGCGCCCTGCTCGGGGGGCCGGTCTCCGACCCCTACGGAACGGAAGCGGGTTCCACCTCGTCCACCCAGTCGGCTGACTGGACAGTCCTCGACACACTCTCGATAGAGGCGGTGGACACCCGCGGCAACCCGCTGCGTGCCGTGCGCAACCACGTCGCCACGGACCACTACGGATGGGACGCCACGGGTATGTACCTAGTGAGCCGCCGCCGCGGCACCGAGACCGCGCGCTACACGCACCTGCCGCTCGTGGGGCTCGCCTCCGCCACGACCCCCGCGGGAACCGTCCGCGCGTGGGAGTGGGAGGGCGGCCGCCCCTCGGCCGAGCGCGAGGCGGGGACTCTGCTGCGCGAGTGGGAGTACGCCATAGGACAATCCTCCTCGGGGGCGATGGGCGCCGGCGGGGTCTCGGTGACCGAGCGCGCTCGCACGGGGCTGCCGTCGGAGGGGACCACGGTCGACCGGCTGACGCGGCTCGACGCCCGCGGCCGCGCCGTGGCCGAGGCCCTGGGCTCGTCGGCCTTCGGCGCGCAGGGCGCCGACGCCCTGGCGACGGTGCGCAACGTCGACCCGCTGGGTCGCGAGACCCGCGCCTTCGCCCCTGTCACCGTGCCGTGGGCCGTCGCCGCCACCGGGTACTACTCCGCGCTCAAGGTGCGGGCCAAGGGGGAGCACGCCGCCGTGGACAGCGCCGAGACGGCGCCGTGGGCCGACCGCGCGTACTGGGGCTGCGCCTCCGGGGTGCCGCTGGCGGCCAACCCCCTGGCGGGCGCCGCGTTCGCCGGCCATCCCTCGGCCATCCGCGTCCTCTACAACGAGGCCGGGCCCTCCTCCGGCTCCTCCGCGAGCCCCTACGCCTGCCGCCGCTACCGCGGAGGCTCGCTCGGGGGCGACGGGTCGCTGCGGCTGGAGGGCTGGTACCCCGAGGGGATGCTGGAGGTCCTCGAGACCACGAGCCCCGACGGGGAGGCGACGCTGGAGTTCGCAGACTGGAGGGGGAGGAAGGTGCTGGAGCGCAGGATGCTCTCGGGCTCCGCGTCCTCCCCGGCCTCGGCCGCGTGGGCCGACACCTACTGGGTGTGGGACGAGGCCGACCGCCTGCTCTTCGTTCTGACCCCCCGGGCCTCGCGGGAGCTGACAGAGGTGGGCGGGGAGTGGAGCGTCTCGGGAAGCGGCTCGGCCGACAGGCTCCTCCGCTGCGCCTCCCACTCGTGGACCTACGACCGCAGGCTCCTGCCCACGTCGTACACTGGTCCCGGGCGCTCCCCGGTGCTCTACGTCCACGACGCCTCGGGGCGCAGGGTGCTGGAGCAGGACGCCTCTCTGCGGAGCCGCTCGCGGTGGGCCTTCTCCGTGGCCGACGACCACGGCCGCGAGGTGCTCGCCGGCGAGTGCCCCGACGCCGAGGGCCTCGCCGCGGCCGTGGAGGCCGCGCGCGTGAGCGGCGCCTACTCCCCCTCCTCCCAGGGGGCGGTGCTGGGCTACGCGGTGGCGCCGGCGGCGCTGGCAGAGGCCGTCGCGGACGCCTCGGCCGCGGTGGACCGCGCCTCCTACCGCGGCTCCTACGCCTGCCTGTCGCTGGCGCCCTTCGCCACGCTCTCGGCCCACCTCTCCTCCGCGGGCACCCCCTCCCACCGCTCATCCTCCGCGGGGTTGGAGACCGCCACGCTGCGGCGCGTGCTGGAGCCGCCCACAGGCTCCTTGTCCGCCTCGCCCCAGTACCTCGCCTCGGCGAC
>JAJBVL010000106.1 GCA_020859845.1 Bacteroidales bacterium
ATGTCTATAGTTTTGTATATTTAAAGCTGAATATTTAATTTAAATATGTGTTTTCAACTGTGTATACTCCCCTTCCCTTCCAAAAATCATAAATTTGTCATCAGGAAATATTTTTGCATATGAAAATTTGCATGATTGAAAAATTAGTTTTACATTTGCATCGTTGAAAAACTAAAACGTAAATTTACAAATGGACATCGTTTCAAGGCTCAAGGAGTTTCTTTCGCAAATGCAAATACCCGTCACCCAGTTTGCGGATACCTGCCTTATCCCTCGCCCTACCTTCTCCCAGATCCTTAGCGGACGCAATAAGAAGATAAGCGACGAGGTGATAAGCAAGATTCATGCTGGTTATCCCCGTCTCTCGATGATATGGTTGCTATTTGGCGAGGGGGTAATGTTGCTTGATGAAAATATTAAAACCTCAGGGCCTCAAAAGACATCGTTTTCCGAACCCGCGAGTTCGCAAGGAATTGTATCTCAGCCTTCTGCCCATTCGTCTAAGATCACTGAAGAGTTTTCGCTTGATGCGCCAAATAATTTTGCGCTCCCCGTCAACGAAGGCCCCGTGTCCAAGACAATTACTATGACCGAGGAAAAGGCGGCCATCCCCATAGATTTTCAAGAAGGAGAATCTGATTCATCTCTTCCCCCCCAAGAAGAAGGTCAGGAAGAGGCAACCGATGAGCCACTCCCCCATATTACCAGTATGTCGCTCAACCCCGACCAGCATAAGCGCATCGTTAATATTATAGTGTATTATAGCGACAATAGCTTTGAATCGTTTGTCCCCTCCCGTGGGCAGTAGGCAACGAAAAATAATATGAAAGGGCTGCATCGTCATCGTCGACGCAACCCTTTCATAATTGGGAATAGAATGTCAGTAAGCTTCGTTTTGGCTATTAGAATAGGTAGGCAAGCCTAAAGCACCAAGCGCGATTGCGAGCGCTGTAATTGGTCATTATTTTGGCCTTAGTGATGTAAGTCATGCCAAGGGTATAGCCTGCCGACACTTGCCAGTGGCGCTTCAGTTCCAAGCCTGCTGTGAAGTCGAGACACAAGTCGGCGCCAGCAAAGCTAAAAGCATCAAGTTTGCTGTGGCCCACCTGGAAGCCCATCGATGGACCCACGCTCAGGAAGGGGGCAAGATTGTCCTCCAGGCCTTGGAGTCTTACAAACTTAAAGCGCAAGTGGAAAGGAATGACGAATTCATGGATGTAAAGTCGGGGCACTCCATATCCCTGGCTGCTCCACATGAGTTTATCCTCGAGGTGGAGCTTAGCCCCCCTCATAGCATAGTAGAGGCCAGTATCGATACCGAAGCCAATACCAGGAAACATCATCTCGCCCAATACGCCAGCCGAAAAGCCGGGTACACGGTCTACATCTACTATATGCTGACGGAAGTGGAGGTTCGACACATCCACCCCTACCATCGGACCATATCTAAATTGAGCAAAGGTCTTGGGAGAGGCTACCGTCATACACACGATGACCAGAAAGAGAGCTATCTTCTTTGTCATGGGTTTCTACATATTCATGCCACCGTCAACCTGGATCACCTGGCCCGTCACATAGCTCGAGAGGTCAGAAGCCAGGAAAGTGGCTACATTGGCGATATCTTCCACCTTGCCACCACGACGCAGAGGTATCTTTTGCACCCACTCCTTGCGAACCTCGTCGGGAAGAGCGGCTGTCATGGCAGTCTCAATAAACCCAGGAGCGATGGCGTTGGCGCGTATGCCACGCGAGCCCACCTCTTGGGCAATGCTCTTGGCCAAGGCTATGAGACCGGCCTTAGAAGCAGCGTAGTTGGCTTGTCCGGCGTTGCCGTGAACACCCACCACCGATGCCATGTTGATGATGCTACCCTCGCGCTGACGCAGCATGATGGGGAGCACGGCATGGATAAAATTGAAGGCGCTCTTAAGGTTGACGGCGATTACTGCATCCCACTGAGCTTCTGTCATTCTCATCATCAAGCCATCCTTGGTGATGCCAGCATTGTTTACCAATATATCTATGCGACCAAAGTCTTCCTTCACCTTAGCCACCACTTCTTCGGTCTGAGCAAAGTCGGCAGCATTGGAGGCATAACCTTTCACCTTGACGCCGCAGGCGGCAATTTCTTCTTCAGTAGCTTTACCATTTTCATCGATTACGAGATCGGTGAACGCGATATTAGCCCCTTCTTGGGCAAACTTAAGGGCAAGAGCCTTGCCAATTCCACGGGCAGCTCCTGTGATGAGAGCTGTCTTTCCTTCTAATAGTTTCATCAGTTGATTATGTGAGAATTTACATTTTGAGAGTGCAAAGTTACCAATTTATCCTTGACCGACCAAGAAAAGCGCCCACCCTTTTCATTTCACGAGGCGTGAGCTCCAGCGGCATTGCTGCATTACCCACACCACGATTGAGGATATCACGAACACTACCACACATGTGGCCAATATCCTCACCATGTAGGGCATTTGAGGGATGTCAAAGAGGTCGTATGCTCCATAAATCACCACGAAGTGGCATAGATAGATACCGAAGGTCAAGCCTGCCAGTCGAGACAGCCATCCTATATGGCCTATCTTCAAGCGCTGCATGACAACGTAGAGAGGGAAGGTCATTAAAAACACGTTGATACCACAGAAATACCACATGATTTCCAAGTAGGCGTAGTTGCCGGGGTAATATTGTTGAGTGATGATAAAACCTATGGAAGTGATAAGATACCCTACTATAAACATTGGGAGCCCAATGGCTGCCAGTCGCTTGCCGCTCCACTGCAGAGGATAGTGGACCAGGTAGTAGGCTAAGATAAGATAACCCACAAACCCCGACATATAGTAGAACGTACCATATATGTTCCAGTCACATTCGCCCAGCAGTCCCCAGTTGCCATAGTTGCCTTGATAACCAAGAATTGGAGCAGCAATCTTTATCAGGGGCAGACACATCGAGAATATCCACACGCCGAGCACCGTCTGGATATCCTGCTTGGAAGCCTGTACCAGCCAAGCGTTGAGAATGGGCATCACCAGATAAAGGCCTATCAACATATAGAGATACCATAAGGGAGTGGTGTCGTAGTTGAAATTGAATACGAAGGTTAGCATGCGCCCTATCGTTCCCTCGCGGGTATAGGAAGCCAAGTCGAGCGATGGATTGGCTGTCGCGGGGTTGACGTGGGCGATGTAGAGGTAGCCAATCACCGGGAGCACCAACGACCAAAACACAAGAGGCCACAACAACCGGCCTATGCGTTTTCGATAAAAACCACGGAGAGTGTATTGGGAAGAGATGGGGAGAAGCAAGACTCCGGTCATCATTACGAAGAGAGGGACACAGGGACGCACCAGACTTCCTATCATAACTCCGCTATAAAACGCTGCGGGGTCGGTGTCAAACTGCGCCACCATTCCGTCGCAACAATGGGCCAAGACCACCAAGAAGCAGGCCAAGACCCTCAGGGCATCGACCCACCCCACGTGTTGACGCTCTGTGGCAGGAGAAAAAGTTGGGATTGCTATATTTGCCATTCAGTAGATTTACGTTGTTAAGTTGATTTTCAGCTACAAAGGTACGCATTTAGCGCCTTGTAAAGCAGTTAAATATGTCTAAAAACGAGCCAGGGCAGCCATTTGGTCAATAATGGCTGCCCCAGTATGGGTTAAGAGGTGCTTAATCTTTGGTTGACAAGAGCCCTTATGGCATTTTGTCGTCGGTGTTGCGGGGATTGTTGTTGAGCGTCTTGGTGCGTTCCTTTACCAGCTCGGGCGATTCTTTCTCGTCGTCGCCGATGTTTATGTCAGCGCCTGGATAGTCGAGAGCGTCCTGTGCTTCCAGTGCCTCTTTCCTTTCTTTCTTGTCTGGTTTCATAGTTGTAGCGTTGTTAATAGTTTTCTTTTTAAAGAAAACAAATAGAGCCACGAAAGGTTTTCCTCCTTCGTTCATATCTCAAAGATAGAAGGGGCTTACTAAGGCGTGATATTCTGGGCTGTCGAGCAGTAGGGTCTCCTTCCGAGCTTCGTTAGGCCTCAGCCCCACGAGCCACATTGTGCGCTTGGGTGGTCGCCCCGGTCGCGTGGCTATGTCGACGCGTCGCTCTACATACATACCTCCGAAGGCCACCTCCTCTTCTATCCTAGAGACAAGGGCGCTTGGGGCGATGAATGCCAGCTTGCCATCGAGTTTGAGGCTCTCATGGGCTATCTTGATGAGTTGAGCATAGTTGAGGGTAAGCGCGTGGCGTGCCATGGCTCGCGCCGCGTCGGGGGCATGGAGAGTCTCAGTGAAGAATGGCGGATTTGACACTATGAGTTGTGGGCGTGGCAAGGCTTTGTACACATGGTTGATATCCTCGGTGACCACCTCTATCTTGTCGGGCCAGGGCGACGTTGCCACGTTGGCGCGAGCCTCTTGTGAGGCCACAGGGTCAAGTTCGATGGCTGTAATCTTCACAGACGCCGGGGTGCGTTGAGCTATCATGAGGGCTATCAGTCCCGTCCCGGCTCCTACGTCCCATACTCTCCGCAGTCCCTTCTCGTTGAAGGGACACCATGCACCGAGCAACACACCGTCAGTGCCAATCTTCATAGCGCTGAGAGCGTTGTTCATTTCAAATTGTTTAAATCTGAAGGTGGTATGTCGGTCCGGGTTGCGCATTGTCGAAAGGAGTATTTTATGGCAAAATTACACAATTTGCTCCAAGACAAAATAAAAATGACATCCAAAAGCGTTATATTTGCAATCTCTTATCAATCCCATCAATTACAATGATCATCAATACAGCACGATTTCATATAAGCAATAGCGATGTGGCAAAATGTCCTCCAGAGATGCGCCATGAATATGCCTTTATAGGACGCAGCAATGTGGGCAAGTCGAGCCTCATCAATATGCTGACTGGCCATAAGGGTCTAGCCATGACCTCTGCAACTCCTGGCAAGACTATGCTCATTAATCACTTTCTGATCAACGATTCTTGGTATATAGTAGACCTCCCTGGCTATGGCTATGCTCGCCGTGGGCTTGAAAGCCGCAAGCAGCTACGCGAGATGATAGAGAGCTATATATTGAATCGTCCTCAGATGACCAACCTTTTCCTCCTCGTAGATTCGCGCCATGAACCACAGAAGATTGACCTCGAGTTTATGGACTGGCTTGGCGAGAATGAAGTGCCCTTCAGCATCGTGTTTACAAAGGCCGATAAGCAAGGGCCGCTCGTCACCAAGCGCAAGGTGGCTGAGTATTGCGAGGCGTTGCTGGAGCGATGGGAGGCTCTACCACCAGTCTTTGTCACCTCTGCCGAGGACCGACGAGGTCGAGAAGAGCTTCTCAATTATATTGATGAACTCAATCGGCTGCCACTCGCTGAGGAGTAGGTCTTGCTCCTCATCTCAGTTTATTCATCACGTTATTCTTATAAAGCCCTTCTATTAGCAATCTCCATGCAATTTACCCTCCCTGCAGGAAAGCGGTTCCTGCTCTTCATCCTGGCCTCGGTGTTTTGTGCCATAGTGGCCTCAGTCATTGTGGCCTTTATTACTTGGGGCCATCTCTCGGCGCCACGTCTGAGGATAGCCACCGTGCTTCAAGACATCATCCTCTTTGTCCTTCCCCCTCTCATCACGGCCTTACTTATAACGCGGCGTCCTGCCGATTTCTTAATGATTGGTAGCTGTCCACATCTGGTGCCAATCTTATTGATGCTCTGCGTGATGATAGCGAGCATCCCGGCAATGAACGTAGTCATAGAGTGGAACGAAGGCCTGACCCTCCCCTCGTCGATTGGCGCCCTCGAAGAGCAGCTGCGCGCATCTGAGGAGGCCGCGCGTGCCATGACCGAGATGCTCATAGGGTCGTCGTGGGGCGCACTGATTGTCGCCATCCTTTTGGTAGGAGTCTTGGCAGGCTTCAGCGAGGAGCTATTCTTCCGTGGAGGCCTGCAGCGACTGATGGTCACGAGCCGTGTCAACCATCACGTGGCCATTTGGCTCACGGCCTTCCTCTTTAGCCTCCTCCATATGCAGTTTTTCGGATTTGTTCCCCGCCTTCTGCTTGGTGCCTTCTTTGGCTACATGGCTGTCTGGAGCCAAAATCTGTGGCTCCCAGTTACAGCTCATGTGTTCAACAACGTCCTTGCGGCTATCTCCATGTGGATGGCTGGCCGCTACGAGTCGGCCCCCGACTTCGACAGCATCGGCACAGAGAGTCTCCCTGCTGCTCTAGTGAGTGTTGTCGCCACCGCTCTCCTTATCTATCTCCTTCGCAAGGTCTTGAAGCAGCGCCAGCTCTCCACCCCTTGTCCACAATGAGGCTTACGTAATAGAGGATAGAAGGCTAAATTTGTCAATGTGGAGATAAATTAGTAACTTTGCTTGTTAGAAGTATATCTCCCCTCGATTTCAGACATCCCTCTATTAACAAAATAACCGAATACATTGAGAATGGGCTTTCTTTCCCGTCTACGACCTTGGCAACGCACCACCATCTTGGCCTTATGGGGCCTTTTTGTTGTTGGCATCATAGCGCTTTTCATCTTCTTCATGCTGATTTACAACGGGGCCATAGGCTATATGCCCGACATTGAGCAGCTAAAGAATCCCCACGACCGCTTTGCCTCGGTGATATATTCTGCCGATGGACAAGAGCTGGGCCGTTACTTCCGCAACACCGGCAATCGCGTCTATGCCGACTACGATGAGATCTCGGAGAACGTAGTCAATGCTCTCATAGCCACCGAGGACTCGCGCTTTGAGAACCATTCGGGAATCGATGTCCGCGCCCTCATGCGCGTGGCTTTCAAGACTCTCCTAATGGGTCAAAAGAACGCTGGCGGTGGCTCCACAATCACTCAGCAGCTTGCCAAGCAGCTTTACTCCCCTCAGTCGTCGAGCCTCTGGGATCGTTTCACTCAGAAACCCATCGAGTGGATGATCGCAGTGAAGCTCGAGCGCTACTACTCCAAGGATGAGATTCTGAAGATGTATCTCAATCAGTTTGACTTTCTTTACAACGCCGTGGGCATCAAGACAGCCTCTTATGTCTACTTCGGAAAGAAACCTCAGGAACTCAATGTAGAGGAGGCTGCTACGCTTGTAGGCATGGTGAAAAACCCCGCCTACTATAATCCCGTGCGTCAGCCTGAGCGCACCACCCAGCGCCGCAACACAGTCCTTGAGCAGATGTATAAGCAAGACATGCTCACACGCCAGGAGCTTGACTCGCTCAAGGCTCTACCCTTGACGCTTAGTTTCCACAAGGTAGACCATAAGGATGGCCTCGCGCCCTACTTTCGCGAGGAGCTGCGCCGCATGCTTCGCGCCCCCAAGCCCGTAAAGAGCGACTACTTTGCTTGGGAGGGACAGAAGTTTATTGACGATTCTATCGCTTGGGAGACAAATCCCCTTTATGGGTGGATAGAGAAGAACCCCAAGCCCGACGGCACGAAGTATGACATCTATACCGACGGGCTGAAGATATTCACCACTATCGACTCACGTATGCAGCAGTATGCCGAGGAGGCTGTTGTGGATCATCTCAGCAACAACCTCCAGCCTGCTTTCTTCCGTGAGAAGAAAAATACCAACCTTGCACCCTACACCACCAATCGCACTGAAGTGGCAGAGGCTACCGTGAAACAGCTAATACAGAACTCACTCCGCAACACCGACCGCTACCGAGCTATGAAGAAGGCGGGCAAGACCGAAGCCGAGATCGAAGAGGCTTTCAATACGCCACGTGAGATGAAAGTGTTTACCTACTCTGGGGTGATCGATACTGTTATGACCCCCCGCGACTCCGTGCTCTATCATAAGCACTTTCTCCGCGCAGGCTTTATGGCCATGGACCCTATCAATGGTCACGTAAAGGCGTATGTTGGAGGCCCCAACTTCTCATATTTTCAATATGACATGGTGTCAACGGGTCGACGTCAGATTGGTTCAACCGTCAAGCCCTTCCTCTACACGTATGCCATGGAGGAAGGATTCACGCCATGCGACCAGTTTCTCAACGCACAGCCCATTCTCTATGATGAAAACGGGCGCGAATGGGTGCCTCGCAACAGCAGTTCGGCACGCGTAGGCGAGATGGTCGACCTTAGATGGGCGCTTACCAACTCCAACAACTGGATTTCGGCGCGCCTCATTTCCCAGCTGTCGCCGGCTTCGTTGGCTCGCACGATGCACAATTTCGGTATCAACTCTCATCTCGATCCTGTCATCTCGCTCTGCCTCGGGCCGAGCGACGTATCGGTCAAGGAGATGGTGACGGCCTATTCGGCTTTTGCCAACAATGGTATGCGTGTCGACCCCGTGTTTGTCACGGCCATCGCCGATTCCAATGGTAATATTATCAGCGAGTTCAGCCCCAAGCACACCGAGGTGATAAGCGAGACGGCCTACTATCGCATCCTGTCGATGCTTCTCAAAGTGGTCGACGGAGGCACTGGCAACCGCATACGCCGCGCTCCCTACAACATCACGGCACAGACCGGAGGCAAGACTGGTACGACCAACTCCAACTCTGATGGCTGGTTTATGGCCTTTACGCCTCAGCTTGTGACGGGCACGTGGGTTGGCGGCGAGGAACGCTATATCCACTTCAACGGTATGGCCCTTGGCCAAGGAGCTTCGATGGCCTTGCCCATCTACGGCAAGTTTATGACCAAGGTCTACGCCGACCCGTCGCTCCACTACTCCACCACTGCTACCTTTGCTTTCCCCGAAGGCTTGAACCTCTGTGAGAAGGAGTACTATGGCGAAGCAGCTTCAGAGGCCTCATCGGGCGTAGCCGAAGAAACCTCCATCGAAGGCGTCTTCGACTAACCTTCAGAGTGATGACGTTTACTGCCCAGGATTCCCTGCGGTCTCCCTTGGGTTAACATATCCCGCCGCTTCGCGGATCCGTCGACGTTTCAATCCGTGTGCATCTATGTCAATCCATGTTGTTCAGTGGATCTGTAGATGGGCATAGTATTTGTAGAGATAACAAAGGGAGCAGCCTCGGTGGATGAGGTTGCTCCCTTGCATTCTTTATGACTTATCGATGTCTTAACTATATGGACTGGCTGCTTAGGCCTGCTGAGTCGTCTGAGGCTTTTGGGTCTTCTGGCCCTTCTGAGCCTTGCCCTGCTTCTTGGCGCTGGCTACGTTGGTATCCTTCTGACCCTTCTTGCCGCCGTGCTTCTTGAAGTTCATGGAAGTGTCGCCGTTGCCGCGGGGCTTACGGTCGCCGCGCTTCATGTCGCGTCCACCCTTCTTGTCGCCGATCTGCACGTTGTTTTCAAGAAACTTGGTGTACTGCTCGGGGGTGAGAATCTGCTTAACCTTGGCGAGGTAGTCGGCGCGCATAGAGTCGCGCTCGGCTGCACGCTGCTCGGGGGTAAGCTTCTCGCGCTGCTCCTTAGCTTCGGGAGCTGGACCGTCAGGACGCTGGCCGTCGGCGGGCTTGGCAGGGCGGAGAGCGTCGAGGGCGGAACGCTGTTCAGCGGTCAGGTCGAGGCCAGCGAATGGATCGCGCATCTCACGGCCTGGGCGGTCGCCCTTCTTGCCTTTTTCACACTGCTCGGTAGGAGTCTGAGCGTTGGTATCGGTTGATGACTGAGCGCATGCGGTGGCGCCGATAAGGGAGATGGCTGCGATGGCCAGGCTTAAAAATTTCTTGTTCATCTTGCTTTCGAGTTATTAAGTGTTAGTATTTTTTATTGTTTGATTATGTTTTCTTCGTTGGAGGGAGGTTTGTTTCCCAAATTCGTTATCTTTGACTGACGTGAAGCCAAGAAGTTTAACGCCTCGGTAAAACTTAACTTTTATTCTGATTTTCACCCACTAAGCACGAAAACAAACAAAAAAATTTAGTGAAATTGTGTGGCAATAGAATAATTATCGTAACTTTGTGGGTATAAACCCAACCCTATAAATTCACGAAGCAAGATGAAGAAACACAACTTCTATGCAGGCCCATCGATTCTGAGCCAATACACTATCAAGAACACAGCCGAGGCTGTTATCGACTTTGCAAATACTGGTCTTTCGATTCTCGAGATCTCTCATCGTAGTAAAGAGTTTCAGGCCGTCATCGACGAGGCAAGCGCTCTGGTGAAGGAACTCCTAGAGGTACCCGAGGGCTACTCAGTGCTCTTCCTTGGTGGTGGTGCCAGCTTGCAATTCTGCATGGTGCCCTTCAATCTCCTTGCTAAGAAAGCAGCTTATCTGGAGACCGGCACTTGGGCCGTCAACGCCATCAAGGAGGCTCGCATCTTTGGCGAAGTCGACGTAGTGGCTTCATCTAAGGATGCCAACTTCACATATATCCCTAAGGGTTTTGTAGTGCCTGCGGATGTCGACTACTTCCACTACACTTCTAATAATACCATCTATGGCACAGAAATACGCCGCGACCCCGACGTACCGGTGCGTATGGTAGCCGACATGTCGAGCGACATCTTCTCTCGTCCTATCGACGTGGCCAAGTATGATGTCATCTATGCAGGAGCTCAGAAGAATCTTGCCCCAGCCGGTGTGACTATCGCCATCGTACGCGACGACGCCATGGGCCATGTGGATCGTCTTATCCCCACTATGCTCGACTATCGCACCCATATCAAGAAGGGCTCAATGTTCAACACTCCCCCTGTGCTCCCCATCTTCTCTGCCCTGCAGACCCTGCGCTATTATAAGGAGCTGGGCGGCGTGAAGGAGCTGGAGCGTCGCGATCTGGAGAAGGCCCATAAGCTCTACGACGCTATCGACGACAGCCGCATGTTTGTAGGCACAGTTACCGACCCCGCCGACCGCTCAATAATGAATGTATGCTTCGTAATGAAGCCTGAATATAAAGATCTTGAGAAGGACTTCGTAGACTTCTGCTCCACCAAGGGCATTGTAGGTATCAAGGGTCACCGCTCTGTAGGCGGCTTCCGCGCATCGCTCTACAACGCACTGCCTATGGAGAGCGTCGACGTGCTTATCGACGCCATGAAGGAGTTTCAAGCCAACCATTAATCCCCCCCCACGAAGATGAAAGTTTTAGTAGCAACCGAAAAACCATTTGCTGCCGTGGCAGTGGATGGCATACGCAAAGTGATAGAAGACGCTGGTTATGAGTTGGAGTTGCTGGAGAAATACACCTCCAAGCAAGAACTGCTCGACGCTGTGGCCACGGCCGATGGCTTGATTATCCGAAGCGACGTTGTAGACCAAGAGGTGCTCGACGCCGCCAAGCAGCTTAAGGTGGTGGTACGTGCTGGCGCTGGCTACGACAACGTAGACCTTAAGGCAGCCACAGAACATGGTGTATGCGTGGAGAACACCCCCGGCCAGAACTCTAACGCTGTGGCCGAACTGGTGTTTGGCATGGCTGTGATGGCCGCACGCAATATGTATAATGGCACTTCTGGCTCCGAACTTAAGGACAAGCGCCTCGGTATCCACGCCTTCGGACAGGTGGGACGCAACGTGGCACGTATTGCCAAGGGCTTTGGTATGGAGGTGAGCGCTCTTGACCCCTACTGTCCCGACGAGGTGATAGTAGAGGCTGGAGTGAAACCTATCCACGATATCAAGGACCTTTACAAACAGAACAAGATAGTGTCGCTTCACATACCCGCTACTCCTGAGACGCGTGGATCAGTAGGCTACGAACTTATTACTCTGATGCCAAAGGGAGGTATTCTGGTCAACACGGCTCGTAAGGAAGTGATCGACGAGGCCGACCTCGCCAAGGCTCTCGAAGATCGTCAGGATCTCAAGTATGTGGCCGACATCAAGCCCGACAATGCCGAGGAGCTCAAAGCGCGTTTCGGAGAGCGCGTATTCTTCACCCCCAAGAAGATGGGCGCTCAGACCTCCGAGGCCAATATCAACGCTGGCATCGCAGCGGCCCATCAGGTGGTGGCTTTCTTGCGCGACGGCGTTAATCGTTTTCAAGTCAATAAGTGATGGCTACTCCTAAAGAGCCAGCCCACTATATCTTTGAAATGCCCATGCGTGTCCGCGACTATGAAGTGGACGCGCAGGGCATTGTTAATAATGCCAATTATCTCCACTATCTGGAGCATACACGCCATGAATTTTGCCGCATGGCTGGTATGACCTTTGCAGAGATGCACCGCCAAGGCATTGACCCGGTGCTACGCCGCGTAGAGATTATTTATCTCCACTCGCTAGGACTGGGAGAGGAGATGGTGAGCAAGCTCAACATACGTCGCGATGGTGCTCGATTCATCTTCCAGCAAGATATCTTCAAGCACCCCGGGGGTGAGCCGGTGGTGAGAGCTGAGGTGACGATAGTGTGTATAGAAAATGGTAGGCTGGGGCGCGGCGACGTGCTGGCCGATGTCTTTGACCGCTTCCTTCATTAATTTCCCTCTCTCAGCATATGGAAAGCCTCACTGCGCGTATAGCCTTTGCCTCGCTGCGTGGCATGAACGTTAGCTTGGCCCAACAGATACTGAGCCGCATCGACTCGCCAGAGCGTTTCTTTGAGCTTCCCGAAAGGCAGCTTAGCGCCATCCTTGGCTTTTCTAATCGCCTGCTGGGTGATGCTTATCGTCAGGATCTCGTGAAAAAAGCCGAGGCTGAGGCTGCATTTGTCAACAGCCACAATATCCACACCCTATGGCTGACCGACCCCGAATTCCCTACGCGCCTTCTTGACTGCGTTGACGCCCCTATCCTACTCTACGCCACTGGTACCACCGACCTCAACTCACATCGCATATTGGCTATCGTGGGTACACGACACGCCACGCCTTATGGTATCGACTTCGTAAACCATCTTGTGGCCTATCTGGCTTCTCATTTGGCGGAGCCTGTGGTGATACTGAGCGGACTGGCCTTTGGTATCGACATCGCTGCCCACAAAGCAGCCCTGCAGTATGGCCTCCCTACCGTTGGGGTGTTGGCTCATGGGCTCAACACTATCTATCCGGCTCAGCATCGCAGCGTGGCTGTAGAGATGGTGGGCCGCGATGGTATGCTTCTCACTGAGTATCGCACCAGCGATGCCATACATCGTGGCAACTTTGTGGCTCGCAACAGAATAGTGGCTGGGATGTGCGACGCTTTAGTGGTGGCCGAGAGCGCCAAAAAGGGCGGAGCTATGATAACGGCTCATCTGGCATCGGAGTATGGCCGCGACGTGTTTGCCGTGCCAGGTCGCATCTCGGATGCTTATAGCGCAGGATGCAATAGCCTTATACAACGTAAGATTGGGGGCCTTATCACATCGGGAGAAGACCTCGTAAGCGAGATGGGATGGCCCACGAAGGCCCAGGAGGAAGCCAAGGTGCAGTCAATCTTCCCGGTCTATACCACCGATGAGCAAGAGGTTATTGACTACCTGACAGCCAACTCACAAGCCCAAATCAACCAAATGGCCGTGGCGCTCAATCGTAATATTGGAGCCTTGATGGCTCTGTTGATAGAGATGGAATTTAAACATTATATCTTGAAGTATCCAGGAGGCATCTATCGTCTGGCTTAGCTCTTACTATGGCAACAAGAAATAATCAGTCAAAAAAAAAGAAGAAAGCAAAGAAGAAAGGCTCTTGGTGGCAGCGCCACACGATGGCCTTGCTCATTACCGCTTGCGCTATCATTGCTATTGCCGGAGGTCTGGCCATCTATGCCTTGCAGAGTTATCATGGAGAGGATGCTTGGGTCTACATACCAAAGGATGCCACTAAAGAGAGTGTCCGCGACTCCCTGCGCTCATCGCTTGGCAACGGCGAAGGCACCCGCGTATGGGCTCTGTGGAGCCTTGCTGGGGGCTCCCCTGCTACGGCCCATGGGGCTTATCTCATCTCCTCCAACACACGCTCTATCGACACAGCACGACGTCTGAAGCAAGGCGCGCAGACCCCGGTGAAAGTGGCTTTTCCGAGTGTAAGGGTCCTCGAGCAAGTGGCCAATCGCGTGATGTCAACCCTCGAAGCCTCGCCCGAAGATTTCATGGCGGCCTCTGACAGCATACTTCCTGCCGAGGGTTATACGCCAGAAGAATTCGTTGCGGCTTATCTCCCTGATACTTATGAAATGTATTGGACTGCTTCGGGAAGTCAAGTGGTGGAGCGACTGCTCAACTATCGTCGACAGTTTTGGAACGACTCTCGACGCGAAAAAGCCTGCCGCTTAGGATTGACGCCAATGGAAGTGACCACCTTGGCCTCTATTGTGGCCGAAGAGTCGGCCAAGAGCGACGAGCATCCAGTGATAGCTCGTCTTTATCTCAATCGCTTGAAGAAGGGGATGCTCCTGCAGGCCGACCCAACTGTGAAGTTTGCTACCGGCGACCCCAGCCTTCGGCGTATTCTCAACAAGCATCTATCCACGCCTTCACCTTATAATACGTATCTCCATAAGGGGTTGCCTCCAGGACCTATACGAGTGGTGGCGCCAGCAGTGATTGATGCTGTGCTCGATGCTCCCGACCACTCTTATTTATATATGTGTGCTAAGGAGGACTTTTCAGGGCGTCATAACTTCGCTACAGATTATGCCACTCATATGGCCAACGCTCGGCGCTATCAAGCAGCCCTCAACAAGCGAGGCATCAAATAGCAATCCTCAATCAAACTTCTTGCGATTGAAGACGAAGCCGCGCCCTAGATATTTCTCGCGCACTACGGGATTCTCGGCTAGTTCCTCCGATGTGCCCTGAAAGAGGATCTTGCCCTCAAAGAGGAGGTAGGCACGGTCGGTGATGCTGAGTGTCTCGGGAGCGTTGTGGTCGGTGATGAGGATGCCGATGTTTTTCTCCTTTAGCTTATAGACTATATACTGGATATCCTCTACGGCAATGGGGTCGACACCAGCAAAAGGCTCATCGAGCATGATAAAGCGCGGATTTATGGCGAGGCATCGCGCTATCTCGGTGCGGCGTCGCTCACCGCCCGACAGCTGGTCGCCAAGATTTTTTCTCACCTTCTCCAAGCGAAACTCTGCAATGAGGCTTTCGAGTTTCTCGCGCTGATACTCTCTCGAAGTGTTGGTCATCTCCAGTACGGAGCGGATATTATTCTCTACGCTCATCTTGCGAAACACCGATGGCTCTTGTGCTAGATAGCCGATGCCATTCTGAGCGCGTTTATAGACGGGATACTTCGTGATGTTCAAGTCGTCGAGGAAGATTTCGCCCTCGTTAGGGGTGATAAGGCCCACGGTCATATAGAACGTGGTAGTCTTCCCTGCTCCATTAGGGCCCAACAGTCCCACAATCTCGCCTTGGGTCACATCAATCGATACGTGATTGACCACCGTACGCTGGCGATATTTCTTGACAAGATTCTCGGTGCGGAGCACCTTCTTATCATCATCGGCATAGATGGGTGCTGAAGCGGAGGGCGATGGAGCAGGAGCTGGAGCGGCTATAGAGTTGTCGGTCATATTAAGAAAAGTCTAAATTCTAATGTCTGTCCTCTAATTTAGACCACAAAATTAAGCAAAAAAATGGAGCAACAACAAAAATCCTCCTTAAACCATGAACTTATCTCGCCTTTTTTGCTTTACTTTGTGAGAACAAACTCAAAACAATAACCAAAACACTTTTTCAAAACTCTCATCAGACACTCTCATGGCCAATTTTGTTTTTCTTGCCCCTGGATTCGAAGAAGTCGAAGCCCTTGGCACTGTTGACGTTCTCCGTCGTTCCGGTATGGAGATTACTACAGTATCCATCCTCGAAGTAGCCGAAGTGGTTGGCGCCCATGGTATTACAGTGGTGGCCGACACCATTCTCGATATGGTCGACTTCTCTACGGCCGATTGGATGATTCTCCCTGGCGGTATGCCTGGAGCTACAAACCTCGCTGCTTGCGAGCCCCTCACACAAGCCCTGCAGACACAAAACGCTCGTGGCGGTAACATAGCAGCTATCTGTGCCTCACCAGCTGTGGTGCTGGCACCTCTGGGTATTCTTAAAGGCCGCAAAGCTACGGCTTATCCTGGCTTTGAAGCTGGCTTGAAGCAAGGAGGAGCCACCCCAGTAGATGCTCGTGTAGTAGTGGATGGCAACGTCGTGACAGGCAATGGACCGGCTTCTGTTTTTGCCTTTGCTTTGCAGATTGCAGCCGAAGATAGAGGAGCTGATGCTGCACAGACTGTCAGCAAAGGTCTGCTATATTCTTGATAATAAGCATATTTATTTTACGGACGTAAAAAAGTGGGGCTTTTTGCCCCACTTAATGAATTTCTTTTCATAATTTTGCGCCGAAAATTTTTTCACGCGCTCGCCACGTCGAGCCTCACATTTATTAACGCTTCCCGATAGGGAAACAAAAATTCTCCCTCGACACCCGTCATGATTAAAAACCTCGTCATCGTTGAGTCGCCAGCAAAAGCTAAAACAATAGAGAAATTTCTTGGCAAGGACTATAAAGTGATGTCAAGCTATGGCCACATACGCGACCTTAGCAAGAAAGGCATCAGTATTGAGAAAGGCAACGACATAACGCCTATCTACGAAGTGCCAGCTGAGAAAGCATCATTGGTGCGCGAACTCAAAGCTGCAGCCAAGGATGCCCAGACAATATGGCTCGCCTCCGATGAAGACCGTGAGGGAGAAGCCATAGCATGGCACCTCTCAGAAGTGCTTGGGCTTGATCCTAAGACTACGAAGCGCATAGTGTTTCACGAGATCACCAAGGATGCTATCCTCTACGCTATTGCCCATCCACGCGCCATAGACCTCAACCGAGTGGATGCTCAGCAGGCGCGCCGTGTGCTTGACCGTATCGTGGGATTTGAGCTCTCGCCAGTGCTTTGGAAGAAAATTAAGCCGGCTCTGTCGGCAGGACGTGTGCAGTCGGTGGCTGTCAGGCTTATCGTGGAGCGCGAAAACGAGATAAAGGAGTTTAAGAGCGAACCCTATTTTCGTGTAAATGGAGTGTTTGCCACCGCATCTGGTCGCGATGTGAAGGCCGAGCTTTCCACGCGCCTACCAACCTCCGCAGCCACTAAGGCCTTTCTCGATGATTGCGCCAAGGCAACATTTGAGGTCACTGATGTCAATGTCAAGCCTTTGAAGAAAAGTCCTGTGGCTCCATTTACTACCTCTACACTTCAACAGGAGGCCTCGCGCAAACTGGGCTTCACGGTGGCTCAGACGATGATGGTGGCACAGCGTCTCTACGAGGCTGGACATATTACCTATATGCGTACCGACTCGGTCAATCTTTCTCAGTTGGCCCTCAATGCTATAGCCAAGGAGATTACCACCAACATTGGTCCCGAGTATCTCCACGAGCGCCATTTCCACACCTCATCAAAGGGGGCCCAGGAAGCCCATGAAGCTATCCGTCCCACCTATATTGATAAAGCCACAATCGACGGCTCTCAGCAAGAGCAGCGACTCTACACCCTGATCCGCCGTCGCACGATAGCCTCCCAGATGGCCGATGCAGAGATTGAGAAGACTACCGTCGACATCCAACCATCTACCCGCCCAGAACACTTCACTGTGAGCGGAGAGGTGATAAAGTTTGATGGTTTCTTGAGGGTATATATGGAAAGCAGCGATGATGTCCTCGACGAAAGTCAGGAGCCTTCGCTTCCACCACTGGCCGTAGGTGATAGAGTAGATGCAGCGGCTATAACTGGTACTGAACGCTTCACCCAACATCCACCACGCTACACTGAGGCTACACTCGTAAAGAAAATGGAGGAGCTGGGCATCGGGCGTCCCTCGACCTATGCTCCCACTATCTCTACAATCCAAAATCGCGAGTATATAGTGAAGGGTGACCGCCCAGGAGAGGAACGCCAATATCAAGTGATGACCCTCAAAGACGGCAAAATATCAGTGGATACCCGCACCGAGACCGTGGGCAGCGACAAGGGAAAACTCATACCGACAGATATTGGTACCGTGGTGAATCAATTCTTGACAGAATACTTTCCCAACGTGCTCGACTACAATTTCACAGCCGATATCGAAGAGCGATTTGACGCCATTGCAGATGGCACCACTCCTTGGCATTCGGAGATTACCCACTTCTACGACGTGTTTCACCCCGAAGTGGTGAAAGCCGACGAGACGCGCCTCGACCATAAGGTGGGAGAGCGTATCCTTGGCATAGATCCTGAATCGGGCAAGAGAGTGTCCGTGAAGATAGGTCGCTTTGGGCCTGTGGTGCAGATTGGAGATGCTGAGGATGAAGAGAAGCCTCGCTTTGCCTCGCTGCGCAAGGAGCAAAGCGTCTACGACATCTCGCTTGAAGAGGCTTTGAAACTCTTTGACCTTCCACGCACTCTTGGCCAGTATCAAGACAAGACAGTGACGGCCGCTATAGGACGTTTTGGGCCCTACATTCGCCATGATGGGAAGTTTGTGTCAATCCCCAAGGATATGTCACCCCTCACCATTACCCTTGAAGAGGCAATTCAACTCATCGAGGCAAAGCGCGAGGCTGATAAAAAGAAGCTGGTAAGGACCTTTGAGGAAGATCCGGATATGCAGATCCTCAACGGCCGCTTTGGAGTGTATATCTCTTACAAAAAAAGCAACTATAAAATACCGAAGAACGTTGCCGATCCTGCAGCGCTAACCTTTGAAGACTGCCAGAAGCTCATCCAGGAGCAAGATGCAGCGCCAAAGAAGCCTTCGCGGCGATTCTCGAAGAAAAAATAGCATTATGGCAAGAAAAGCTCTCAATCATAAGCCAGGAGCGGAGCGTCAGGGCTTTGTCCCCGACAAAATAGAGACCTATCCCGTAGGGTCAGAGACTACGCTTATGGAATTTCTCCAGCAGTCGATGCCCCAGCGCAATCGCACTACCGTAAAGGAACTGCTGCGCCACAACCAGGTGGCGATCAACGGGGTCCCTACCCGACAGTTTGACACGCCGCTTAAGGAGGGCGACGAGGTGAAGGTCAACCTTACACGCGAATTTCGCGTATTCTACCATCGACGCTTGCAGCTGCTCTATGAGGACGACGATATAATAGTGGTCAACAAGGGCTATGGCCTGCTGTCGATGGGCACCGACAAGGTGAAGGAAGGTACCGCCTACTCTATCCTTCGCGACTACGTGAAATGGAGCAACCCTCAGAACAAGCTCTTCATAATACATCGCCTCGACCGCGACACCTCGGGCCTCATGATGTTTGCCAAGACTCAGGAGGCAAAGGAGAAGATGCAACACAACTGGAATAATATGGTGCTCGAGCGCAAGTATCTTGCCGTGGTGGAAGGGGGAGCTCCCGACCCTGAAGAAGGCTCGGTGAGGAGCTATCTTGCTGAAAATTCGCGCTACGAGGTGTATTCCACCGACAATCCTGAGGAGGGGCAGCTCGCCGTCACTCGCTATAAGACCTTGAAGAAAAACAAGGATTATGCCTTGATGGAAGTACAACTCGACACAGGCCGAAAAAATCAGATACGTGTCCATATGAAGGACCTGGGTCATCCCATAGCTGGCGATCGCCGATATGGAGGCCATGTCTCCCCTATCCACCGCTTGGCTCTTCACGCTCAGACGTTACGCTTTGCTCATCCCATCACTCGCAAGCAGATGAGCTTCTCCACCCCGGTGCCTCAAGCCTTTCTAAAACTGGTTCACTAATCCCCATTATTATGCCTTCATCTCCGGCCCCACGTAAGATAGAGCTTTTAGCACCGGCACGCGACGCCTCTACGGCTATCGAAGCCATCCTTCATGGGGCTGATGCGGTATATATTGGGGGGCCAGCCTTTGGGGCGAGAGCCTCAGCCACCAACACCCTTGACGACATCAGCCGCGTGGTGGAGTGTGCTCACCCTTTCAGAGCCAAAGTCTACGCTACACTCAACACCATCATCTATGAGCATGAACTTGCCGAGGCCGAGCGGCTCGTTAAGGAGTATTATCGTCGAGGGGTTGATGCCCTAATAGTGCAAGACCTGGGGGTGTTGCGTCTCGACATCCCTCCTATTGCTTTGCATGCCAGCACACAGTGTGATATCCGCACACCCGAGAAAGCGCGCTTCTTGCAGGATGTAGGCTTCTCACAATTGGTGATAGCGCGCGAACTATCGCTACAAGAGACCGAGCAGATATGTCAGGCTGTAAGCGTGCCGGTTGAGGTCTTTATCCATGGGGCGCTATGTGTCAGCTATAGCGGCGACTGCCAAGCCAGTTGCTTAACGCGCGGTCGCAGCGCCAACCGCGGAGAGTGTGCTCAGCTATGCCGATTGCCTTACACCCTACGCGATGGCTCAGGGAGAGTGGTGATGAAAGACAGCCACCTGTTGTCGCTGCGCGATCTTAATCGTTCGGCGCTTATCCACGAGCTCCTCCACGCTGGGGTCTCTTCATTTAAGATTGAGGGGCGCCTGAAGGATGCTGGCTATGTGAAGAATGTAGTGGCCGCCTATCGGCGTATTATCGACGACGCCATAGCCCAAGAGCCTCATATTTATGAGCGCTCATCCTATGGCTCCTCTACAATAACCTTTACCCCAAACCTCGAGAAGAGTTTCAATCGCGGATTTACCACTTATTTTACCACCAATAAAACCACCAGCTCAGGAATGGCTTCGCTGGCCACCCCTAAGTGGCAAGGCGAGAAAGTGGGGCGCATACAACGCGCCACTCCTCGCTATCTACTTGCCACCCTAACCCAGCCGCTTGCCAATGGCGACGGTCTAGGCTACTTTGACCCCGAGGGCCGTTACTGCGGCTTTAGGCTCAACCGAGTGGATGGCAACCGACTGTTTCCTGCCACCGCGGTCAATCCTCCAGTGGGTGCAGTGTTGTATCGCAATCACGACAAGGAGTGGCAACAGCGACTGCAAGGACCTACAGCACAGCGTCGGCTCAAACTCACCCTCACGCTGAAGAGATGTGGCTGGGGCATTGCGTTGATAGCCGAGGATGAACGTGGTTGCCGCGTTTCTGTAGATAGAGAGATAGAGTATCAGCAGGCCAAGCAGCCTCAAGAGGAGGCACGGCGCGATGCTCTGTCAAAGACTGGAGGCACCATCTATGAAGTGACCTCCGTCACCGATATAGCAGGCAATCTCTTTATTCCTATCAGCACGATCAGCTCGCTCCGACGCGAATGTCTGGAGGCCCTTGACAGGGTTGCTCAGGCCCTGTATCCCTACGATTACCGATTGCCGGAGAAGATGGAGGCTACCCTTAAAGAAGGAGCTAAAGAAACCAGGCTCACGTATCACGACAACGTGTCAAACAGCCGTGCCAGCGATTTCTATCGCGACCATGGTGCTCGGGAGATTCAGCCAGCCTTGGAAGTGATTAAGGCTTCCGACGCGCCTCGCGGACCATTGACCGTCATGACCACTCGCTATTGCCTTCGCCGAGAGCTGGGCCATTGCCTGAAGACCCCTCAGGGACGTGAATGGCCAGAGCCTCTCACCCTCCAAGGCGACAACGATGAGTTTTTGCTCCGATTCGACTGCAAAAAGTGTCAGATGCACGTGGATACGCTTGCACGAATGAAGAAAACTCCTTAAATTTGCACATCCTCATCACATAAAAATCTAACACCCCCTTCATTATGAAAAAAGACAGGATTTTAGTTACCGGCGGTACGGGCTATATCGGCTCGCATACCGTGGTGGAGCTCCAGCAGGCTGGCTATCCCGTAGTGATTATCGACAATCTCTCCAATAGCAATCGCGATGTGCTCGACGGCATTGAGCGTATCACTGGCCAGCGCCCTGACTTTGTTGAGGCCGACTGCACCGACCTTGACGCTCTCAAGAAGCTTTTTGCCGATTATCCCGACATCCGTGGTATCATCAACTTTGCCGCCAGTAAGGCTGTTGGCGAATCGATGCAGAAGCCTATCCTGTATTATCGCAACAACCTCAATACCCTCATGAATCTCTTGGAGCTTATGCCCCCAAATCATGTGAAGGGTATAGTGTTCTCCTCTTCTTGCACCGTCTATGGCGAGCCCGATGTCAATCCCGTCACCGAGCAGAGCCCCATTAAGAAGGCCACCTCGCCTTATGGCAACACCAAGCAGATCTCCGAGGAGATTATCACCGACGTGATCAACGCTGGCGCTCCTATCAAGAGCGTTATTCTACGCTACTTCAACCCCGTAGGGGCTCATCCCTCGGCTGAGATAGGCGAGCTTCCAAATGGAGTGCCTCAAAACCTTATCCCCTTCGTGACCCAGACTGCTATGGGTATCCGCAAGGAGCTCAGCGTGTTTGGCGACGACTACAACACCCCCGACGGCTCTTGTATCCGCGACTACATCAACGTTGTCGACCTGGCCAAGGCTCACGTGATTGCCATTGAGCGTATGCTTGAAGACAAGAGCGAGGCTAAAATCGAAATCTTCAACCTTGGCACTGGCGTAGGCCTCTCGGTGAAGGAGCTTATCGCCGCATTTGAACGTGCCACAGGTGTCAAGGTGCCTCACAAGATTGTGGGTCGTCGCTCGGGAGATATCGAGAAGGTTTGGGCCAACCCTACGTATGCCAACACCGTGCTTGGTTGGAAGGCTGAAACACCTATCGATGACACAATGCGTTCGGCGTGGGCTTGGCAAGTGCGCCTCCGCGAGCGTGGCATAATGTAAACAATGAATCCACAACATATCTACATATGGCGTATAGCGACGATGCTTGCATTGTCGCTATACTCTTTTCTACCAGCCTGGGGGCAGCAGACTCCCGACGATTGCATCGCTCCCTCAACTGCCCCCTATCAGATAAGCCTTATCACCTGTGCTCCAGGCCAAGAGATTTACCAGCTCGAAGGTCATTCGGGCTTACGCATCCAAGGCGAAGACGTCGACGTGGTGGCTAATTGGGGACTATTCGACTTCGATTCACCAGGATTTGTCTACCGTTTCACTAAGGGTGAGACCGACTATTGTGTGGGCGTGGCTCCTACCCCTGCTTTTCTATATCCTTATAAGCGCGAGGGGCGAAAAGTGGTGGAGCAAGTGCTTAACCTCACACCGGAGCAGGCCATAAAGGTGGTGAAGCTCGTGGAGCGCAATCTTGAGCCTGCCAACCGTGTGTATCGCTACAACTATGTGAAGGACAACTGTGCTACACGCCCGTGGCTCCTCGTGCAGAAAGCTTTGGCCCCTGACACTATTGTTGTGATCCGGTATCCTGAAGTGACCGATTCAGGCCGCGAGTTGACATTTCGCAACGTTATGCGTCATTACCATGCTCATTACCCATGGTATCAATTTGGTATCGACTTGGCACTTGGCAGCGGCATCGACTATCCCTTGGCTCCCGATGAGATAGCATTTGCGCCAGTAGCTCTTGAGCAGATGGCCGCCAACGCCATCGTAGCCTCTCAAGGCGAGATGAAGTATCCACTCGTCAAGGAGAGCATAGTGCTTGTGGAAGGCTCGGATAAGGAGATAGTGCTTCCCCCTACCCCCTTTATCTTTACGCCGTTGGCTGTTAGTATCTTGGTGCTCTTGATAGTGGCTGGGGTCACTTATCGCGATGTGAAGCGCATACAGTCGTCGCGCTGGCTTGACTGTGTGCTCTTCTCTGTGTATGGCCTTGCTGGATGTGTGATAGCCTTCTTGGTTTTTATCTCGGTCCACGAAGCAGCCTCGCCCAATCTCTTGCTCCTATGGCTCAATCCCTTCTGCTTGATAGTGACAGTGACTGTCTGGTTAAAAAAGGCAAGAAATTTTTTATTATGCTATCATTTTGCTAACTTTGCAGCTTTATTGGCGTTTGCCATCCTCTGGATGCTCTCGGAGCAGAGCGGCAATTGGGCTTTCCTTCCATTAGTGCTTGCCGATGCCACCCGCTCCATGAGCTATATCTACATATATCGATGTCAAAGAAAACGAGACGTAACTTCCAAATATCCCATAACCGAGCCATAGGCTTGGCGTGTGCAGCGCTAATAGGCCTTTATACCCCGGTGATGATGCCCACCACTGTTGCCGCCGACCATAAGTCGGCGCCCATGCGCCCAGGGCTGGTGGTAGGTATCATGGTGGAGGGGCTCAACGAAGACTATCTGCATCTACTCTACGACTACTTTGTCGACGACGGCTTCAAGCGTCTAATGGAGAATGGCGTCACCATTAGCAATATTGACTATGGGCCTGAAATAGACCCTACGGCCGCCGCTGCCATTATCTATACTGGGGCTTCGCCATCGGTCAATGGCATTCCTTCTAAGGACATATACAATGTGGAGCGACGCTTTGGCTCCGACGTGCTGCTTGATGAGACTACACTTGGCAATTTTACCGACGAGACTTATTCTCCACGAGCCATCAAGGTGTCGACATTGGCCGATGAGATACGCCTCGACGCTGACGGCGTGGGGGGTGTCTACTCAATTGTCCCCAACCATCAGCAATCAATCATCTCGGCAGGACATGCCGGGAATAGCGCTGTGTGGATTACCGACCACACAGGTAAGTGGGCCACTACGACCTATTATAAGGATCTGCCATCGCCCGTGGTGATGCGCAACTATCAGGCCCCTCTCACGGCCGTTATCGACACGGCCTCTTGGAGCCCATCGATGGAGCTCAGCTTTTATCCCGACGTGCCCGAGTATCGACGTCCCTACCCCTTTCGCCACACCTTTGGCCGCAAGGATGTTGACCGCTACAAAGCCTTTAAGTCATCGCCCGTGGCCAATCGCGAAGTGACGTCGCTGGCCATCGAGTATATCGAAAATCTTCAGCTTGGTAAGCGTGGGGTGATGGATCTCCTCAATCTTGGGTATGATCTTGACCCCTTTGCCTATGGCAAGCTCCCCGACAATCGCGTGGAGACGATGGATAGCTACCTACGCCTTGACCGCGACCTCTCGCGCCTCTTCAAGGCTATCGACACCCGCGTGGGGAGCGACAAGGCTCTTATCTACGTAGTAGGACTCCCATCTCAACCCTCCTACAAGCTGGAAGATGAGAAATGGGCTATACCTACCGGCCAATTCTCCACACGCAAGGCCATGGCTTTGCTCAACGCCTACCTTATAGGGCTTTACGGCAACGGAGAATGGATCAACGGCTTTCACAACGGCAACTTTTACCTCAACACACCTCTGATACGCGAACGTGGCCTCGACGTGGTGATAGTACGCTCTGAGGCTGCCACCTTCTTGGCTAAGATGAGCGGCATAAGCGAGGTGTATACCATCGACGACATCATTGCAGGCCGCGCTGGCGACAATGGCGTGGCTTTGCGACGCAATACCGACGCGGCTTCAGCCGGCGACTTGATAATCCGCGTCACCCCTGGCTGGGAGGTGCTCGACGATGCCATGGGTGGCCCTTCACGCGTGGCCAACGAAACCTTCTCGCCCTCTCCGGCATTTATCTTATGGCCGCCTTTGGAGCCAACGCAGATAGAAGAGACGGTAGATGCACGCGTACTGGCACCCTCTTTGGCACGACTATTGCGTATACGCTCTCCGAATGCAGCTAGCCTTCCTGCTTTACGCTTCAAGCAGCGGTAGTCACCGTCTACAAGAGATATTATATAACTTAACAACCATTTACCCCATCATACACCAAAACTAAACAATGTCAATCACCAGCTTCCTTAGCAAGATATTTGGCAACAAATCTACTCGCGACCTCAAAGAGATACAACCCATCGTGGATCGTATTAAGGCCCTCGGCCCAGAGATGGAGAGTAAAACCAACGACGAGCTCCGCGCTGCCGTACAGGCTGTGCGCGACGACATAAAGCAAGCCATCGCCCCCGATGAGCAAGAGATTGCTGCTACCAAGATAAAGATTGAAGACCTACCATTTGACCAGCGTCAACCCCTGTGGGACGACATCGACAAGCGCGAAAAGCATATCCTCGACGTGATTGAGGACAAACTCAACGAGCATCTCCCTGTGGTGTTTGCAGCCATACGCGAGACGGCTGCTCGTTTTGCCAAAAATGAGACTGTAGTGGTCACTGCCACTCAGATGGACCGGGACCTCGCCGCCGAGGGGCGCGACTTCGTTAGCATCGAAGACGACAAGGCCATCTATCGCAATCGCTGGATGGCTGGCGGCAACGAAATAAAGTGGGACATGATCCACTATGATGTACAGCTCATCGGTGGCGTCACTCTCCATCAAGGCAAGATTGCCGAGATGGCTACAGGCGAAGGTAAGACGCTGGTGGCAACCCTGCCCGTGTTCTTGCGTTCGTTGTCGGGTCGCGGAGTGCATGTGGTGACCGTCAACGATTACCTCTCCAAGCGCGACTCGGAGTGGATGGGGCCGCTCTATATGTTCCATGGCTCATCGGTGGATTGTATCGACAAGCATCAGCCCAACACCGCTGCTCGCCGCAAAGCCTACAACTGCGACATCACATTTGGCACCAACAACGAGTTCGGCTTTGACTACCTCCGCGACAATATGGCTATGGCCCCCGACGACATGGTGCAGCGCAAGCATTATTATGCCATAGTCGACGAGGTCGACTCGGTGCTTATAGATGATGCCCGTACGCCGCTTATCATATCGGGTCCGGTGCCTAAGGGCGACGACCAGCTCTTCAACGAGTATCGTCCCAACGTGGAGAAGGTCGTCACAGCCCAGCGCCGCCTCGTCACCCAGTGTCTCAGCGAAGCCAAGGCAAAACTGACATCCGACGACAAGGAGGTGAGAAAAGAGGGTGCTCTCCTGCTCTTTCGTGCCTTCAAGGGATTGCCAAAGAATGGCGCTCTCATCAAGTTCTTGAGCCAGGAGGGTATGAAAAACATCCTTCTGGAGACCGAGGCCTATTATCTGCAAGACAACTCACGCGAGATGCCAAAGGCCACTGACCCACTCTACTTTGTCATCGATGAAAAAAACCGCAGCGTAGAGCTTACCGACAAGGGTATCGACTTGCTGACCGGTACCAGTTCCGACCCTCAATTCTTCGTGCTTCCCGACATTGCTGCCCAGCTTAGCGAGGCTGAGCATATTGCCGATCTGGCCGAGCGACAGCAACGCAAGGACGAGCTCATGCAAAACTATGCTATCAAGGCCGAGCGCGTTCACACCGTCACTCAACTTCTGAAGGCCTACACCCTCTTTGAGAAGGATGTAGAGTATGTCATCGACGACAACAAGATTAAAATCGTGGATGAGCAGACTGGACGTATCATGGAAGGGCGCCGCTACTCCGATGGCCTTCACCAAGCCATTGAGGCTAAGGAGGGCGTGAAGGTCGAGGCTGCTACACAGACCTTTGCCACCATCACCCTGCAAAACTACTTCCGTATGTATCACAAGCTGGCCGGTATGACCGGTACAGCCGAGACGGAGGCTGGTGAGTTTTGGGACATCTATAAGCTTGATGTAGTCACCATCCCTACCAACAAGCCTGTGGCTCGTATAGATATGGACGACCGCGTCTACAAGACCAAGAAAGAAAAATATGCCGCTGTAATCGACGAGATAGTGCGCCTCGTGGGACTGGGACGTCCTGTGCTGGTGGGTACCACCTCGGTCGAAATCTCTGAGCTCCTGAGCCGTATGCTCACCATGCGCAAGATACCCCACAACGTGCTCAACGCCAAGCTCCACCAGAAGGAGGCCGAAATCGTGGCACAAGCTGGTAAGGCTGGCACAGTGACTATCGCTACCAATATGGCAGGACGTGGTACGGACATCAAGCTACCTGAGGAAGTGAAGGCTGCTGGCGGATTGGCCATCATCGGCACAGAACGTCACGAATCGCGCCGTGTCGACCGTCAGCTGCGTGGCCGTTCAGGCCGTCAAGGCGACCCAGGCTCTTCGGTGTTCTACGTGTCGTTTGAAGACCAGTTGATGCGTCTGTTTGCCACTGACCGCGTCATGAAGATGCTTGACACCATGGGTCTCAAAGAGGGCGAGGTGATAGAGTCGTCGATGGTGACCCGAGCTATCCAAAATGCTCAGAAGCGTGTGGAAGAAAACAACTTTGGCATCCGCAAACGCTTGCTGGAATACGACGACGTGATGAACAAGCAGCGTACCTATATCTATACTCGCCGTCACCATGCTCTGCTTGGCGAGCGAATCGGTATCGATATCGCCAATATGTTCTACGACACGATTGAGAATCTTGTCAACAACTACGACTCCCCCGCCGACTATCCCGAGCTGGCGCTGGAGCTCTTCAAGATACTTTCTATCGAAGCTCCCTTCACCGAGGAGGAGTATCGCAACATGGCCAAGGAAGACGCCATCGAGAAGATCCACGATGCTGCCATAGCAGCCTTCGACCGCAAGAGCCAACGCATTGTCGACGTGGCTTTGCCCGTGATCAACGACTGTGTGGAGAATCGTGGCATGAACGGCCGCATCCTCGTGCCTATCACTGATGGTAAGCGAATATTCAATCTCCCAGTTGACCTTATGGAGGCTTACAACTCGCAGTGTAAGACCATTGTCAAAGAGTGGCATAAGGCCCTCCTGCTGGTATCTATCGACGAACTGTGGAAGGAGCACCTGCGCGAACTGGATCAGCTACGTCAGTCGGTGCAAAATGTTAGCTACGAGCAGAAAGACCCATTGGTTATCTACAAGGTTGAGTCGTTCCACCTCTTTGAGAAGATGCTCAACAATCTCAACGTCAAGGTCATCTCCGCTCTGATGCGTGGCCAGATATTTATCCAGCAGCGTCCGCCGATGCCTAACCCGCAGGCTCAGCAGCAACAGCAAGCACCATCAGCTCAGCCCAATGGCGACCAGGGGGCCCCAGCGCCAGCGGCTCCAGCTCCTAAGCCTCAGCCTAATATCCAGCGAGCTATGCCGCGTACCCACACCGACTACTCCAACCTGCGCACTTCGCGACCGGGAGCCACTCCTTCTGGTCTTCCAGGCGAGGCGGCTCAGCGTGCTGCTGCTTCGGCGCCCCAAGGCGAGAAGCAACGCCCTATGCCCGTAGTAAAGGGTGGCCCTAAGATTGGACGCAACGATCCTTGCCCCTGTGGCAGCGGTAAGAAATATAAGAATTGCCATGGACGTGGCATGTAATCACTATCTCTCGAAAAAGAAAACATCCTTCAAGATATGAATCAGAAAAAATCTACCCTGCTCTGGTTGGCCATCGGTCTGGTGGCGCTTCTCGTAGTGGCTGTCATTGTCAGCATCTTTCAGGTGTCGAGCCTTAAGATGCAGGTCAATGAAGCTCAGCTCCAAAACGAGCAGCTTCAACTCACCAACGAACAACTTCAGCTGGCCAACGAGTTTGAGGCCATCAACAATCAGTTTGCTCAGTATGAAGACCAGGCTGCTATGATGGCCAGCGACACTATTTATGCCAAGTATACTGCCGCTAAGAGCAAGATAGAACAGCTGCTCCAAGAGCTCAACTCGGAGAAGGCTAAGAGCAAAAAGCGCATTGCTGAGCTCGAAAGCGAGATTGCCACCCTGCGTGGTCTTCTGCGCCACTATATAGCTCAAGTGGATTCGCTGGGGCGTGAGAATGCAGAGCTTAAGACCGAAAACGCTCAGATACGTGAGCGCAATCAAGCTCTGTCGACTCAGGTGCGCGAAGTGGAACGCAAAAACGAGCATCTCTCTGAACGCATGACCCTTGCGGAGAAGCTCAACGTCACGGGGCTCTCCATCGTAGGCTTGAAGAAAAACGGCAAGACGGAGAAAAATATTACCAAGGCTAAGCAGCTGTGTGTGTCGTTTACAATCCCACAAAACAACTCCACTCCTGTAGGATCGAAGGTGATCTATCTCCGTATTGTCAGCCCTGAAGGGTCGCTTTTAGGCAATGCTGGAAGCTTTGACTTTGAGGGTGCCCAAGTGCCTTGCACGGCCAAGAAGACCATCGAGTACGCAGGCGAAGAGATGGCTGTCACGATGTATTGGGATGTCAACACTGCTCTTACTCCTGGCGACTATACGGTAGAACTCTTTGCCGACAACTTCCGCTTGGTATCTCGCCAGTTTACCCTCAAAAAATGATTGATATCCACCGAATATGATGGAGTGGCTTAGCGACTTTTATAATGCCATCAACGCATTGGAGGTTACCCCGGTCAGCGCTATCTTTAAGCTCTGCTTGAGCATGGTGCTTGGGAGCCTCATAGGGCTTGAGCGCAAACGCAAGGGGCAGATAGCTGGCCTGCGTACTTTTGCGCTTATCTCTATGGGCGCCACTCTGGCTATGCTGCTCTCCATCTATGTCCCACAGGAATATCTCGGACTTAAGAATGGCGACCCTGGACGTATAGCAGCTCAGGTGGTGTCGGGAATAGGTTTTTTGGGCGCGGGCGCCATCATACAGATGCGCGGCTCGGTGCGTGGATTGACCACCGCAGCCGGCATATGGATGGTGGCTACTCTCGGTATGGCTGTGGGTGTAGGGCTCTATTTGGTGGCTATAGTAGCCACCGGCTTCGTCCTGTTTATTCTGCTCTGGCTTGAACAGTTTGAGCGTAGAGTGCATGTGGGATGGCAGACGAGAATCATCTCTCTACGGGTATCCGAGATTGTGGAGGATGTGGAGGAGTATAGAGAATGTCTTGCTAAGCATCATGTACATCTTAACAACGTCTACTTGGAGTATGACTACGAGAAGCCAGAGACGCAGTTCAATCTCATTGTGCTCGTGAAGGATACCATCGACTATGTGGCTCTCTTCGCCGAGATGCGTACACTCCACCCCACTATTTCAGTCTCCGTAGCCAATCAGATGCCCTCTTAATCCCTCTATCTCTCTACCCCTCTATCTCTCTATTATTCTATCCATCTACCATCACATGATACTTGCTTCAGTCACCGCTTCGGCCGCAGCCGAGATGAATATTGAAAGCCTTATTAGCGACCTCGCCTTTATACTCATCCTGGGCGCCGTCACCACGGTGCTCTTCAAGTGGCTAAAGCAGCCAGTTGTGTTGGGCTATATAGTTGCTGGTTTTCTTGCGAGCCCAAACTTTGAATACCTTCCCTCGGTCACTACCGAGAGCAACATCGACTTCTGGGCTCAGATAGGGATTATCATCCTTCTTTTCTCGCTTGGCTTGGAGTTTAGCTTTAAGAAGCTGCTCAACGCAGGAGGCTCTGCCATCGTTACCGCGATGATCATCGTGATAGGTATGATGGGTGTGGGGTTTGCCGTTGGCCACTTCTTAGGCTTTAGTCACATCAACAGCCTCTTTCTTGGAGGAATGCTCTCAATGTCGTCTACCACGATTATCATCAAGGCTTTCAACGATCTGGGGTTGGCTCAGCGCAAGTTTGCCTCTTTAGTATTTGCCGTGCTAATTGTAGAGGACCTCTTTGCAGTGTTGATGATGGTAATCCTCTCGTCGATTGCCATCAACAATAGTGTGGAAGGCGGAGAGATGCTCTACAGCGTCAGCAAGCTGGCTTTCTTCTTGGTGATGTGGTTTTTGGTGGGAGTCTTTGTCCTTCCCTCGCTTCTCAACTCTACACGTCGCTTTCTCAACGCAGAGACCCTCCTGATTGTCTCCATAGGTCTCTGTCTGGGGATGTCGATATTCTCCGTCTACTGTGGCTTCTCATTGGCTCTTGGCGCGTTTGTGATGGGCTCCATCCTCGCTGGCACCAGCTTTGCTGAGCGCATAGAGCGCGTGACGGCTCCAGTCAAGGACCTTTTTGGTTCGGTGTTTTTCATCTCCGTCGGTATGATGGTCAATCCGTCGATCATTGTGGAGTATGCAGGCCCCATTCTTATCCTGTCGGTAGTAGTGATTATTGGTATGATACTATTTGGCAGTTTTGGTATGCTCGTAACGGGACAGACTCTAAGAGTGGCTATCGAAGCGGGATTCTCCTTGACTCAGATAGGCGAATTTGCCTTCATTATAGCTTCTCTGGGTATGTCGCTCGGCGTGCTTGACCCCACGATTTATCCCATTGTAGTGGCAGTCTCGGTGTTGACCACCTTCACCACTCCCTACTTTATCCGCCTCGCCGACCCCTTCTATAAGTTTGTGGAGAAGCATCTACCAAAGCGTCTTCACTTTCTCATTGACCGCTATACCGACAAGGCTGCCACTGAGAGCGAGACGGGTCAGCTGTGGCGCTCCATTCTTAAGCGCTATATATGGCGTATAATGCTCTACTCTATTATCTTGATAGCCATAGCGCTTATCAGCCTCCAATGGATGATGCCATGGCTCGAGGAGATAGCTCCTACATGGGGGCGCTTGATAGGGGCTTTCGTCACACTCTCAGCTATGGCTCCCTTCTTGGTGGCTCTTTCCTACCCCGCGTCGCGAAAGACAGAACGTCAACGACTGCGCCAGACCAATGCCCGCTTCGACGTGCCGCTCATCGTGATGACCATCTTCCGCTTTCTCTTGTCGCTGGGCTTTGTGATGTGGGTGCTAAGCTCTATCTATACCATCGGTGTCGGTATCACCTTCGGCTTGGCCATCTTTATCCTGCTTATCTTTGTGTTCTCCAAGAGAGTTAAGCTACGGCTCAATGCCATAGAGACCAAGTTTCTTGACAATCTCAACGAGCGCGAGCTGCGCCGTAGTGGCAAGAACAACAACATCGTCTCCAATCTCCATCTCGCCTATATGACCGTGGGCTACAACTGCCCCTTCGTAGGCTCTAAGCTCAAAGATGCCGACCTGCGACGCAAGTACGGAGCCAACATAGCCTCCATCACCCGTGGTGGCAACCTTCTTCCCATGCCTTCAGCCGACACTCGTATATTCCCTGGCGACACTCTGGGGGTGATAGGTACCGATGAAGAGATACAGCGCTTGCTTCCCATTGTGGAATCGTCGCCCGAGGAGAAAACCGACGGCCCAAAAGCGAGCGACTATAAGATCACCACACTCCAACTCACCCCCGAATCCGAACTCGTGGGCAAGACCGTGGCTCAAAGTCAGCTATCCACGCGCTACAAAGCCCTACTCATAAGCATCAATCGCAATGAGGAGTTTATCACCCCCCGCGGCGACACCCCCTTTGAGCCACACGACATACTGTGGCTTGTAGGCAACCCCCATCAGTTGAAGACACTGGCTTGAACCCCTTGCCTCCATAGTTGTTATATTCTTGAATGACCAAAATTCAAGAACATAATCGTCTTATCCTAACATAAACCCAACTATGGAAACGAAAAATCAAGAAGTTGCACAGAATGCAGCGCAGATATCTGAGGCAGCAGCCGAGGTAAGCGCTCAGGAAGCTAAGGTAGCAGCCGAAGCTGAAGTAAAGCAGGCTGAGGCTGATGCGGAGAAGGTTGAGGCGACAGCCGACGACCAGATAGCCCACATCAAAGCTTCTGCCCAGGAGCAGATAGCCTCAGTGAAAGAGCAAGCTTCTGAGAAGATTGCCGACTTGAAAGAGCAGGCAGCTGAGCAAGCCGCCAACATCAAAGAACAAGTCTCCGAAAAGGCCGCCAACCTTAAGGATGAAGTGTCGGAGAAAGCCGAAAGCTTAAAGGAGAAACTAAAAGAGTTTGCGGCCCACACTCTGGAGAATGGGGCCGAGGCGGCTCAGCATCTTGCAGATAAGCTCAAGGGCTAAGCACGCATGACTCTCTTTAGAGATTATTGAGGACTTTCTTCGAAGGTGCGTGCCTGTTGGCTACGTGCTGTATCAAGTTGACGTCCAAGATACGCTTTGCGGCGTGTCTCCAATCCTAATTCGCGCAGGTTTTTGGCCACGACGTATGTCTCAGCTATAGCCTGCGCTTGTTGTGGCAGTAACTTTATGGTGAGAGGACGGTCGGCCACGTAGGTCAATTGGATTGGCGAGGGATAGTGGGCCAGCACAAAGGCTCCCAAGGTGTCGCTTTGTGCAGGGGTAAAGGTGATGAGTTCCACGCCGCGACTCCGGTCGTTGAGTTCACCATCAGCCTCTACAGTGGCGCTACGCAGGGTCGCCCCATCAGCTGAAAGCTCCACTCCCACACTCTTCACGTTCTGCGTGCAGCTTGCTATCAGATAAAAGAGGCCTTCGTTGGTCATGCGAGCATACAGGCCTGAGGCAGTGCCAGGGGTCTTCCCTTCAATACATTTGGCAGTGTAATAGCCCTCAATCGGCTGTTTGACGTAGACCATCGTATTCTTGAGCGAATCGCATCTATACGTAAGGATGGCGCAGAGGCTATCGGTGCGCGACAGCTCGCGCTGTGTCAGCCGCTCCAGCACCTGTGGTCTGAGATGCATCGCCTCGCGGCGAATATCGATTTGCTTGGGATAAGCATGGTCAATCGAGTCGATAAGGGCAATGGCTTCTTCATAGCGCCCTTGCTCCATAGCTTCTGTGGCTTGGGTCTTGAGCTCAATAGCTGCCTCTTTGTCTTTGTCGCCACATGAAGTGAGGCCCATGGCCCAAGCTGTAGCTATTACGGCCACTGCTAAGCTTGTCAAGCGATTATTTGCTGCGTTCCACATCTTTTACTCCTTTTACTGTCTTTATCTTTTTGATGATATTATTTAGTTGTTGATTATTGCTTACGCCCACTACCAGATGGCCCTGAAACAGACCGTCGTTGCTGTCGATGGCTATGCTTCTCAGAGTGACGTCAGGCTCTTTGTTGATAATAGAGGTGATGTTGGTGACGATGCCAATGTCGTCGTGGCCCACTACCCTCAACGTTGCTGCCAGTTGCTGCCCCACCTTTCCCGACCATCGAGTTGCAATGACGCGATAGGGATAGTTGGAGCATATATGCGCGGCGTTGGGACAATCCTTGCGGTGGATCTTGATGACACCCTCAGCTGAGATGAAGCCAAACACCTCGTCGCCATAGATGGGATTGCAGCAACGCGCCAAGCGATAATTGAGACCCTTGACATTGTCGCCAATCACCAGTACGTCGTCGCTGCGGTTGGCCTCCTCTTCTGTGGCAGTTTGTAGGGTAAATTCACCGGCGCTTCTCACAGCATCGGTGCTCTTGGCCATTTGTTCCACCTGCTCATACTCGGCTACCACGCGGTTCACATCGAGGCACTCTGAGGCCAGTTCGTTGTAGAAGTCGCCCATGGTCTTAAAGCCAAGGCGCTTGATTACCTTCATCAGCGTCGATTCCTCAACCTCTATCTTGCGATTCTTTAAGCGTCGTTGGAGCAACTCTTTGCCGAGCTCGGCGGCTCGGTTGGCTCGCTCGTTGAGGGTCTGTCGTATTTTAGTGCGAGCTTTAGAGGTGACCACAAATGAGAGCCAGTCTTGCTTGGGCTGTTGATTGGCGTTGGTGAGAATCTCTACTGTGTCGCCACTCTTGAGCTTGTAGTTGATTTTGCGCGAACGGCCGTTCACCTTACCTCCCACACACGTACAACCTATCTTGGAATGGATATTGAAGGCAAAGTCGAGCACTGATGCTCCCAGAGGCAACTTGAAGAGATCGCCTTTGGGGGTGAAGACAAACACCTCCTTGCTATAGACGTCCATCTTCATGTTTTTCATCAGTTCCATTGGGCCGCTCTCCGCAGCTTCGAGGATGTCGCGCACGTGGTTCATCCACGTGTCGAGGTTGTTTTCGCTCTTTATGCCTTTATATTTCCAGTGGGCAGCAATGCCCTTCTCGGCTATCAAGTCCATACGACGCGAACGTATCTGCACCTCCACCCATTTTGCATCGGGTCCTTTCACGGTGATGTGGAGCGATTCATAGCCATTGCTCTTGGGGATGCTAAGCCAGTCCTTGAGGCGCGCGGGGTTGGGCTGATACATGTCGGTCACCACGGAGTAGGCCATCCAGCAGTCGCTACGTTCGCGCTCTGGCTCCACGTCGAGAATGATGCGGATAGCAAAAAGGTCGTAGATATGGTCGATGTCGGTGGCTTGCTTCTTTATCTTGTTCCAGATGGAGTAGATTGATTTTGTGCGTCCCTTGATGTCAAATTTCAAGCCGTGCCTTTCCAGCTCAGCCTTTACGGGGGCTATGAAAGCGGCAATGTAGGCATCGCGGCTGGCCTTGGTCTCGTTGAGCTTGCGCGCTATGCGGGTGTAAAGCTCTCGATTGGTATATTTGAGCGACATGTCCTCCAGGTCGCTCTTGATCTTGTATAGACCAAGGCGATGAGCCAGGGGGGCATAGAGATAGTTGGATTCGTAAGCCACGTCCATCACACTTTTCTCATCGGGGTGGTGGTTGATGGCCTTCATCAACACTTGCCGGTCCACAATCATGATAATGATGACGCGAATATCCTCGGCAAAGGTGAGAAGCAGCTTACGAAAGTTCTCGCTCTCTACAGCCGTCTGTCGGTCGTAGAGCGAAGCCACTTTAAGTAGGCCACGGATGAGTCGGCCCACGTCGGAGTCCCAATGACGCTCTATCTCCTCCACCTCCACAGCATGGCTGGCACAGAGAGGATAGAGCAGGATAGCCGTAATCATATTACGGTCGGGGCTTATACCCTCACATAGGGCTATGGCTGTCAGCAGATTGTGGAGCAATAGATTGTGGCCAAACTTGTTGCGACCATAATGGCCCTCTTTAATGCCTTTCTCTATGATGGAGCGGAGCCGTGGGATGTCGCCTGGCTCGCGTATTGGGCGCGTCAAGCGGCAGAGACGCCATACGTTGTGGAGCATCTCCCTGCGTTCTTCATCAGTAAAGTATCTTTCCTCCATAGGCGCTAAGCTATTTGTGGGTTTTGGGTAACAAAAGTACGTATTAATCTCGAATTTTTCCTAAATTTGCACCATGATTTTTAACCCTTATATAATTCACCCTATTATTCCATGTTAAAGAAAATCGTTTCTATCTCAACGCGTCCCGGACTTTTTAAGCTTGTCAGCAATGGTAATCGCATGCTTATCGTGGAGTCGCTGCTCACTGGCAAACGCTCGCCAGCCTACGCCCACGACAAGGTGGTGTCGCTTGGCGATATATCAATATATACCAACGAAGGCGATGTGCCTTTGGCCGATGTGCTTACCTCGCTCCACACCCTCCAAGAAGGTAAACCAGTCGACTTGAAAGCCCTCAATGATGAATCAGCTCTGCGCAGCCTCTTCGCTAAGGTCGTGCCCGACTACGACGTTGACCGCGTGTATCCTGGCGACATGCGCAAGCTCTTCTCATGGTATAATCTCCTGTTGGAGGCTGGCATCAAAGAATACAAAGAGCCCGAAGAAGGACAGACATCAGCCGATGACAAATAGTAGCCCTACCCCCTCGCTGTCGGGAATAGTCACTCCGCAGCTTCCAGTGGTCGACCTTATTAGGCAGGATTACAATATCCTGCCTATTCTTAGTCGTTTTTCCATTCCATTGGGCTTTGGCTCTAAGACGATTGCCGACGTGTGTCGGGAAAATGACATTGATCTCGACACCTTTATCTTGATTGTCAACTTTATTCTCTCTGGCCAACTGGTGCGCCCCGCTCCCACACTAAAGGCCACCCTGGGCATAGTGGACTTTCTCCACAACAGCCACGACTACTTCTTGGGCTACAAATTTCCACATATCCGCGCCAATCTACTCCAGGCTCTTGATCAGAGCCACTCTGACATCAATCCGTCAATAGTGAAGTTTTTCGATGACTATGTGGAGCAGGTAAAAATTCATTTTGCCTACGAGGAAGCGACGGTGTTTCCCTATATACGCTCTCTCGAGCGCCCCGACCATAACCACACCGATTACAACATCCACATTTTCCAACGCCATCATGAAGAGATAGATTCGCGTCTCTCCGACTTGAAAAATATCATCCTGCGCTACTATACCACGTCAATGCCCAACAAGATGTATGACGTGCTGGTGGATATCTTCTCCTGCGAAGCCGATTTGTTGAGTCATACGGAGATTGAAAATCATCTCTTGATACCGATGGTGGATCATCTGGAGCACGACCCTCACGCTTAAGCTCTCCTTCTTGACGACGATGATTACAAATCTTACAATAGCGGTCATTGTAGGTTCGCCTTGGATCAAGGTGGGCCTGCAATCGTATCTCTCCCAGCTTCGCAGTCCGTCTTTTACGCTTTTGGCGCTCGATCCCTCGCCTACACTCGTAGATGAAATACTGGCTCATAATGCCCATGCCATCATAGCCGAGCCGCTTCTCTTTCCCCCTCCATTGGTGGAGACGCTGCGCCACGACATGCCTCGGGAGTGTCATATCATTGCCATGACCTCTCAGTCGTTGCCTGCGTTGTTGGGAAGTTGTTACGACGATGTAGTGTCAATCTACGACCCTATTGAATCTCTTGTGGCTATTCTTCAGCGCCTGGCAGCATCGGATAATGAGGAGGATACTCGCTCCCAAGAGTTAAGTCCACGCGAGCGTGAGATTGTAATAGCCTTAGTTAAGGGCCATTCCAATAAGGAGATAGCGGCTCAACTCTGTGTATCGGTCAACACTGTGATGACCCACAGGCGCAATATCACCTCCAAACTCCAAATCCACTCTCTGGCAGGCCTTACCATCTATGCTATCGTCAGCAATCTGGTGAAGCTTGAGGAGATAAAAGATTCTATCCCTACGTAATAGATAGCGTTATTTTATAGCATCAAAAAACTCCTTGCGCAGTTCGGGTTGCTCTTTGAAGAGACCCTCAGTGGCCACCGTGGTGGTGGAGCTATCTTGTTTCTCTACGCCTCTCATCTTCATGCATAGATGCTGCGCAGTGCAAGTCACTATCACACCTGCTGCATTCAGACGCTGGCTCACTTCGCGACACACCTCCGTGGTGAGCCTTTCTTGCACTTGCAGACGGCGGGCATAAAGGTCAACGATGCGTGCCAGCTTGCTCAGCCCTATCGTCTTGTCGGTGGGGATATATCCCACCGATACCCGGCCAAAGAAAGGCAAGATATGGTGCTCGCAGAAAGAATAGAATTCAATATCTTTCACCACTATCATCTGCTCGCCGGGCGAGGAGAAGATTGCCTCGTTGATAATCTCTTGTGGGGTGTGGCGATAGCCTTCGGTGGCATAATAAAGCGCTTTGGCTGCGCGTTGAGGTGTCTTGAGCAGACCTTCACGCTTAGGGTCTTCGCCCAGCAGCTTAATGATGCTCTCCATGTGGGAGGCTATCTGGTCAATAATGTCTTGGGGATATTTGCTATCCATCGGGTCAATTCTGTACGGTTATCCTATCTCTCACCACTCTCACCTCTTTGCTGTAGGCGGGGAAGGCTTGACGTATCTCATGGGCCGCTGCCTCGGCTTCGGCTTGGGTCTTGAAGTCGCCCACCTTGAGGCGCCAATAGGGTGAGGTATACATCACGTACGTGCGATATTGAGGGAAGCGAGCACTGATGTCGCGGCTCTTGGAGCGCGCCTCGTTCTTGGCCGTACGCTGGTTGTTGTCAGAAAACACCTGCACTCTGTATCCTGCCATCTTGGTAGTGGGCGCAGAGGTGGCCGTGCTGTTCTCCGATGAGTGCTCGTCGGCCTCCTCTTTCTCCTCCTTTACCACCGTGGGCACCACTGTAGGCTTCAATAGATTGGCCACCGCCTCGGCCTGCACCACAGTATTGACACCATTGGCCGTTATATGGCTGACGATGTCGACAGTCGACTGGCCCATTAGACGGGCGCCACTTCCAAATATAGCGATTGTGGCAAGAGCAGTCAGGAAGCTACGTGGATGGAGATGCATAGATGGGGATGTTAGTGGGGGTTAGGCGTTGAAAATATATAGAAGGGGGGAGAGGGAAAGATATACGGCAGGAGGAGCGCTCCTCCTGCAAGGGAGAAGCGGCTCATCCCGCCGTATGGTCATCAGAATGCAGTGACAATGCCCATAAACGACTGAGCATCGAGCGATGCTCCACCGATAAGGCCACCGTCTACGTTGGGCTTAGCAAAGAGAGCCTTGGCGTTGGAAGGCTTGCAGCTACCACCATAAAGGATGGAGGTGTTGTCGGCCACTTCCTGACCATACTTCTCGGCAATCACCTTGCGGATGTAAGCATGCATCTCCTCTGCCTGGTCGTCGGTAGCGGTCTTGCCGGTGCCGATGGCCCACACGGGCTCGTAAGCGAGGATAATCTTGGAGAAGTCGTCGGCGCTCAGGTTGAAGAGACCCTCTTCGATCTGAGTCTTTACTACGTCGAGATATGTGCCATTCTCGCGCTCCTCAAGCACCTCACCGATGCAGAAGATGGGAGTCAGACGATTCTCAAGAGCCAAAGCCACCTTGTCGCGAAGAGTAGCTGAGGTCTCGCCATAGTACTGGCGACGCTCTGAGTGGCCGAGGATCACGTAGGTGGCGCCAGTGGAGGCCACCATAGCTGCCGACACCTCACCGGTGTAAGCGCCCTTGGCATGGTCGGCACAGTTTTCAGCGCCGAGGCCGAGCTTCTGCTGGTCGATGACATCGGCTATGGGAGCCAGATGAGTGAAAGGCACAGCAATAATCACATCACACTGAGGAGTCACGCCCTTAAGAGCTTCATTGACGTCCTTAGCCAGACCCACACCCTCTTGGAGGGTAGTGTTCATTTTCCAGTTGCCTGCAACGATTTTCTTTCTCATTGATTCGGTATGTTTTGTTAATGTATGGTTCTATTCCGAGTGCAAATTTACTAATTATTTCTTTTCTGCGCGGCTTTTTTAGCTTGTTTACGCCATTTTAGTAGTTGGCCTGTGCCATCAAGGATGGCGAGGAGGCCCATGAGCCCCAAATAAAAGGCCGTCAGCCACCAGAAAAGCGCCGGGCCGTCGTATTTAAGCTCCGCAAGCACATCGGCGCGTTTGGGGTCGCTAAACCATTCGGCGTCGATTAAAAACATATTGCGCTTCCACTGTATCTTCCCGTCCTCGAGGTACACTAGGGCCATAGCTCCGCGTGCCAGCTCCTTTAGCATCGTCTGGTCGGCGGCATAGAGGGGATAGTCGGCCATCATAAGTTCGCGCCAGTGGTCCAGTAAGTCTTCTTGAGTGCCCAGAAGGCCTATCATCGTTCCGCCGCGAGCATCGACATATTGCTGGATTTCGTTGAGAGCATAAGTGTACGACACGTCGAGACGCTGACCCTCTGGCACCACCACTATCACTTCCCTACCCTCGGCAGGAATTATCTCTTCGGTGACATCGAGGCCATCCTCGCGCACTATAAACTGTGTGGAGTTGTCGGTACCGGCATCTCCACTCTCCAGTTCTCGCTCTACGAATGTCCAGCTATCATCCACCTCTCCCAACTCCTCATCACTGAAAGCCCTACGCTCGCCGTTGCGCTCGTAGATCCAGCGAAATTTCACTGCCATGTCCTCCTCTTCCTCCTGTTCGCTGGAGTCGGCGCTTGGACGTAGCGAACTCCCTACGGGAAAGGAGCGAAAGTCGATTAGCGGCTGCACGTTATAGCCCCATTGCCCCACCACGATGGCATAAAGGACAGTTAAGAAGGCAGGTAGCCATTGTATATACGGTCCATAAAGGCCTCTCACATTGCGATTAAGCATGAGCAGCAGTATGAGAGCCAGGGTAATGATAAGGTTTTTCACGAAGGTCATCGTATTGCTCATCACCCAGAAGTCGCCAAAGCAGCCACAGTCCTTCACCGGATTGGCCATCATAATCCAAGCTGTCAAGGGCAACATCACGGCCATCATTACAAGAAGCAGCAGAGGGGCCGAGCGGCGATAAGCGCCCACAAGGGTCATCATACCCAGCAGGAACTCTCCGCCTGAGATACACATCGCAGCCATCAGGACCAACGAGCGTGGCTGCATCATTCCCCATACCCTCAGATACTCCTCTATCTTGTAGATAAAGCCCCAAAGGTCGATGGTCTTAGATAGGCCCGACACAATAAAGGTGGCGCCAACCAGCAGGCGCAGCGTCCACACTATCCATTGCTGATTGTTGCGTAGCCAGCTCATGCTTCTTTTTCGATGGCCAGTTTAATGAGGGCAAACACAGCGTAGTTGATCATGTCTTTATAGTTGGCATCCACGCCCTCGCTTATCAGAGTGGCGCCTCCCAAGTCTTCTATCTGCTTGGTGCGTTGTATCTTGGTGAGTATCAGATCGGTGTATGAGGCCACTCTCATAGAGCGCCATGCTTCATCGTAGTCGTGGTTTTTGGCTAGCATTAGCTCCTTAGTGTCGGCCATTAGGCGGTCGTAGTGAGCTAGGGCTTCCTCAGCCGTCATATCCGTGGCGTCTACATAGCCTTTTTCAAGCTGAAGGAGACCTATTATGCCATAGTTGACTATGCCGATAAACTCGCTGACTACTCCTTCGTTGACCTTCATTTCGCCCTTGGTCTCTATGGAGCGGATGCGTTTGGCCTTTATGAAAATCTGGTCGGTGATCGACTCGGGACGCATGATGCGCCACGAGGGCCCATAATCATGGAGCTTCTTAGCAAAAATATCGCGACACATCTCAGTCGCCCTGTCAAATTCTTCTTTCGTATCCATTGCTTAAACTTTTTACTTTTTTCCTCTTGCCTTTTTCCTTTTTACTTTTGACTTTTGACTTTTGACTTTTGCCTTTTGACTTTTGCCTCTTGCCTTTTGCCTCTTGCCTTAAAACCTCACTCCTACGTTGAACGACAAGGCTATAAAAGAGTTGATAAACGTATAGTTTCGGGCGAAGTTGACAAATGCGTTGCTGTTCACTTCCAGCGAAGCAAAAAGGCTCCGATGGTTGTAGACGCCTGCCAAGCGCCCCATGACGTTCATGGAGAACATCGTTTCGCGATTGTCCTCCGTTATCTCCTTGCTACGCTTAAAGCCTATCGAGGGCAGGAAAGTGACGTTGATGAGCCAACGCCGGGGCTTCAACACCCAGTTGTAGGCATATCCACCCAGGATATCATAGTCGGTGTAGCGAAAGGTATATTGCCGGGAGAGGTCGGGTAGATGTTCCACCATCTCATCCGGGAGGCTCTCAAAGTTCATGTGGATGTTTTGATGAGAAAAGCTTATTCCTGCTATCCACGAGCCGGCGCTTTTGAGCTGATATTTCGAGAAGCAGTAAGCTGCTGCTTGTGAATACTTCTTGTGGTTGAAGAAGTAATAAAGATTGCCAGTGAGCGACTTCTGTGTGATGCCGTCAAAATGGTATTGGATATGTCGACCTCCTTCATAGTCGCCCATACGGGTTATCACCGAGCCTCCGTTGTAGGATGAATAGCTGATGTTGGCAGCAAACAAGGCGCAGGTAAATGAGAAGTCGAGATTTTCGCGATTGTTTTTAGCGTGGCCCAGCAGCGAGTTGGGCTTGAAAGTATATCCTATGCTGACCGCCATAAAGCATAGATGGATACCAAAGTCGGGGTAGATATCCGAGCGGATATTCATCCTCTGATCGTCCTCAAAAAATAGCGCATACGTCTCCATGCGGTTGAAACTTCTCACCAGCGCTTTCCAGTTTTTGCCCGTTCCCTCCACATATTCAGGGTTGTAGGAATTAAACGTGCGGTCGCCCCAGTTGTAGACGTTGACGCAGAATCGCGCAAAGCGAGGATAGCGAATGCCAGGGTCATTGATATGGAAGCCGTTGTCCACAAGCTGCTTATACCAAGGGCGATATTCCTCTACCTGGATGCGTATGACGCTGTCGGGCTCTGCTTCTGAGCTCTCAGAGAGAGATGATGCTGCTATGCTACCCCAAGCGAGACAGCATATCAGCATCATCATGATTCGTTTCTTAAGACTCATCTGTAGGCGTTGCGAGCGTTATTTCGCCGCAAAGTTAACAAATAGTTTTCAGATTGACACTAATACATAGGGGTGAAGGGCGTCGTGGGTTTCAAATATTGGTTGGCCTCCCCAACGATGTTGGTCAGCACGGCTGTATCGATTTTCATCACAGGAGCACCCTCACTAAGATCGCATTTCTGAAGGTCGATGTAGTACACTCCCAGATTGGTGACGATGTCAAAGTAGTAGCGCAGGTCGCGCAGGTTGGCAAACGAGCGCCACTGAGTCGACGACACGTTGGGCGAGGTCTCTACAGTATATTTATAAGGCACAGATACATTCATCAATATGCTGCGACAAATCGACAGCCCGAGGTCGGCATCGTTGGTGTGCTCAACGTTTTTATCAAAAAACTTTCCGCGCACAAATCTGTCGGGGCTCTTCACAGTGCCAGGAAGCATATTGACACCTCCCACCTTTTCCCAATAGTCGTTGATGGCGTTCATCGACGGGAAAGCGGGGTCGTTGGTCAGCACGTTGAGGTCGGTGCCTTCATAGATGTTGATATTGCCGTGGTCAAACTCCACCACCGCAGTTCTGCCCTCGGCATCGGTGATGCCCCAATGGAGAGCCGACACCGTGCCGCCATCAAATGTTGCTCCTGAGATATTGAAGTCATGCTGACGGAGCACTTCCACCACCTCGGGCGTAGTTGCGTTCATGTCGAGCAGCCAAGCCACAATCATGGCCAGCGACATATCGGGCCTTCCTTGTGTCTCTTCGTTGTCGTAGACAGTGCCTACAAAGAAAAGCCCGTTGATGACTAAGCCTTTCTCATTCATGCCTTCGGTCACTCCTCCGTCGTAGCTCACAGCGTAGACCGAGCCATACTTTGATGTCCAGCTCACGGCGCCAGGGGTGACATTGCCCACCTTCTTCATCCCTCGGGGATAGACATAGAGATTGGTGGGGATAGGGGTTTTCCAGTCGAGAGAGCGCCCAACGATGCGGAGTGTCTTTCGTGCCTCCTCCCCTTCGATAGGCGCATTTGTCTGGGAGCCAGTGGGATTTGTAGGCTGTGATGGCACCTCTGTCGTATCACCCTCATATACCACACGCGAGCAAGCATCGGCCTCGGGAGCCCAGCAAGCAGCAGCCACTAAGGCTGCCATGCCGCAAAACATTCTTAGAAGTCTCATAGTCAATCTTAATGTTAAAAAATACTTTATAACCTTTTAACGTTTGCCATTCTATATTGTTCCAATTGCAAGGCTCTTTGGCTTCTATGGCTATCCTCCCCTCCCAGTAGCATTTCTCCAATCCAAAATGTTTTTGTAATTTCGCGCCAACATGATTGGAACCATTGTCAACACCATAACAATCGTAGTCGGCTCGGTAGTCGGCTCGGTAGCAAAGCAGGGCCTCAAGGAGACCTATCGCGACATCACATTCATCGCTCTTGGACTCGCCACTCTCATGCTTGGCGCCAACGCCAGCATCTCGTATATGAGCAAGTCGGCCTATCCTGTGCTATTCATTATTAGCTTGGCCATTGGAGGCATCATCGGGACAGCGCTCGACCTCGAAGGCCATCTCAACCGTTTCATCGCCAAGCGCGGAGGAGAGTCGTTGGCTACGGGCCTCACCACGGGCATACTCCTTTATTGCATCGGCACCCTGAGCATCGTGGGCCCCATGATGAGCGCTCTCAATGGCGACAACACCTTTCTCTACACCAACGCCACGCTCGACCTTGTGACGTCGCTCGTCCTGGCGGCAAGCTACGGCATCGGCATGATCTGGGCGGCTCCTGTCCTCTTCGTTTGGCAAGGTTCCATCTACGCTCTGTCGTCGTGGCTGGGCTCCAATCTAATCAGCGAGCCATTGCTGGCCGACTTGAGCATCGTAGGTGGCGTGCTCATCTTTTGCTCGGGCCTTAGCATCCTCAAGATTAAGGACTGCAAGACGCTCAACCTTCTGCCTTCCCTTGCCATACCGCCCATCTGGCACGCCATAGTGGCTTGGTTCTGAGGCCGCGACCTGTGGCTGTAGAAAACTTTTTGATAGAAATATCGATGAAAGTTTGCAAAGTTGAAAAACAATGACTAACTTTGCACCGCTTTTGGCGCTAAACCCCGAAGCCGGTCCCATAGCTCAGTTGGTTAGAGCACCTGACTCATAATCAGGGAGTCCTAGGTTCAAGCCCTAGTGGGACCACGATACGAGAACCCAACCTCCTGCTTTTCAAGGGGTTGGGGTTTTTGTTCGCTTTTAACGGTACTACAGACAGGTGAGTTGACCTCTATTGATATGTACTCCAAAAGGCACATGTCGATGTCGATAGCTGTACCTCTCGTTCTTTTTTGAATTAATTATGAGAGGATTCTCTTCAATTTAGAATTTATTACTAACTTAGTCGCAAAATTTATGAACTGGATTCATTAAATAAGCTCACCCACTTCAAAGTGTACTTGATTTAAAGGAGGTAAGAAACCATATGACAAAAGCTAATACCCTCATAGTTCATGAGGCTGCGATAAAGACAATAAAAATAGGTGGTGTGGATTATATCTGCATTACTGACATTGCAAGGCTCAAGAACGCTGTTGAGCCTAAAGATGTTGTGAAGAATTGGCTTCGCAGCCGCAATACACTCGAATATCTTGGTCTTTGGGAGAAACTGAACAATCCCGCTTTCAAAGGGGTCGAATTCGACCCCCTTTTGCAAGAGGCCGGCAAGAATGCTTTCACAATGAGTCCAACTCGCTGGGTTGCAATCACCGGTGCGATAGGGTTGGTGACGAAAAACGGGGCCAATGGCGGAACCTTTGCCCAATATGACATCGCATTGAAGTTTGCAGCTTGGGTGTCGGTTGAGTTTGAATTATACCTCATCAAGGAGTTCCAGCGGCTTAAGGAAGAAGAGCAGAAGTTGCTTGGCTGGTCGGCCAAGCGGGAACTGTCGAAGATTAATTATCGCATACACACTGATGCCATCAAGCGCAACATCATTCCGGCCGAGGTGACGCCTCAGCAGGCAAGCATCATCTACGCCAGCGAGGCCGACGTGCTCAACGTGGCTATGTTTGGCATGACAGCTAAGCAGTGGCGTGAGGCTAATCCAGAGTTGAAAGGGAATGTCCGCGACTACGCTACAATCAATGAGTTGATATACCTCTCCAACATGGAGAACCTGAACGCCGTGTTCATCGACCAACAAATGCCACAGGGCGAACGCCTCGTGAAACTAAATCGGATTGCCATCCAGCAGATGCAGATACTGGAGGCAGACTGTGACGAAAGGAGGTTTCTGAAATGATTTTCAAATTAGAAAATCCAGCGCACCAGACGGCCTCGATCACGAAAGTAGTTGAAGTGTATACCCCCTTTAGGACTGATTATTAGAGAACTGGGTTAAAGTTAAAAATCATATTTTTTCAGTGGACTTCTGCGTATGCTTCGTTTTCTCGTTTCTTTGTCCACTGTTAAGCGGCCCAACTAACTGGGTATTAACGTCGGCAATGGAGAATTCGACGCAAACGGGGAATTTGACGGGTAGGATTATCGCCTATAGAAGAGGAAAACGAACAGAATGGAGTGGAACAAGGCAAATGCTATCTTTGCTGATTATTCTCCTTTCACAGTAATCATTTCCAATAATAGCATTTTAATCTCTTATCAGACAATGGACAGCAAAACACCCACGCCCCTCCCAGGCC
>JAJBVL010000070.1 GCA_020859845.1 Bacteroidales bacterium
GGCTCCTTACCCTTTTTAGCTTTTCAGCTTTTAAGGCCAGCCCGGCTCCTTACCCTTTTTAGCTTTTCAGCTTTTAATCCCCTCGCGAAGCTAATTCCCCGGCCTCCACCCCCTGCAGCTCGGATACTGGCTGCAACTCCAAAACGCCTTCCCAGCTCCCTTAAACGAATGTCGCTTAATCATCTTCTGCCCGCCGAGCGGGCAGAGCGGCGCCCCCTCCTCCACTGCCTGTTTGGCACGCGCCTGTATCCGCTCCTTCGACATAGCTTCCGTAAAACCGCCCTCTACCCTAAAATCTTCCATAATGGTGTTCATCATCCTCTCGAGGGTTAGTTTGCAACGTTCAGTGAGGATTATCATAGAGTTTAGGGCCACCACCATATCATCATGGAGAGTGGCCCGCTTAAACCTCTCCATCAGTTGCCTCACGTATAGGTTGGCATCTCGCAACCAATAAGAGCCGTATTTTGGTTTGGGTATCTCCATGGCCCAGACCGCCTGAAACTCCTTACTATCCTTGTCCCAAAGATCCACTTTCCACTGGCAGCAGATAAAGAAATAGTCGTTTTGGAGTTCGGAGACGCTGGCTCTGGCCACATCGAGGAGTTTGAGTTCCGTTTCCTTGGAGGTTTGGGCGCGGGAGAGGCCCTCGGCGATGTTGGCGGTGGTGGAGCGAGCAGCCATCGTCATCTGGTCAAACATGCGGCCACAGGGGTCGTTGTCCTTGGTGTAGAAGCGGGGACATAGGGTATAGGTGCTCATCTGGATGATGTTGGCCATGAGCCACACCTGTGATGAAAGGAAGCCGTTGACCGACTTAAATTCAAGGGGCATTGTCAGGGAAATTTTAGGGGTGATGAATTAAATTAAAGAAGCCGCCAGGGCCGTAAAAGCTGAAAAGCTAAAAAGCTTAAGAAGCCGGGGTGCGAGCCAGGCTGCCAGCGAGGGGCTCCTTAGCCTTTTTAGCTTTTCAGCTTTTAAGGCCCTGGCTCCTTAGCCTTTTTAGCTTTTAGCCTTTTAAGGCCCTGGCTCCTTAGCCTTTTTAGCTTTTAGCCTTTTAAGGCCCTCGCGAAGCCCCTTAGCCCCTTAGCTCCTCAGAAGAAGGTCGGCGGCTACCAAAAGCGTAGTCGCCGACCTCAATAGTAGCCACACCAAAGGATGCGATGAAACTCCGAACGACAGGGTTTGAGAGCTCACCGTCCTTTGTAATCCGCCTGGGCTTCGATCAGCCTTCCCTTGTGGGGAATGGGGCCCGCCATCAGACGATAAGCTTGTCTCGGTATTTCATGTAAAAATTGATGAGTTTCCCAATCAACTTTGATGTGGTATATCTTTAAGCTCTCTTGCTTTCATCATTTACAACGCAAAGATACAACCGAGGGTTCAAATCTCCAAATCCTGAGCGAGGAAATTTAAACTTTTTTGGCCGGAGGCTGATAAGGAGCTTCGCGAGGGGGGCTTCGCGAGAGGATTAAAAGCTGAAAAGCTAAAAAGCTTAAGACGCAACGCCTGGCCGTAAAAGCTGAAAAGCTAAAAAGGCTAAGAAGCAGCCTTGTCAGCAGCCTTGCTCCTTAGCCTTTTTAGCTTTTAGCCTTTTAAGGCCCTCTCCGGCTCCTTAGCCTTTTTAGCTTTTAGCCTTTTAAGGCCCTCTCCGGCTCCTTAGCCTTTTTAGCTTTTAGCCTTTTAAGGCCCTCCTGGGGCATCCTCGCTAGAAGCGGAGCTTCTTCGCGGCGCGGTTGACGCGCACCAGATAGATCGCGTTTGGCGCGAGGGCGCGTGAGCGCCAAGCGCCGCCCTCCTCGTTGATGATCGCCGTCTGGAGCAGCTGCCCCTCGAGCGTGTAGACAGCTACATACGCGCCCACCGGCGCGCCGCAAACCTCTACCCTACCATCCACCCCGCGGATCGTTATGGCCTCCTCGCCGAGCGTCAGCCCCGGCGCTTGCGCCGAGAAGCGCAGGCTATAGCTGCCATCAGCAGCCACCTCTGCATCCTCCTCAGCAAGGTTCACCGCCTCGCCGCTCTCATTGTCAATCAGCCAGGGCACAACCTCGTCGTCGACGCCCTCTATCTCCTCAGGCATCCACGCCTTGACAAGACCCGTAGTCTTCCCCGCCAGGTCAAAGTAGAGCGGCAGGTCAACATCTACCGGCGCGGCCGTAGCCAGGCCCAGCGCCAATCCGTCGCGGTCGAGCACAGCCACCGACGCTGCGTCAGCAGCCAGCGGCCACATCTTCACGCCGTCCTCGCCCGCTTGATAGGTCATCTCCGTAGCGTCAGCGTCGAGCAGCAACGCCACACCATCCTGCGCCCGCGAGCCCTCGGTCTCCACCGTCAGGCGAACACTCTTAGTCTCCACCACGGTCTGCGTCGGCGCAACATACTCGGGCAACTTCCACGTCAACTTCTCGCTATCCTTGAGCGTAAACGTCTGGGTGAAGAACCCTTCCCCAACGGACAGCGTCGACTTGCCGTCCCACGACTGCGCGGGAGTCTCGTAGGTGCCGTCGGTGGCCAGCGAGTAGACGATGCGCGGTGCGCTCATGTTGTAGGTGTCCTCATCGCCCATCAGATAGTCGCTGACGAGGTAAGGCACGCCTCGGAGGTTCCAACCCATGTTGTGCTCGTGGGTGAAGAGGTTGCTGCCATAGGAGCCAGCATCCTTGTGGTCATACTGCTGCAGGTTGTAGTATTTATCGCTATCATCCTCGGTGTAGATGAAGTCTTGCAGATTGTCGCCAAAACCAGTGAAGCGCATTGTCGTCTCACCATCGACGCTCACGCGGAAGCCCTGATTGGCCTCAACAACCTCCGTGGCGCTCATCTGCGTCCACAGACCCGAGTCATCGCTGCTAAACACAAACATCTTATTAGCCCTCTGCTCTGAATCATAGCTATAGGCCGTATAGGCCTTATAGGGCCTATCAGTCTCATAAGGCTCATAGCCGCCTGCCTTGCCGAAATCAAGCTGATAAGGCACAGCCATCAGGCTCTCCTCCCCTACCTTCTTCTCCACAGCGAGGTAGTTGAGTTTGACGATGTTGCCCTGGCCGTAGAGGCTGCCGCCCTCGCCCACCAGCAGATAAGCCGGCTGGAAGAAGTCGGTCTCCGAGGTGTAGGAATCCTTCTTCAGGAGCATCGTGCCGCCCATCAGGTAAACCACGCTACCAAGATGCGGGTATTTTACGGGTACTATGGTAAGCTCTTTCCCTGCAGCGATGGGAGTGGTTGTCTCCACCTTGTCAGCCTCCAGAACATTATCCTTAGCGATATACCAAGTCTCGAAGCAACCTTGGTCAACAGTATTGTTGGTGCCACCGTTAATCAAGCGAGGATTGCCGAGGAGATCTCGATCTTTCTCGAAATCAACGAAACTTGCGAGACTTTCGGGAAGGCCGAGGGTCCTGGTACCAGTGTTGATCTTATCCGATGTCTCGCTGAGCTGATACCATAGATTCTTCTTGGAGGTGAAGTCGGTGGCCAGATTGTCGTAATAGAGTTCGCCGGAGCGAGTCTGGAGATAAGGAGCAAACGGATGGTCCCAACTACTTACAGCGTCGCCAGCATACTCGATATTGTTCTTCTGATTCTTGGCCGAGATTGCCAAAGCACCCTCCCCAACTACCACAGTATTATTTACTGCATAGGCATCATCACCGAGCTTGACTGCATAGACATTATCGTCCGTGGTATTATCGCGGACGAGCGTGTTGTAGAGCAGCGAGGGAGCCATCATCTCTACCACAGCCTTGCCCGTGGGCGCTTTGAAATCGGCTATCACGCAGTTGCGCACAGCGATAGCTGTTTCCTCGCCGGTGATGACCACGGCCTGCGATGGCGTGGTGGCCGATGCGGGCGTCATCTCGAAACCATCAAGCACCGCCGTCACACCATCTTCTGTGGATACCACCCCATTGATAATGGAGTTGCTACCCCACGCTGGAGCGCGATAAGGATCGGGGAGGACGTAGTAGGTCAGATATTCATCGATAGCCTCGTCGGTAATCTCCAAGCTCAGAGGGTTGACAAACTGCGCATACGAGCTCTGGCCCTTGCTTTGCACACCACCGTAAACCTCTACACCATCGTAGAGACGCACCGTGCCGAGAGGATAATTTGACTCGCCAGCCACGAAGACGTAGGCAGTCTCAGGTTTGTCAGATGCCGACTCGGAGGTCGAGTGGTAAACGGCTGCTGCGTCGATAGCGGTCTGCATCTGGCTGCCGTTAAACGCCGTCTCCCATGATGCACCGTTGCCTGTCACAGCCTGCTCGGGGCGCACATACAGCACCCTCAGCAGCGACGCCTGACTCTCGTAAGCGCCACGCTCCATCGTTCCACCGATGATACGCACCTGATTGGCCAGGTCGCGATAAGCGAGATACTCCTGTCCGTGGGTGATGGATTTGCCATCGGTGTCGGTGATACCAGTATTGTAGCTCTGGGTGTTGGTATAACCTTTGTCGAAGTCTTCCGTCTCTCGCTCGTCAACTGATGTATCGGTATCGTCCACGATGGCCAGCACCTCCTCCACATAGGTGGCCTTGTCGGCCTTGCCCATGATGAGTTTGCTGGGCTGCACGGTGTAGTCCATGCCAGCGGGGTTGGTGAAGTTTGGTCCAGTGATTACGTTGTCGTTCTCCGCGCCAAGTTTATCATTGTTATTTGCATCATCAGCGTCTTCGTAGTTCAGGATAGCGTTGTGCTTGCAAGCCTCGAGCGTAGCATCTGCCAACTCCGTAACTCCAGTTTCCAAACCAGGATTCCAGAGAATCGAGTTGTAAAGATAAGAAGCATACTTATTATCAAGCGATGTATCCTTGCCCACCTTCATCGGCGCCTTGTTGTTGGCCATCGTGTTGTTGACCATCGTCACACCGTTGCCCTCAAGTGGGCGCCCCTGGTTGTCGTTGAAGAGGGTGTTGAAGATAAGCGTCGAACCGCCACCGCTACCGATAGTCACGGCTGGCAACTGCAGAGCGAGCGCCTTCGACGCATCGCCATTGGCTGAGAACTTACAAGCCTTGATGGTCAGCTTTGGCAACACATTATTCTTATCATCAAGAGGCTCCTTAAGCAGCACCTTATTATTGCTCGCGTCAGTGTAATACTGATCCTGATAGTAGATAGCCGAGCCTCCCGAGCAGGGTGTGCCGTCAAGGTTATTGTGAGCCGAGGCTGTGGGGTTGCTAAACGTGATGCCCTCAAAGATGATTGGTATCACGCGGTCGGTACCTGTGGAGGTGACGCCCGTACCATCGCTGGTCAGCGACGACTCGCGCTGACGAGCATCCGAGATTACCACGATATGCTGCAACTGCTGGTCAGCAGCACCGATGCGCTGGCCCATCGACAAGACTGCGGGATTCTCCTCGATGTTGTAGATAGCCTCGCCTCGGGTGGAGTAACCGCCGCGGAAGGTCAGCGACTTCACGCCGTAGCTGCCATTCGGCACATAAGCAGGGTCGTCCTTGTCCTTGTCGGTCAGCACCACTGCTGCATAGTCCACCTTGCCGGTGTTGACCGTGAAGGCCAGGTTGCCATCAATCGAGTAGACGGGGAGATACTCGCCGTCGAGCATACGTATCTCCTTGGCGTGGTTGTTGCGGTTGGAGAGCAGCGTCTCGATGGCGCGCTGCACGTCGCTCGTGGCGCAGTCCCACGTCGTGGCGTTGGCCACGGCGTTGGTGTTCTCAAACTGCGTCACGTATAGCCAGTCGACAAGCTCGCCAGTGCCCGGCACGAGTTCTACGTGCTGATACTCATACACGCCTATGTCGATATAGCTCTGCTGCTGCGTCGGGTTGGGGTCGAGCGACACACGGCGCAAGAACGACCCATCCGAGGCGTAGAGCATATAGTATTCATCGCCGAGCTGCAGGTTGGTCACACCATCAGGAGCAGCATAGTTGCTGCTGGTGGCCACCTCGTAGTAGACGCCATCGCCCTCATATTTGCCGGACGCGTCCGTGGTGAAGGCCATCTTGCCATCGGTGCCAGAAGCCTGCTTGAGGTAGGTCCAGCCTTGGTCCACGAGGTTGTTGATACGCGAGAGCATCCAGTCGGCGTTGGGTTGATAACCGCTCACGCCCGGCGTGGTCGAGGGGTTGACGAAGTTTGGTCCGTCGTTGGCCCTGTTGTCCTCGTTGACGTTGATGTTGAAGTTGAAACGGTCAGCGTCAGTCAGGCGCGTCTCGTCCTTTTCATCTGCATAGTCGCCCGACGTATCGTTTTGCACTTTATTATAATACGCCGAGATACTCTTGGGCGCAAACGGCTCAAGGGTGCCCCGGATGGCCGAAGGCACATACTCTGTCTTGCGGAAGTTTACCTTGGTCGTTGGGTAGTTGGGGTCTTTCCATGTGCCCTGCTCGTAGGCGCAGAACCATAGCGCCTCGCCCACTACGTCGTCGGCCGTATTGTTATTCTCAAGGAAACCGGGGTTGAATATCCAGTCGTAGTAGTCGATGCCGCCAGCGTTGTTGTCGGTCATCGTCTTTTCGTTGCCCCAGAATACGGTGTTGACCACCTGGTGGGGGTTGTTGGCCTCAACGTCCTTGGCCGAGAGGTCAGAGTAGCCCTTGTTGGGACTGAAGGAGAAGATGCCGGGGAAGGCATCAGCCTCGTTGCGCACCACGTCGCAGTTGAGCATCTCCAGCGCGGCGTTCTCGCCGAGGGTGATGGCACCACCGGTGCCGTTGGGGGTCAGTTGGTCATGGAGCGTTGTGGTCTTCCCGTCGGCCAACGCACTATTGTTGGCAAACACTGTGTTGACCACCGCCAGCAGACCCGAGGCGTCGATAGCGCCACCGCGACCATAGTAGGTCATCCGAGAGGCTTTTACATTGTCGTTGATATACACGTCGGCCTCCTCGGTATACATCTGGGCGGTGTTTTGGGCAAACTGCGACGAGTAGATTTTCACCGTACCGTTGCTGTAGAGTGCGCCGCCCATAGCTGCCGAGTTGTTGTAGATAAGGCAGTTGCGGATTATCAACGGTATGTCGCGATAGCCTTTCCAGCGCTTGCGCAGAGCCAGCTCTTGGCGCGTCGCGGGGTCGGCGATGTTGTCGGTGGTGAGCGTCAGACCAGTATGCTCCATGTGCACGTCGGAGTAGGAGATATCCGAGCCGTTGTCGGTGCGACTACTGCGCCAGTTGCCATCCACGCATATACCGCCACCTTTATAATATGTCGAGGTGGAGTGGATGGTCTTGTCATAGTTCATCGCCTGACCTTCGGTGATCTGCAAGCCGTCGAGGATAACCTCCGAGCCGGTCAGTATCGACGATGAACCATCCCACGACTTGCTCCAATCCTCCGAGGAAGGATTGCCGGGGAGCAAGCCCACATACTCCTCAGCGGCGCAGAGGGTGACAACGTGGTAGGCGTTGAGGTTGGCGTCGACGTTGCTGATGTTGCCCGAGAGGATGGTTTGGTTTTGCAGACCCCAGCCCTCTATCAAGCCGTTGCTGTTCACGTCGTAGCGTGGACGCTCGGAGAGGATATCGGGGGTTGCCTTTGAGGCAAGCTGGGTAGCTATTGCCTTGACAGCGCTCGATGGGATATAATCGCCGCTCAAGGCCGTGCCATCTTGGGTGAAGCCATCTTGGCAGAGGCTATAATCCTCCTCATTCACACCGCCATAGAGGGCCACGCCTTCGGGGATAAGGAAGGTGTTGCCTCGGGTGGTGGAGTAGGTGCCGTCGATGGTGGCGCGTGGCGTAAAGGTGCCGCGCCCCACATAGATTTCAAAGCGGGCGTTAGCAGCGGCCTCAGCCTTGGCCTTCAAATTGACATCGTCCACTGACTCTGCGGCGAGTTTGCGCACGTCTTGGATATATTCGAGGGCCTCGCAGAGGGTGTTCATCGGGTAGACCATCGAACTACCCACCTTGCTATATATTAGGTCGCCGCTTGCGGCCAACTTGTTGGCAATGGCCACCACGTTGGTATCCTGACTCTCTGGCATCTGCACATAGAGGCGGCGCAGATAGTTGTCGAGGCTAACCTCAGCGCGCACGGTGCCGTTATACATTCGTGCGCCAACCTCGGTGTAGCCGTCGCCCTTATCCTTGCCTTCGGTGCGGGATACCCCTGCCACGTCGGCCACCTCTAAGGTGGGGAAGTAGACGGCTTTCTGCAGTTTCTCATAGTCGTCCATCGCCATGCCTTTGCGGCAGAGCACGGAATAGCGCTGGAGAGGGAAGTAGTCGGAGCCCTTCTGGATAATCTCAGCGTCCTCGTTGGAGGTAGCCCAGCGCACACCAAGGTCGGAGAGGGTCTCCACTTGGAAGTTGTTGTAGCCCGAGGCTTTGAGGTTTTCGATGGCGCACATCTGCAATGGGTATTCCCAGGGGCGGAGTTCGTCGTCCGATGGCGATATGTTGCCGGCGAGGTTAGCGTTGTTGTTGGCGGAGTTGCGCCACAGCACTGAGGAGTTCATCCTCAGGTTGTTGGTGAAGTAGATACCGCCACCGTTGGTGCCAGCCGAGTTGCCAGCCACGGTGGAGGTAAACACGTTGGCGTAGGGATACTCCGGGCCGTAGATTGATACGTTTTCGGCATCCTCAGGGTCGAGGGGCGTGCCGTAGAGCGCCATAATCTCGGAGCTCTGGTCGGTCTCGGGGACGTAGATGGCGCCACCGCGACCAGCCGTAGAGTTGGCGCGGAGGATGGTGCCACTGACGAGCGACTGCGGCTTGAGGTAGAGGGCGCCCCCACCTGCCTGGGCGTAGTTGTCCTCGATGACGCAGCGGCGAATGTGGCCGTAGCTCGTCACGACAGCCGCGCCGCCATAGTTGCGCGGGCGGTAGTTGTCAATCTGCTGCAGGATGGTGGAGCCTTGTGGCGAATCCATCGTTATCGTCTGCCCATCGGCATAACCGTTCTGGATGAATACCCCATCGACGATAGCGCGAGCGTACTGCTTCGTTTTGTCGTTGGCGTTGATGGTCAGCTTGTCGCTGAGGAACAGCACCTTCTTTGTGGTGGCATCAATGGTAGTGGGGTCAATCATAGGTTCGCCTTCGGCAGCGTCATACACTACGTTGGTGAAGCTGACCACATGGTAGGCGTTCACGGCCTGACCATTGGTGGTATACGCGCCGTTGAGCACGCAGGGGTATTTTAGGAAGTCGCGGGTGGTGAATGAGGTAGCACCAGAGCCACCGTCGTTCCAACCGCCTTCGAGAGTCACGCCCCACGGCACTACGATGGAGTAGTTGCGAGGGTTCTCGGTGTCGTCATCGATGGTTTGCTGACCAAAGTCGTCGTAGCGCACCTCGCGGGTGGGAGCGTAGCCGTTAAACTCAGCGAGACGGACCACTACCTCGGTCGTCGGGTTATTATACTTATATTCACCGGCCTTGTCAAGCACACGCTGCAATTTCTTCCAGCAGGCAGCGTTTTCGGGGTTGGTGGCCGATGCAGTGCCGTAGCCAGTCTCGGTGACGTAGAACGCCATGACATTCTTGCTTGAGTCATCCTTAGAAGTGCTTGCGGTAGGTGTAATCTCGTTGGTGCCGTCGTATTCGTAAGCGCCTTTGTCGATGGTACAGTCCTGCACGCGCTCAGCGCCGGAGATATCCTCCTCTACGCCAAGAGCCAACAGTTCATCCTCGTATAGACCTTTGTTCACACAACTTACCGAGGGATTTGTGGCTGAAGTTCCAGTAGGAGTCTTAAGTGAATAGTCGTCATGCTCTGGATCCACGAATGGACTGGTCTTAATACAGGCGTCTAAATAAGTTTTATAATTCGAATAGTCTGTTCCATCGGTTCCACCAAGGTTAAAGAAATAGGCTTGCTCAGCTAAGGCATCTTCATCATCCCAAGTGGTATCCAATAAGCCTACAGTCTTTATGGAATAACCTGATTGTAAGCCATTGATTATTTTTTTATTCACTGGCTCACCTTTATTAGTATCCATCGTTCCCCCACTAATAACGCCAAAGAAGTTTTCCTGAGAAGTACCATTCCCATAATTACCCCAAAAAATACAATTATAGAAAGGGGATACGGTCTCTTTATTGACCTTATAATTATCCCAAAAGCCTCCTACAGTAGCTCTGACATCTCCTAGAGTTGATTTATTATTACCGAAATTATAAGCAACAGTACAATTATAGAATGAACTTTCTCCAGCTATATAACCAGCAGCTCCTAATTGTGATAACTTGTTTACATTGGTTTCTATTTCATTTTTATAAATGAGACAGTTCACCAAAGTGCCACCTCCCATATATACGCCTCCTCCAGCCATCCAAGCAGTGCCACATTCGTTTTTAAACTCTTGTGTAGCTTGAGCTTTATTGTAGCTGATAATACAATTCATAACCTTAGACCCAGTACCCATGTATATACCTCCACCTCCAAAGCCACCTGCTGTATTACCAGTAGAGGTACTTGTATATACATAGTTATTCTTGGTAATCATACAGTTTTTGAGCACCGCATTTTTAAGGATGTAAACCCCAGCTCCTAACTTAGTGGCATCAGCACTCGAAGTGGTCATCTGAATATACCCATTCGTAATCTTTAGGCCTTCATATACGGTTTCATAAGTGAAATCCTTAGATTGAGTAAGCCCACGGTATACGTATGTATAATTCGCATTACGTTTCCCTCCACCATCAATCGTGGTAGTATAGGCATCATATTTGTGGCTGATATTGCGCTCTACGTTGATGTCCTTGACGGGGTCGCCGTTGGTGTCCTTTTTGGGGTCGCCGATGTTGTTGCCGGGGTGGCCGGTGGCGATGAAGCCGCCGAGCACATTGACACCATCCTTCATGGTGATGTTTTCGGTATATGTGCCGGCTGCTACCCACACCTCCTTGCCAGCTGTGGCTGTGCTAAGCGCCTTGGTAATGGTAGCAAAGGGCGTGTCCCAAGAGTTGCCATTGTTACTATCGCTTCCACCATTTGCAGGCATTCTTACATAGTAGACAGCCCCATAGGCAGGCAGGTCGTCGTTCTCCAGCGGACCTATATCGCAGCGTCCACCATAGTTGCGGGTGGTGGTGGTGGTGAAGTCGTAGGTGGTCGCTGCGGCGAGTTTGTTGACCAGCGGACTCATATTGTCGGGCGTGAAGTCGGCCATGCCACCATAGAGCGTCAAGTCCCCTGTAGTGCTGACACCAATCGTCGTGGTGGGGTTGCTGAAAAGAGGATAGTTCTCATGGCCCTTGGTATAGTTGAGCTGGGGGGTTGCCCAAGCCGTTGTGGTGGTTGCGCCTGCATCCACGAGGTTTGAAGCCACGGTGCCTGAGATGGAAGCCGAGCCTAACGTTGAAGCCACGAGAATCCCCGTGCCATCCAAACCGTCAATAATCTTGCCTCTCAGCGAGGCGTTGCCATTAGCGTGGAAAGCACTGTTGTTGACCACCACTGTAGAATTGCCGCTGGCGATGAGGCCGCCAACGTTGCCGCGCACGAGGGAGTGGTTGATATTAACTTGCGATTCGCCATCGATATAGATGGCCGAGGGGTCGATGCTCGACGAGGGCGACGACTCGTTGCTGTAGACGATGACGTTTTCAAAATCTACCTGCTTGCTATTACCTACATAGATTGCCGCACCGTTGCCATTGTAGGATGTACAGTGGGTAACGGCCACGTTGCGGAGTTTTACGTCTCTGGCATCAGAGATATAGATACCCGCGCCGTTGTTGTCATCAGGATACCATGTGTCGAGCAGGTTCTCGCGAGGCTTGGTGTTGCCATAACTGATATACAGACCATCGATCACCACTTTCTCTCGCCCAACGATGGTGAGTACGTGGGCCACGTTGTCATCATAGTCGAGACCGGTGACGTTGCCCGAGAGGATTGAGGGGTACACCTTGGGGTTGCGTATACTGGTGTCGGTGTCCTTCAGCGAGGAAGCAAAACCACCATACACAAAAGTGTTACCAGCTTGAATGTCAGCCGTGAGAGCACGCAGGCGGGTGATATCATCGTCGCCGCTGCGAGTGTTGAGGTTCTCGTTGGCCTGTCGGTTACCTACGATAGAGGTGCCCTCCTTGACAAGGATTTGCACCGTCTGTAGGTGGTTTTTAGCCACATAGTTGAGAGCGTCGCCTATGAAGCGCAGGGAGTTGTCCCACGAGTCGCCTCGCTGGTTAGTATCATTATCGCCGATCGACGAGTCCATATGCTGGTCAGAGTGAGGATTCGTCGGGTCTACGAAGATGGTGTATATGTTGGAGGCTGGAATTCCAGATAAATCCTCAGCGTTGATAGCTGCAATACCTGTGGCGGGGGTCACTGTCACCGTCTTGGGGACGAAGGCGCCGACGGTGGAGAGGGGGGAGTAGTGCTTGCCGTTGATGCCAGCGATTATGTCCGCTCCCATTTTGTCGGCCTCGCCGGTCTCGAGAAGGTCCTGGATACTGATACCCTTGGATACGAGGCTGGAGAAACTATGTGGCACCCAATTCTGGTCGGCCCACTGGGTGCCATCGCCAGTGCCATCGTTGCCGTCATAGGCTATCTCCGCGCCAGCGATGCCTGTGGAGGCGAGGTCGGTGGGATAGCAAAACTCTGTGTAATAGTTGTCGATGTTGGTGTCGGAGGTGGGGCGCGAGTTGGCGGCTTCGAGGCCGAAGAGGCCCTCGGTCTCCGTGCCGGTCCAGTCGGCACCTTCAATGTTGGCCACGCCAGTAAAGGCTATGTAGGGCTTGATGCCGAGCGTCGAGCCGGTGTAGGCCGCGTATTGCACAGTGCCGTTGGAGGCTGTGGTGTTGCCCCAGATGACGCTGTTGTACACGGCGGCTCCCTCCTCGATGTGCAGTCCGCCCGAGCGACCGTAGCGGTGGCCCAGCGAGGAGATGAGGGAGCCGGCGCAGTGGTTGCGCACGAGGGTGATGTGGTTGGCCGTACCGCCGCGCATCGCCAGACCCCCGCCTTCTGTCGAGGCGGTGTTGTAGCCTATCATACAGGCAGCTACGATGGGCGAGTAGACGCCAGGCTCCGAGGTATATGAGGGGTTGTAGTCCTTGAATTCTTCGGGATAATAGATGGTGGCCACGCCGCCACCTATCTTGGCAGCGTTGTCGATCACCACGCAGTGTTTCATCGAGCCGGTGTAGTCGATGGCCACGCCGCCACCGATGCCGTCGTCGAGCACAGAGCCAGCGGCTTGGTTGCGCTGCACGAGGCAGTACTCCATCTGTCCGCCGCCAGCCATGTAGACGCCGCCGCCGCGCTTCAAGGCGGCGTTGTCGCGGATGATACAGTTGCGGAGGATGGCGCCGGGCTGCATGTAGACGCCGCCACCGCGCTGGGTGTCTTCGCGAGAGTTGAGGTCGCCGGCAGCGTTACCGCCGGTGATGGTAAAGCCGTCGACGATGCCTGTGCCGTCGGCTGTGGTGTCAAACCACACTACGTGGTACGACGACTCGAGGAAACCCTGGGTGTAGGTCTGCGAGGAGGAGTCCCAGGTGAGGAAATATTTGGGGGCGTCGCCTGAATAGAGGTTGCCCGAGAGGATGGTGGGGGTGGCGAATTGCCACTCGTGACCGACGGTCACGAGCTCGCTGTCGTCGGTCAAGAGCTCGCGTTCGGCGGGGTCGTTCTGCTCCTTGCCTTTGGAGTCCGTGCCGTCGGCCCCGAAACCGCCATAGAGGGTTATGTTGTTGGGGATGATAAACGATGTGTAGAGTTTGCCCTCGTCGCTGCCGGTGGTGACGGTGGGGTGTATTTGCCAGAGGCCACGTAGACGGCGCCAGAGGTTGCGCGGTTGTTGGTTATCTCTGTTTGGATGAGAGAGATAGCGTATTGTATGTTGGCCACGGCGTCGCTCCAGGAGGTGCCACCGTTGATGTCGGTGCCTCCCTTTTCGACGCTCTTGACATAGCGCACAATCTCCTGGGCCGACGCCGCGGGGGCGCCGGCTATGGCAAGAAGTAAGATGAAGAGAAAGGTAAATCGTTTAATCATCTCTATTATGATTGAGGTTTATTAGTGGTCGTATGAGGAGAGAGGAGGATGAGAGGAGGTGAATGAGAGGGGAGAGAGTTTGTTTTGAGGGGGAGAGAGAGTTTGTTTTGAGGGGGGGAGAGAATGTTCCGAGGGCCTTAAAAGCTGAAAAGCTAAAAAGGCTAAGGAGCCATCCGGCTTGGCCCCCGCTGCGGCAGCCTATGTAGTGCGGCTGCCTCAGCCGCCCATGTTTCGCGGCTGCCTCAGCCGC
>JAJBVL010000010.1 GCA_020859845.1 Bacteroidales bacterium
CATTATTCCTAAGAAAAGAAAAAAATCGTTCCAAATCTCACAATTATTATGAGATTTGGAACGATTTTTTCAAAGCTTATTACTACCTTTGCTGAAAAATAGAATTGTAATTATGATAATAGCACGAGAAAAAGAAATAGCCAAACTCAGGAGCTGTCTGGAATCAGATCGATCTGAATTCATAGCTGTGTACGGACGTCGCAGAATTGGCAAGACATTCCTAATTCGAGAATCTTACAATTATTCCTTCACCTTCCAGTATGCCGGTATAGCAAATGCGTCCAAGGAAATCCAACTCTCCTCATTTGCTGATGCCTTGAGAGATAATGGGATGTTTATTGAGCAAAACCCTAAAAATTGGCTGCAAGCATTCCAATTTCTAAAGGAACTGATTAAGAAGTCAACTGAGAAGAAGAGGGTCGTTTTTTTGGATGAATTATCGTGGATGTGGACCCCGGGGTGCGACTTGATAGCCGCACTGGAAAGCTTTTGGAATGGATGGGCGTCAACACGCAAGGATATCGTGCTAATTACATGCGCCTCAGCCACTTCGTGGATGATGAAAAATATTATCCACGCCTATGGAGGCCTTCACAATCGTTTGTCGTTCGCAATAGGAGTGGCGCCATTCACATTAAAGGAATGCGAAGAATTTTCCGAGGCATATAATCTGGCTTTATCAAGAGATCAGATTATAGAAGCTTATATGATTTTAGGAGGTGTGCCTTATTATTGGAGCCTTATGGACCCGCACAATAGTCTTCCACAGAATATTGATGCAATGTTCTTCTCTCCGGAAGCCCTATTGAAAGATGAGTATAAATATCTCTACGCTTCACTATTTCGTAATCCTGAACCCTATTTGAGGGTTATAGAAATTCTAGGTACAAAGAAAATTGGAATGACGCGTGAGGAAATTCTCGCTCATCTGGAGCAGGGGTCAGGAGGTAAGTTATCGGATATATTGGAGGATTTGGAACATTGTGGGTTCGTGCGCTCCTATCATCCTTTCGGCAGGAAGAAGAAAGGAAGCCTCTTCCAATTGATGGATTGTTTTACTCTTTTCCATTTCAAATATTTAGCAGTGCCACCGACCGACATTCGTTTTTGGAGCCACTTTTACAACACTCCTAAGGCAAATGTATGGAGGGGATTGGCATTTGAGCGCGTGTGTCTATGGCATGTACAGCAAATTCTTGGCGCTTTAGGCATTTCTGGTATCTTGACGGATATCTGTAGCTGGCAATGCAACGGAGATGAGGAGAAAGGAATAAAAGGCGCACAAATCGATTTGGTGATTGACCGTCAAGATAAGCAGGTGGATTTGTGTGAAATAAAATGTTGCGGGGAAGAATTTGAAGTGAATAAAGATATGGTGGAGAGCCTTCGTTCAAAAGCATCAAGTTTCAAGAAAAACACAGGCACTCGCAAAGGTTTGCGACAAACTCTTATCACCCCTGTGGGACTTGCCCGAAATAAGTATTCAGGCATCTTCAATTCTGTAATTACCACCGACGATCTTTTCTCCTGATTTGGCGTAACGATGCCCACAAAGAATAATGTCGCAGTGCAGCGGCCCTCCGACGCGACTTAATCGTCTCGTGTGTGCCGGAGTGCCGGCATACCAACAGCGGCGGAGGGTCGCCGTACTACAATAATAGCTGCCGCAGCGGGCGTCGTCGTCAGGCGACATCGTAGGTTGGGCGGCCTCGCCCGACCGCCTAGGCGTTGCTAACCCCAGCGGGGTTGTTTCAAATAGCAGCGGCGTACCTCCACTGCTCATAGCGCGGCTACCTCATAGACTTTGCCATCCTCTCAATGCAACGCTTCTTCTGCTCCATATTAGGATGAACGTATAGATCGAGGGTGGTTGAGATGTTGGAATGGCCAAGAAGAACGCTCACTGTTTTATAGTCGCAATTGCTCTCAATACAGCGTGTGGCAAACGAGTGTCGAAGACCGTGGAACTTCAACGGAGGGATCCCCAGTTGCGCCATCAACCTCTTGTAGTAGTTGCGGTATGTGCGTGGTTCTGTGGGCGAAGGCTCGTTGGTTATCACGTAATAGTCAGGATTGACGACCTTCATCAGAGGCCGGATGAGAGCCAATGCATCACGACTCAACGGTATCTCCCTGCAAGAGTTTGTCGTCTTGGGTGTATTAATAACAAGTTCCGTGTGCGTATTGTCCCCATCTATGATATAGATACGTTCTATTGTGCGTTGAACCGTCAGAGTGCCTTTATCAAGGCTGATGTCACTCCACTTCAAAGCGCATACCTCCCCTATTCTCAATCCGGTGGAGAGGCATACAAAGATGCCCAGATTGCGAAACGTGAAGTTGTCTCGAATGTAATCGAGGATTTTCTTGTGGTTAGCCACTGTAAGCACTTCGATGTCAGGCGTGATAGCCGTTGTGGGATACTTTATATCCCACTCAGCATAATCCAGCCAGCCATTCTTCACACCAAACTTCATCACCATTTTTAGGACGATAAGAATGTCCTTCGTGGATTTCACACTTAGGCCCTCCTCCAACTTTGAGAGGACAAACTCTTGAACAGTGCTCTCGGATAGGCCAATGGCACATCCGAACGATGGCAGAATATGGTTTTTCACTATCAGTGCATAGGCCGCATACGTGGAGGCCTTGACATACTGCCGCTTGTCTGCCAGCCAAGCCACGGCGATGTCCTTAATTGGTTTGTATTCCATCTTGATATGATTTAGGAGTTGCTTGGAGCAATACTGCCCCATTTCTATATACCTTTCCTCCAAACCATCCTCACTGGGCAACCCTCATCAATTCCAATCCTCAATGCCCCTCCTTTGCGCTTCCCGGGCTTCACTGAGCCGTGGGAAAAGGGGACACTTGAAGAATACGGTAAAGTCGTTACTGGCAATACGCCATCGACATCATGTCAGGAATATTACGGAGGTGATTATCCGTGGGTTTCTCCGTCTGATTTAGGATGCGGAAAAATTATAATGGACACCGCTACAAAATTAACGCTGTTGGGGTTCTCAAAGACGCGCTCATTACCAATGGGCAGTGTTTTGGTAACATGTATAGGCTCTACAATTGGAAAAATGGGAATGGCAGGACGTGAACTATCTACCAACCAGCAAATAAACTCAGTTGTAGTGAATGAAGGCTTTGACAATCAGTTTGTTTACTACAACATAATGAGCGCGTTCCCCAGATACCTCAAAGAGGTTGCCGTGCAAGCTGTGCCGATACTATCAAAGTCGAGTTTTGAAAAACTTCCGACATGGAAAACTTCTCTTGCCGAACAAAAACGAATCGGCAAACTGCTTTCTTTGATAGACGATAGAATAGACACTCAAAGCAAAGTAATTGAGGACTTGAAAAGACTAAAGTCCGCGATTACGGATTTAGTGTTTTGTTTACCGGATGAGCCTACACCATCTAAAAGACTTGGAGGATTCAGTAATGAATGGAAAGTAGTACGTCTCTCGGATATATGCAAAAGGATACGCACTAAGAATACTGGAGAACGTTGTCAATTAGTTCTCACCATTGCGGCACAACATGGACTTGTGGGACAAGAAGATTTCTTTAATAAGTCCGTTGCCAGTGATAACTTGGAAGGATATTATCTATTACAGCGTGGAGATTTCGCTTACAACAAAAGCTATTCAGGAGATTATACATGGGGCGCGGTAAAACGCTTAGAACGATACGAGCAAGGCGTGTTGTCTCCTTTATACATCTGCTTTAGGCCAGATTTGTCCACTGTGAACGCTGAATATCTGTCCCATTACTTTGAATCAAAGAAATGGCATAAAGGTGTTGCTGATATTGCTGGTGAGGGCGCAAGGAATCACGGTTTATTAAACATTTCTGTGGTTGATTATTTCAACACATTACATCGGTTGCCTTCATTGGAAGAACAAAGGGAGATTGCCAAATGCTTGAATTTCATGCAAGAGAAATTAAAATTAGAGCAAAATATACTGAACCAATTTCTTATTCAGCACCATTATCTTCTTCGCCAGATGTTTATATAAACATCTGGCGAAGAAGATATGCCTTTAAATTCAAGAGGCAGCCTAATATTTCCATTTCGCATATTGCTTTGCGTTCAACCGCCCTTATTGTATCGGCAATACGCTTTTGTTGTACCATTTCAGGACACCATATCTTAGCACGCCCATAGTCCTTAAAATATATATGCGGAATTGCCATGCCTGTTTTATACGGTTGGAAATTAAAGGCTTTAAGCGCGAAATACAAGTAAGGAAGATGAAAGCCATTTTTAGCCGTAAGATAGTTTAGCGTACCGATAACAGAGAAATTCCCCTGGGCATAAGATACTGTACCAACACCAGAACCATCTTTTATAATCATCATTGCCTCGCCACTCACCATTGCAGAATCTATATAGCCAATTTGACCTGCTGCGCCATAGACAACACATTGACCTGTTTCATGAACTTCACTTTCTTGAAGCGTTGAACTATAACACTCCAGACAATCGCGAATTGGTATATTAGGCAAGCCTTGTGTAGTAAGGCGTACGGAAATCCCCTTGATTAAAGATTGCAGTTTCTCAATTACTTTGTTTTGGATAGCGATGCGCTCATTTAGTAATTCGAACATATCGCCAATTTTTTTTCTTTCACCCTTTTGTGGTGGAAAGAAAAATTCAAAAGAGTTTAAGTCTGATGTCGTAATTTGGTTGATACGGGCACCCATGTTTTCACCGATCTGAGACGTATATCGGCGAGTGCTTAAAAGTGGATGAACGAACTTGCCCTCGGAACTACGATACACCATCATAAAAGCTCCAAAAGTATGATTTGTATCGCCTTTATGCAACAATGCGTTTTTACCAATCAAACGCGGACTTCCATTTCTTGCACAAATTAGAATATCTCCATCACGAGTTACAATTCTTTCTTTGATTGACGTATTAACCCTTACAAGGTCTTGGTAGTCTATCATCCCATCTTTAATGTTTGAAGAACGGAACACTATAGTTCCTCCTTCGGATACAACATCTGAAGGTGAATATGTCAAGCCGATTAAGGTTTCACCAAGCTCTCCAAGTGAATGCTTCTCCCAACTTTCCGTGAACTCCGGGAATCTCAAAGGAGGGGCATTGAGGACTTTATTGCTATTATCTTTTGCCATAACAATTCTTCTTTTTTTGTAGACAAGGTTATTTCATTATTCCCAGTTCACGGAGATAGCCTTCAATCTCTTTGTCAAGGTCGGCTCGTTTAGCCTCCAACTCCTTAATCTCTGCCATTACGGCCTTGATGTCGATAGGCTCTTCTTCTTCAAAGGTATCGACATAACGAGGGATATTCAGGTTATAGTCGTTGTCGGCCACTTCTTGCAGGGAGGCCAGATGGCTATACTTCTCAATCTCTTTGCGCTCGCGATAGGTATCAACAATCTTCTTGATGTGATCATCTCGAAGCTTGTTTTGCGTCTTGACTTTTTCAAACTCCTTGCTCGCGTCGATGAAAAGAATATTGTCATCCTCCTTGCGACACTTCTTCATAACCAAAATACAGGTTGGGATTGAGGTGCCATAGAAGATGTTGGCAGGGAGGCCTATAATGGCGTCTATATAGTTTTTCTTCTCGATGAGGAAACGGCGTATTTCTCCCTCGGCATTGCCACGAAACAACACCCCATGAGGGGCCACGCAAGCCATAGTACCTCCCTCGGCAAGATGATAAATCATGTGAAGAATAAAAGCGTAGTCGGCAGTTTTACGCGGAGCCAATCGCCCAGCCTTGCTGAAACGATCATCGCTCAAGAATTTGTTGGCAGCGCTCCACTCAGCTGAGAAGGGTGGGTTGGCCACCACGGCATCAAACTGGCGATCGCCAAAAGCATCCGCCTCGAGGGTGTCTCCATTTTCAATCGTAAAGTTGGAAAACTTGATGCCATGCAGCAACATATTCATTCGGGCGAGGTTATAAGTGGTAGGATTTTTCTCCTGGCCAAATATCTCATAAGCCTTACCAGTGTGGGCAGCGCGGATAAGGAGAGAGCCAGAGCCACAAGTGGGGTCGTATACGTTGCGCAAGCGGGTATGGCCTATGGTGACAATTTCAGCCAAGATTTGGCTAACTTCCTGGGGGGTGTAAAACTCTCCTGCTTTCTTGCCTGCTCCTGCAGCAAACTGCGAAATCATATACTCATAGGCATCTCCAAGAATGTCGATTTGAGTAGCTTCATCAGCACCAAAGTCAATTCCATTCAAGGCCTTCAGAACATTGGAGATGAGCAAATTCTTATCGTCGGCTGTCTTGCCAAGTTTTGGGGAGGCAAGGTCGATATCAGAGAATAATCCTCCAAAGTCTTCTTCGCTATCTTGGCCCATAGTGCTGTCCTCGATACGCTTCAAAGAGCGTTCAAGTTGGGGAAGGATATTCTCATTTCTTCCTATAGCGTCAATTATAGAGGTAAAGAGATATTGCGGTTCGATGAAGTAGCCAATGTTTTCCAGACATTGCTGCTTTACCTCTTCTTGCAATTCCTCAGCCTCTTCTTGATTGCTTTGCCATAGCTCCTTAAACGTGATTTCATCATCTTCGAGACTCTGATCGGCATACTTCTCTATTTTCTCCGACAGGTACTTATAGAAGATGAAGCCCAATGAGAAATACATAAACTCATTGGCCGACATATTCCCACGAAGATTATTGGCTACCGCCCATAGCTGAGAGCGTAGTTTCTGTTGCAGTTCTTCACTCATGGATTATTCGTTATTTATCTCGTTGTCTTGTGAGTCGGTTTCTTCGCAACCATGTTCTTTCTGCTTGCGCAGGTCGTCTAAGACAACGTCGTTATATGTAAAATATTTAGCTCCTTGATAGGCTCCCGATGCATTACGTTTTTCCTCTGGCATAAATGTCCCTACAAAAGGAGATAGTTTATAGATGCGACCTTCAAATTCAACACTATCGTCGGAGGCTACTTTGACTTTTGTATCAGTGGGCGTGAACCTCACGTACTCGCCTATCTTTATACCTACCATGCTGAATTTGAAACGTGGACGAGTTTTGCCCTTAGGTGGCTTACAGACTGGAGGATTTGCATCCTTCTTAATGGGCTTGTTGTCTTCATATTCTATAATCTCGGCGTCATCAATAGTCATGGCAATATCATTGAAGATTTCGAGGGCCATTTGCGGTGCTACGTTAAAGAACTCCCTATTCTGGCGAATACGGAGGTCGGTAAGGCGGTCAATTGTCTTGTGAACCAATTTCTCCACCTCATTAAACTTCACTGTTTTCATTGTGGCAAAGATTTCAAAAGGCAGAGGGACAGCAGTGTTGTCCAACTCCTTAGAACGTATATCCACAGGGCGCGCACTTTTCCCTATCTTCACCCAGTCTTCGCGAAAACTTGGATTGGTGAGGATATATACATAGCCTGGTTCTATTGTCTTTCCTTGTTTCATGTTAATCCCAACTAAATGTTCTAATGATATTACGGAGCCTATCAAGAATTCTATGGAGAGCACGGCGACGCTTAATAAGCCCAAGATGCTTGTCCTTTAAAGCTTCTTGTATTATTTCGGTAGATTCTTTCCCCGAGAAATCATATTCTCCCAAGAAACGTGTTACGGTATCAAGAGGCAGTTCTTCTTCGGAAGCTACTCGTTGAATAGCCTTTATCTTTTCAGCACGGACATATTGATTGAGGCGCTCTTCCAAGTCGGAGGTGCCATCTGCACGATTGCGCCTTACAAAACCTTCTTTATCATTATCGACGTTCTGAAGGATAAAACCATCAATAAGTTGGGCTTTGCTACGCAGCTCGGCATCCTTTATCATCGTATCAATGATATCCTTGCGTCTTTCGGCATAATCCTCTGCGTAGGGATCAAGTTGCGCTATAAGCCCCAATATGTAGGCCACATTAATAACGTCGCTGTGAAGGAGCTCGAGACAGAAGTCGATATCTTCCAAGCCACCATCTTCCCCAGTGTCGTTGCCATTTGCGGGGCCTTCCGCATGTTGTTCATCAAAGAAAGTGTCGTGAAGATCAAGATACTTGCTACGGAAATCCATATACTGCTGTTCAGTCATAGGGAAGTCCTCATCATCCTCTCGATAATCCTCGTAGATCTGGATTTCCGAGTGCTTCTTGATGATTTCTCTGAACGCAAGTATAAAATTGCGCTTATCGGTCTCGCTTTGAAGATAGTCTACTACATGGGCTTCGGGATAGTGGCGAAGAAATTCTTTGGTCAGTTGTATATATTCTTTCTTTACTGTATTAAAAGCCGGACGGACGATATCTTCTATATTGTTATTGTTGCTGAAGAGTTTTATAGCCGTATCAACATTGTCCTTCATATCACGGAAGCAGATGATTTTGCCAAAACGCTTCTTCTCGTTAAGCACCCGGTTGGTACGACTAAAGGCTTGGAGTAAACCATGGTACTCCATATTTTTGTCAACGTAAAGAGTATTGAGTTTCTTTGAGTCGAATCCCGTGAGAAACATCCCCACTACAAGACACAAATCGAGAGGCTTCTGAGACGGGTCTTTCTTCTTCATGCGCTTGTTGATATCATCATAGTACGCCCTGAAGTTATCCGTAGAGAAAGCGGTGCCAAACGTATCGTTATAGTCGTCCATGATGGCTTGCAGGTCGTCGGCCTCAGGCATGTGTTCCCCGCTAATAAATCCTCCATTAAGACCTGTCAATGTATCATCCAAAGGGATGTTTTGCTGATAGGTAAAGATAGCGCCAATGCTTATAGTAGGGCGCAGTTCCTTGAAGATTTTATAATATCTGACAAGAGTGGGGACGTTCTGCACAGCAAAAAGGGCGTCGAACTCGCCATCATAGGTAGACTTGCGAAAGTTGTTGAGGATAAACTTGGCTATTTCTTTCAGACGGTCATCGTCGCCATTATCCACATTGATATTTCCATGATAGTATTCTACAAGAAATCCCAGAACATTCTCGTCAGCTATGGCATCCTTAATGAGATACTTGTGTAGGCATTCCCCAAATATCTCCTTGGTGGTATGCTTGTCAATAGAATTCTCGGCGAAGATAGGGGTGCCCGTAAATCCGAATATTTGGAGATGATTGAAAAAATTGACTATGTTCTTATGGCTTTCTCCAAAATGACTACGATGACACTCATCGAATATCATTACTATTCGGCTATCCTTGATGTGCTGAAGTTTTTGGCTATACCACGGCCGAGTGACAGCAGCGTTGAGCTTTTGGATTGTTGTGATGATGATGCGGCTGTCGCTTTCCAGTCGCTTGATTAATTCGCTGGTGTTCTCCGTGTTGTCCACAGCTCCCGGCTCAAATGCTTCATATTCTGATTGAGTTTGCGTATCAAGATCATGACGATCCACCACAAACATTACCTTGTCTACATCGTCAAGTTCTGCCACAAGTTGGGCTGCTTTAAAAGAGGTTAAGGTCTTACCAGCACCCGTTGTGTGCCATATATATCCATCTTTTCCTGTGTTTTGCACGCAGTCGAGCACCTTCTCTACTGCGTAATATTGGTAAGGACGCATCACCATCAGACATTTATCGCCTTCGTGAAGCACGATGTATTTGCTCAACATCTTCCCAAGCACACACTTGTCAAAGAAGTTGGCTGCAAATATTGATAGTTCATTGAAGGGATTGTTGGCAGCGTCAGTCCAATTAAAGGTGAACTTATATCCTTGATTAGGATTATTGGCGAAATAACGAGTGTTTACGCCATTGGAAATGACGAATATCTGGATGTAGTCAAAAAGGCCATGAAAAGAAGTCTTGTGGTAGCGTTGAATCTGGTTGTAGGCTTGCTTCAATTCTACTCCACGACGTTTTAGCTCTATTTGGACCAGAGGCAATCCGTTTACTAATATAGTAACATCATACCTACAACGCTTGCGTCCTTCGACTGTGATTTGATTGGCAACTTGAAATTCATTCTGGCACCACTGTTTAGTATTAAGGAATGATACCCAAAGACGGTTGCCATCCTCTAATTCCAAAGGGTAAAGGTCGCGCAGTTTCTTGGCCTTTTCAAAACGGGAGCCGCCTTCAAGATAAAGCAAAATCTTGTCAAACTCTACATCGGAAAAATGCTCTCGGCCATGGTCGGCAAGAGCTTTCCTGTTGTGTATTTCAAGTTGTTTCTTGAAATTCTCTTTGAGATTGGATTCCTCTTTGAGAGTTACGTATTCATAGCTCATCTGTTGAAGAGTATGAATAAGTGCGTTTTCAAGTGCAGCTTCGCTTTGGGTGGGCATAAGGATGATGGGTCGTTAAGGTGGTGGATTGAGGATGCAAGGGCAAAGGTAGTAAAAAGCCGCGAGTTGACAGCCCTTTCTGCAAAAATTTTCATGATGAGAATAGACACGCCTGGGCGGTCGGGCGAGGCCGCCCCACCTACAATGTCGCCCGACGTGGCCCGGAGGCTATGTAGTGCGGCTGCCTCAGCCGCCTATGTTATGCGGCTGCTTCAGCCGCGCAGTGGATTCAATATCGCCCCTTCCGGGCTCTGAGAGTGGTGCCCAAGAGAAAAGTTAGCATCGCCTGGGCGGTCGGGCGAGGCCGCCCAACCTACAATGTCGCCTAACGGCCATCCGGATGGAATCCGTGTGCATCCATAAGAATTCCGTGGTTCGGGGGTGGGAGCACGCGAGGGCGCCGTGCTCTACGATGAGTGGGCGCCCTGCGGTGGATTAGCGCTCCTTGAGGCGGTAGCGGAGGGTCTTGCCTTGGAGGAGGTCGTCGTGGGAGATGCGGTAGGATTTGAGTGGTCGTCCTCCAAGTTCCATCGTGTCAATGTAGATGGCCTCTGGGGTTGGGCGCTCGGCTTCGATGACGAGGGTGCCCTCCTTGGTGTCCACTTCCACGCGGTCGAAGGCGGGTGAGGTCAAGGTGTAGTAGGGTTCGCCCGGGCAGTCGGGATAGAGGCCCATCATGGAGAAGATGGCCCAGGCCGACATGGTGCCGGTGTCGTCGTTGCCGGGGATGCCCTTTGGCTCCGTGGTAAAATGCTCGGCAAGCAGGCGGTTAACCTCGCGCTGCGTCCTCCACTCTTCGCCCTTGAAGCGGCTGAAAAGGTAAGGATAAGCAATGTCGGGCTCGTTGGCGGGGTCGTAAAGGCCTTCGTCCATCACCATCTGCAGCTTGTCGACAAAGGCGCGCTTGCCTCCCATGAGTTTGGCAAGACCTTCTACATCGTGGGGCACGAAGAAGGTGTAGTTCCACGCGCTTCCCTCATGGAAGCCTGGCACCTCCTCAAAGTTCTCGCCCTGACGAGGATTGAAGGGACTGAGAAACTCTCCGTCGGGGGTGAGTGGACGCAGGGTGCCACTCTCCTTGGAATAATAATTTTTGTATCCAAGCGAACGCTGACGCAGCTCGCGAGCAAAGTCAAGGTCGCCCTGCTGCTCGGCAAGCCATGCCAAGGCTGCATCGGCTACGTAATACTCCAGCGCGTGGCTCACAGAGTTGTCGCCTGAGAAGTCGCCAGCAAAGAAGCCCAGAGGTATATAGCCTTTTTCGATATAAGGATCGATGTCGGGACGCATGGGGTTGAGCTCGCCGGGCATGGTGGCGCTGCGCTTCATAGCCTTATAGGCGGCGTCGAGGTCAAAGTCGGTGAGGCCCTTGCGCCAGGTGTCGACAATCACTGGGATGGCAGGGTCGCCTTCCATAGTGAACGTCTCGCGGCCATAAAGCTCCCATTTGGGGAGCCAGCCCCACTCTTCGGCCATGCCCACCATGGAGCGCACCATGTCGAGCTGGCGCTCGGGATAGACGAGGGTCATCAGCTGGTGGAGATTGCGGTAGGTGTCCCAGAGGGAGAAGACAGTGTAGCGCGTAGACTCAGTGTGGCCGTCGCCAAAACTTTCCATCAATGGATACTCGCCGTTGACGTCGCTCAGGATGTTGGGATGGATGAGGGCATGATAGAGCGCGGTGTAGAACACGGTGCGCTGTTCGTCGGTGCCACCGCTGACGCGGATGCGGCCAAGGTCGTCGTTCCACTGGCGGCGCGCAGCAGCATGGATATCGTCGAAGGTGAGCGACAGCTGCTCCTTGTCGAGATTCTCGCGAGCATTCTCAGTCGACACGAAGGAGACACCGAGCCTCACCTCTATCTGCTCTCCAGGAGCCAGCGAGTCGTAGCTCCACCAGTAGCCGATGTCGTTGCCCGACAGTTCGCGGCCATACTTGGTATAGAGCTTATATTGTCCGGAAGTAGAGTCCCACATAGCCTCTACCCCCATCTCGGGCTGCATCTTATAGTAGCCATAGCTATCGGCAGGCTTGCTGACGCGCATCACGAAGTAGATGGGAAACACTGCCTGAGGATTGTAGCAGAACGTGCCCATCAGCTTTGAGCCTTCGATCTCCGTGTCGCTCACGCGGCGCACGGTGGCCCCGCTCTCATTCGTCAAGCCTTCGCCGAGGTTGATGAGGATGTTGCCTTGGCCGCCGGGGAAGGTGTAGCGCTCGGCGGAGGTGCGCGGAGTGGCCGTCACCTCGGTCAGGATGTCATACTTCGAGAGGCGGTTGCTATAGTAGCCCGGCGAGGCTTGCTCCTCGGTGTAGTGGCTGCCATACTTATGGTAGTCGGGCTCCAGAGCGCCCGTGGTGGCCATGGTCAGCAGAGAGCCAAGCTCGGGACACCCTACGCCGCTCAGAGCCACGTGGGCATATCCTGTGAAGTAGCTATTGGTGACATCGTAGGGCGTTGACCACCATCGAGAGTCCTTGTCGTAACGGTTGTCCTTGGAGCCCATCACATTGAAAGGCACTACCTGCATGAGCCCATTGGGGGTGAGAGCCCCGGGATTGGTGGTGCCATAATTAGTGGTGCCAATAAAGGGGTTGACCCATTGGGCGTAGTCAACGTCAGCGTTGTCGGTGGCGTAGCCTGCAAGGGGAGCCAAAAGGCAGGCGCTGGCCAAGGCAAGAGAGCCTAATAGATGCTTCATAGGAGATTAGGGGGAGAAAGATTATTGAGCTATGGATAAGAGATATACATTGTAGGTGGTGGCGGGGTCGAGCTGCGAGTTGACCTCACAAGCCTCTTTGCCACTCATGGTCATCTTGGACATGCGACGCGCCGTGAGGCTCTCAGGAGCGCTGGCTCCCTCGCGACCCAGGGCGATGGTATAGGTGTCGGAGCCCTCCATCATGGCGTTGGCAAGAGCCTTGTTGGCCGCCACGAAGATATAGGCCACGGGCTGCCCCATCATGGAGCTCACGCCTCCCCAAGCGCTGGGGTCGAGCGTCAGCTGCTCGCCATTGGCATCGGTCACGGCCACGCTGACGATAGGAGCCTCAACGGGAGTCTCCGCGGGAGTCTCACTGGCTACGGCTGGCTCCTCTACTACTGCTACGGCTGGCTCCTCGGCTACAGCCACAGTAGCCGGAGCTTCAGCCACCGCGGGTGTCTCGGCCACAGTAGCTACGGGCGACTGAGCCACCACTGGCGCTGGCGCAGCCGTGGGGTCGTTGGCCACTACGGCGTTGGCTATAGTGTTGCGGATGGAGGTGAAGAGGTCGTCCTTGAGGTCGACGGTCTCGCGGCGAAACTTGCCATACATATACACCAGCTTGGTCTTGCTCTTGTTGAGAGCCACTTCATCGGTGATAGCCTCCTCGGCCGACATCTTACGGCCGCCATCACGGTTTTCGTCGTAGAGATAGCGGATGTTGGAGATGGTGGCATCCACCGAGCCATCGCGGCACGTAAGGGTCAAGCGGTAATAGACACGGGTGCGGTCGAGCGAGATAGCGTTTTTAGTAAACACCATCCACTCCTCGCCGCCATCGGCTATCACTCCCTCCTCGGGATTCTGGTAGAGGACGCGAGCATTCATATGATACTCCTCATTGCCCACAAAGCGCCCCTCCGACCACTTGAGCAGGAGGTCGTAGAGCTGTGTCTGGGTCAACGTGGGAGCTTTAAACTCTGCAGAGAAAACGACCTTGCCGTCGCTCGTGGTTACGGCGCCGGCAAGGTAATTTTTCGTCTCTACAGTCTGTGCTAATGCTGCCAGACACATTAATAATATTGCTACGGCAGCGAGAAGATATCTTTTCATAATGTAGAGAATGGGGAGATATGTATGGAGCCCTGAGGGGAGCTTACTTGCTGCTGGCTACGCGATTGTAGCGGGCGTTGAGGCCTTCGACCACCTCGGCGGTGATGTCGAGCTGGGGATTGAAGTAAAGGCCAGCGGCACGGAGCAAGATGGCGTCGTAGCCGCGAGTGGCGTTGAAGCTCTCTATGAACGAGTTGATGGAGTCGAGGAGCTGCTGTTGCTGCTGAGCCAGTTCCTGCTGGGCTTCGCGTTCCATAGCCGCAAGTGCCTGCTGGGCATCCTGCTGCATCTTGTTGAAGCGCTGCACGTCGGCGTTGTAGCTCTCTTCGCTCAGATAGCCATTAGAGCGCATCTTCTGCTCAATCTGCGAGCCAAAGCGCTGTATCTCTGCTGCCTTGCTTTGCTGGGCATTGTCGAGTTTGCTCAACGAGCGCAGGTAGAGCTCCTGGAAGTCCTTTGCTAAGTTGTAATTGGCGTTGATAGAGTCCATATCTACATAGCGGATGTTGAGGGTAGCTACACTTCCATCGCTGTTGAGAGGGGCTGAAGCCACTGAAGGTTGGCTCTTGTCTGAGCATGATGTAGCTGCCAAGCAGAGCATTAAAGCAACAGGTAGTACTGCTTTTTTCATTTCGTTGGTAATAATAGGTATAGTTTTGTGGGGTTGATTTGTTAGTGTCCTTTCTCTTCGCTATGCGCACATCCTATGCCTCTACGGCGCAGCGCCTCCACATCGTGTACATGACCCGAAGGAAAGCGGCCACCCTTCACAAAGAAGACCTTGACGCCGAGCAACACTACGGCGATGGCCACCAAAAGGATTGTGAGTAGCACTAATTTCATGCGTAGATAGCGAAATTTTGTGCAAATATAAGAAAGGTGTGAGAAATATTCGTCACATGTAAATTTTATTTTGTAACTTAGTGTGCTCTTTCAAACATAATTAACATTTAGAGATTCATCTCTGAAAAATTTTAACAGTCAACACTGCTTCCCACTGACACTCATATTCTCACATAATTACTCACTTATAATATAACCCATAACACGACATCGCAATGACAATTCGCGAACTCAATCCCAAGCGCGTCTTTGAGATCTTTGACGAGATTACAAAGGTGCCTCGCCCCTCTAAGAAGGAGGAGAAGATACGTCAATTTATCCTTGACTTTGCCAAGAAAAATGGTCTCACTGCCAAGACCGATGCCATAGGCAATGTGGTGATTACCAAGCCCGCCACTCCTGGCCATGAGAATGCTCCTACGGTGATACTCCAAGGCCACATGGACATGGTGTGTGAGAGCAACGATAAGAGCTTTGACTTTGAGCACAATCCCATCACCACCATCGTGGATGGCGAATGGGTGCGCGCCGATGGCACAACCCTCGGTGCCGACAACGGTATAGGCGTGGCTGCTTCGCTGGCAGTGCTCACCGACCCCGACTTGGTACACGGCCCACTGGAGGCCCTCTTCACTATGGACGAAGAGACGGGTATGACTGGCGCTTTCAATCTCGGCGAAGGCATGATCTCGGGCTCGATACTCCTCAACCTCGACTCGGAGGACGACGCTGAGCTCTTCATAGGATGTGCGGGCGGCATCGACACCGTGGCCACCTTCCACTACAAGCGCTCCTTCGCTCCCAAGGACTTCTCCTACTTCAAGATTGACATCGCCAAGGGTCAAGGAGGCCACTCAGGAGGCGACATCCACCTGGGTCGCGCTAATGCCAACAAGCTGCTGGCACGCTTCCTCTTCCAAATCACCCAGCGTCATGAGGTGGCTGTGGTAGAAATCGACGGCGGCAACCTGCGCAACGCTATTCCACGCGCCGCTCATGCCGTGATAGGTGTCGACACCAAGCGCAAGGAGGAGGTGAGGGCAGCCCTCAATGTGTTCATCGCCGAGATCGAAAACGAGTTTGCAGGCCTCGAACCCACTCTTGAGATAACTATGGAGGGCGTAGACACCCCCGAATATGCCATCGACAGCGAGACGTCGCTCAACCTTATCCGCTCGGTCTACTGCGCTCCCCACGGCGTGATGTCGATGAGCCGCAGCCTCGAAGGCTTGGTAGAAAGTTCTACCAACCTCGCATCTATCAAGATGCCCGGCGACAACAAGATTGTGGTCACCACCAGCCAGCGTAGCGACGTAGACTCGCGCAAGCGCGACATCGCCAACCAGATCAAGGCCCTCTTCGAGCTGGCAGGCGCCGAGGTGGCAATAGGCGATGGCTATCCCGGATGGCAGCCCAACATGAATTCGCGTATCATGAAGATAGCCAGCGATGCTTACGAGGAGCTCTACGGCATCAAGCCTAAGATTACGGCTATCCACGCAGGGTTGGAGTGTGGGTTGTTCCTCACCAAGTTCCCCCACCTCGACATGGTATCCTTCGGCCCGACGCTGCGAGGCGTTCACTCCCCGTCGGAGAAGATGCACATCCCTGCTGTGGAGCGTTTCTACGAGCAGCTCAAGCGCATCCTCACCAAGGTAGCCGACATCAAGGAATAAAGGTCAATGGCTCTTAATAACAGGGGGCTGCAATCGGTTGCAGTCCCCTGTGTCGTTTTTTTTCTGGAGGTGGTCAAAGTAGGTCCTGCACTTCGTTTATACTAAGGCCAGTATATTTAGCCACAATCTCTTCGGAAAGTCCATCGCCAAGCATTAGCTTTGCCATCTCTTTTTTCCCCTCGGCAATCCCTTCCAAACGGCCCTCGGCTCGTCCCTCGGCTCGTCCCTCGGCTCTGCCTTCGGCTCTGCCCTCAAGGCGCCCTTCTCCACGGGCGGTCTCTATATTGTCTTGGAGAATTACGGCATTGTTAAGATGGGCCTCATAGCGACGCTTTTCGGCGTCGTTCATGTGTTCAAACAGCATTATCTCTTTTGCTTCAGCCAGTCCAGGAGCCTTTGGATTATCAGCTATACGCTCATTTTTCAAGAAATCCAGCCATTCCTCAAGAGGCGTGGTGGCCACCTTATTAAATTCGTTCACCTTCAGAATATAATACTCTGGAAAGAGATTGCTCACAGCATCGGTATCAAACTTCTGACGCTGAAAAGGAGATAAGGACAGGAGTTCGTTGGTGTGTATACCTCTAAACTCCGTAGTGCCACGATACACTGTATCCGTCCCGCTGCCAAGAGGGAAATAAACGATGTTGATGCTATAAATCTTTTGGATATCGTGGTATTTGCCGCCTCGGCGCATATATTGAGTCACCAACTTAGAGGTGCCAAAGAGTATACGCTGAAAATACGCAAATTCACTCTCATTTTGCACTTCGATAATATACTTGGCTCCTGAGGTGTCGAGCGCCAGGATGTCAACACGGTTTTGCTTGTCGTCCTCGTCGTCTTGATTGCTTTCGCTTTCGAGAAGGTGTTCTATCTTTATTGTCTTGCCCAAAAGCGTAGAAATCAATCCCTCCAACACAGCAAAGTTGGCTTTGTTGCGTAGGAGTTTCTTCATGGCCCAATCAAATCGAATGTATCTCTTCATAATCTTAATAGGTCTTTTTGCAAAGATAAGCAATCCTCGGGATATTTACAACTAATTAGGGCCTAAAGAACCAAATGAAAAAGCGATTCTTGAGCATTCTCAGTCGCTGACGAGCACGTCGGGGATATGTGCCATCAGCTCCTCTTGGAGGGTGGCGCGTTGACGCTTAGCCTTCTCCACAGCATCCTTATGGTAGGCGTAGGCCGAGGCGAGGCGTTTATGATAGCCGCGGCGAGCATAGGAGGCTCCATTATAGCCGCGGGCAAAACGCGCCCAGTCGTGGGCCTTTAGCGCCGGCAAGAGGCCCGAGGCTTTCACGAAGGCGGCAAAGAGCTCCAGCTGCTCGCGCTCGGAGGTCGACATGCGGTCGACAAAATCCTCCACCGACTCGCAGCCGCAGAGGCGCCAATTAAAGCCCCCTATCTGAAACATCCCCCAGAAGGTAGCCTCCATAGCCAAGTCGCTATTGATGGTCTCAGCGCTATGCAACCGCGCATACTGGGCTGCCTGGCGCGAGCCGTAGCGCTTGACGTTGGGCGCGGCAAAGACCACTGCATGGCTCTTCTGATACTTGGCCAGCGATATCTTGCGCTTGGTAGCCAACGACTTAAACATCGACAAGTCAAAATTGATGATGGGCTGCGCCGGGGCGTAAAACCCCTTATGGGTCTTGCCGGCTTCGATATCTACCACCGCCTTGAGCGACGCCACGTCGACACCCAGCTCGCTGGCCACGGCTTCGTAGTCGGCAAGCGTCAGGCGCGAGTATTTGTCGGCCATAGGCGTGGCTGCCTGGCCGATAAAAGGACATGCCATCATGGTGGAGGCTAAGGTCGCGGTTATGAGGGAAAAAGTCTGGAGAGTTTCCACGCCGCAAAAATACAAAAAATATGGGAAATACGCTATTTATCAAATAAAAGCAGTAACTTTGTGGGGGGAAATCCCACCGACGGCCTGCCTTCTCTCCCCCCGCGAAGCCGTCGCCACTTCAAAATCCACTGCTAAGTATACCTCTTCAATGGGTTTAAAGCGTCTCTACCGGTTCATGCTGCAGACCTTCGTGCCTCTGTTTGTCATGACTTTCTTCATATGCCTTTTTATAGTCTTGATGCAATTCCTATGGAAATACATCGACGACTTGGTAGGCAAAGGGCTTGGTATCGAGGTGATAGGCGAGCTCTTCTTTTACGCCGCGCTGTCGCTGATACCGATGGCGCTGCCGTTGGCTATTCTCTTGGCGTCGCTAATGACGTTTGGCAACCTCGGCGAGCACTTCGAGCTCACAGCCATGAAAGCCTCCGGGGTGTCGCTCCTCAAGACGATGCGCCCGCTAATAGTCTTGATGGTGCTGATAGCCATCGGCGCCTTCTTCTTCCAAAACGATGTGTTGCCCGTGGCTCAGACCAAGATGTGGACCCTCCTCTACTCCGCCCGTCAGAAGTCGCCCGAGCTGGACATTCCCGAGGGTGCCTTCTACGACCAGATACCGGGCTACAACCTCTACGTGGAAAAGAAAGACCGCGAGACTGGCACGCTCTACGACGTGATGATCTACGACATCTCCAAGGGCTTTGACAACGCCAGCATCATCCTGGCCGACTCGGGGCGCCTGGCCACGAGCGAAGACAAGACCCACCTCTTCTTGACCCTCTGGCATGGCGAATCGTTTGAAAACCTCAAGGAGCAGGGCCAGAGCAACATGAAGAATGTGCCCTATCGGCGCGAATCGTTTACCGATAAGGAGATACTACTGAAGTTTGACGCCAACTTCAACCGCATGGACGAGGATGGTATGCGCAATCAATATGTGGGTAAAAACATGGCGGAACTTCAAGCCACCATCGACTCGGTGGGAGCGCGCATCGACAGCATCGGGCGTGGATATTCACGGGCCGTGAAGACGGCTCCTCGATTGGGCCTCACCTACTACACCACCGAAAAGGTGGATGGGAAGATTGTGGAGGTGCCTCAGCCACCGGTAGAACTCGACCATCCCCTAAATATCGACTCCATCTTTCGCGGCACCACCTCGGGCTATGCCCTCACCTATCTCAACCAAGCCCTCACCAAGGCGCGACGCATAAAGCAGGAAAACGACTTTAAAGGCGTCACGATGGCCGACGACCGAAAGACGGTGCGCCGCCATGCCATCGAACTGCAGAAGAAATTTACCCTCTCGGTGGCCTGCATCATATTTTTCTTCATCGGCGCACCGCTGGGAGCTATCATACGCAAGGGCGGATTGGGAATGCCGCTGGTCATCTCGGTATTCCTCTTCATCTTCTATTACATCATCGACAACACGGGCTACAAGCAGGCGCGCGAAGGGCGCTGGGACATCATCGAGGGTATGTGGCTATCCACTGCCGTACTACTGCCCTTGGGTGTGTTTTTCACCTACAAGGCTGTCAACGACTCGGCGGTATTCAACCCCGACCTATACCTCAACTTCATCAACCGTCTGCTGGGCCGCAACGAGGTGCGTCAAGTGACGATGAAGGAGGTGGTGATGGAGGATGTAGAGCCCCAATTGGCTATCGAGCGCTTGACCCAACTGCAAGACCAAGCCAGCGCTTACCTCGCAAAATACCAACCTCAGAAATATCTCCCTTACTGGCTGGAGGGCTTCCCACGAGCGCCCTTGAGAGCCTTGGCAGCCACCGAAGAGCATCTGGTAGACTATCTATCCAATTCGCGACAGAAGATGGTGATTCTCAAGCTGATGGACTACCCCATACTCCGCAGCCTGTGGCTCTATCACCCTTCGCGATATCGCTGGGCCAGCTGGGCAGCCATAGTCTGCTTCCCCATTGGCATCCCCCTGTGGCTCATAGGCCGACGCCAGCAATCCATACTCCTCTCGGAGGTAGCCACCATCAAGCGTGTGTCCTCCGAGCTAATCCCTCTTATTAACCCTTAACACCCCTCATATGCTCAACACCATACCCGAAGCCATTGAAGACTTTAAGAACGGAAAGTTTGTAATCGTGGTGGACGACGAAGACCGCGAGAACGAAGGCGACCTCATCATGGCCGCTGAGAAAGTGACCCCCGAGGATGTCAACTTTATGGTGACCAACGCTCGCGGCGAATTGTGTGCTCCGCTCACCATCTCGCGCTGCAAGGAGCTTGGGCTCACCCATCAGGTTGACGACAACACTTCGATGCTCGGCACCCCCTTCACCATCACCGTCGATAAGCTCGAAGGCTGCACTACGGGCGTGTCGTGTCACGACCGCGCCGCCACTCTGCGCGCCTTGGCCGACCCTCAGTCTAAGCCAGAGACGTTTGGCCGTCCAGGCCACGTGCATCCTCTATACGCCCAGGACGAGGGCGTGCTGCGCCGCCCCGGCCACACCGAAGCCGGAGTGGACCTGGCACGCATGGCCGGCCTTTACCCCGCAGCTACCCTCATAGAGATCCTCAACGAGGACGGCACGATGGCCCGCCTGCCCCAACTCCGCGAAAAGGCCGACAAGTGGGGCCTCAAGCTTATCTCCATCCGCGATCTCATAGCTTACCGCCTAAAGAAGGAGAGCCTCGTGGAGCGCGGGGTGGAGGTGGATATGCCCACAGCCTACGGCCACTTTCGCCTCATCCCTTTCCTCCAGAAGAGCAACGGCCTTGAACACATTGCCCTTATCAAGGGCGAGATTGACAATGGCGAGCCTGTGTTGGTAAGAGTCCACTCTTCGTGTGCCACCGGCGACATCTTTGCCTCGCAGCGCTGCGACTGCGGCGAGCAGCTCCACAAAGCCATGCAAATGATAGAGAAGGAAGGCCGCGGGGTGGTGTTATACCTCAGCCAAGAGGGGCGCGGCATAGGCCTCATGGAGAAAATCAAGGCTTACAAGCTCCAAGAAGAGGGGTTCGACACCGTCGACGCCAACCTCCACCTGGGCCACAAGGCCGACGAGCGCGACTATGGCGTAGGTGCTCAGATACTCCACCAGCTCGGAGTGGAGAAAATGCGTCTGCTCACCAACAATCCCAAGAAACGCATTGGCCTTGAAGGCTACGGCCTCGAGGTGGTAGAGAATCTGCCCATCGAGATAGAGCCCAACGATTACAACCGCCAGTATATGCACACCAAGAAGGTGCGCATGGGGCATGATCTTCACGAATGCTAAATGAAACGCTTCCTCTCATCGCTCCTCATTAAGGCTATAGTAATAGCTTCGGTTGCCGTGGCGACGTGGAGTTGTTCTCACAACTTCGACAACGAGCCCCCAGAGATACGACGCGCTCTCGACAAGGCTGGTCGCAATCGCGGCCAGCTGGAGAAGGTGCTTCTCCACTATGCCAACGATTCTCTACGCCTCGAGGCTGCCCGATTCCTGATAGGCAACATGTCGGGCCATTATGGGTATGACGGCAGCGCTCTCGACTCCGTAGAGTCAGTGTTGGCCGAAATCTCCACCCGGCGTATCAACTATATCCTTACCGACAGTATGCGCGAGAGGCTTAAGTTTCCCTTCTTCTTGCTGCCGAGGCTCGACGATGTGCGCACGCTCAAAGCCTCTGTCCTCATCGACAACATAGATCAGGCCTTTGAGATGCTGGAGAAGCGTCCGTGGAATCGCGACCTCCCCTTTGAGGACTTCTGCGAGCTCCTCCTCCCCTACTGTATCGGCGACGAGCGCTGGACGGTGTGGCGAAAGACCTACTACGACTATTACGCTCCCAAGCTCGACTCGCTCTATCAAGGCGACGACGTGGTGGAGGCTGCCCGCATACTCCAGAGCCTCGTATCGGAGCGACCAATGTACTACAACGACGAGCTGGTGACCCCCCACCGCGACGCGCTCTCGCTCTTCAAGAGCCGCGTGGGATTTAACCGCGATGTCATCGACCGCTTGCTCTACGCTATGAGGGCCTGCGGCATACCTGTGGCTATCGACCAGGTGATAGTCACTCCATATAGCGGCGCATCTCATCAATGGCTGGTGGTGCGCGACAATAAGACAGGGCGCTACATCCCATTTGGCTACGACGGCATGATACCCTCGCGCGACTCTGTGCAGTGGGATATGCGCAAGAAAGGCAAGGTGTTTCGCACCACCTACGCTCAGCAGCCCGAGCATTTTGAGCGCTTTCAGAGCATCCGTTCGCTCCCGGTGAAGTTTAACAACCCCTTCCTCAAGGATGTCACCGCCGACTATTTTGGCCACAACGTAGTGAAGGTGCCAGTCTATGCCGCCAAGTCAAATATCTTCCTCACCATACAAGGCCCTGCCACCGGGCGCCTGAGGGCCATTGACGGCGGGGAAATCCAAGACAGCGTGGCCACCTTTACCGACCTGGAGCCGGGGGTATACTATATCCCAGCCTTCGAGCATAGGGCGAGCTTCTACCCCGGCGGCTACCCATTTGTAATCGAAAACGATGGCAAGGTGAAAATCCTGGAGCCCGACACTCTCCACTGGGAGAAGGTGAAGCTCACACGCGTGATGCCCTACTCGCGCCTGGTGCTTCATCGCTTGGCCGATGGCGTGATAGGAGGGGTGCTTGAGGCTTCGGCCGACTCCACCTTCGACCATGCCGACGTGGTGTTTGAGATCTCCGACACCCTGCGCACCAACTACTGGGAAATACCTATGGCCTTCCCCGACAAGGAATATCAATACCTCCGCTATACAGCCCCTGAAGGGCGCCGACTCGTGGTGGCCGAGCTGGAAGCTTATGGCGATATGGAGAAGAATGACACCCTCCAGCTCCGTATATTAGGGTCGTTTGGCAAGGGATTTACGCCACAAGATATGATTGATGGCGACATCACCACTACGTTCACTGCCCCCGAGGGAGTACACTCGGTGACCCTCGGCTTTGACACGCCTCAAAAGATTAAGAAAATAGTGTTCTCGCCGCGCAACGACAACTTCTTTATCTGGCACGATGATGAGTATGAAGTGTCATACCACGCCGGCATCCGCGGATGGATTCCCGTCGACACTATCCTCGCTAAGGGAGGCCAAATCGTGACCCGCGTGCCACGCGGTGCCCTCCTTTTGATACGCGATCTCACCAACCCTACCTACGCTGGTTCCTTCACGATGAAGGGGGGAAAGCAGTGGTGGCCCATAGATTATGGCCGTTTTAACACTCCCGATGTAAAACTTCAAATCATTGATAATGAGTGATTTGAAAAAATAAATATGTTAAAAAACATAGTTCTATTGCATTTTTCGGGGAAAATCATCTAACTTTGCACCCAGTTCAAGTGTATATAATAGTGAAGTTCTTGAAGAGTCAAGACTCATACACGTTTTAGGTTTAATTTAATTATTATTATTATGAGAAAGATGTTTAATTTTTTGAGGAATGGTCTTCATAAGGCCGCTGAGAATCTTCATGAGAGTCCCTACTTCCGCATCACAGGTGATTGCACACCTACGCACCGCGATTTCTAATGAAGCTCTGAAAGCCTCTCAATCGTGACTGAAATTCAAAAATTAACTCTTTAAATTTTCTAAGGTATGAAAAAGATGATGACACGCATCGCTAAATGGTATTTTGAGGCTGCTGCCCAGATTTATCGTTAATCTGATGGTCGTATCGTTCTGACCCGAATACCTTTGAAGAGACCTAATCCGGGGTCTCTTCAGCTGCAGACGAGAATTGCTACCCTTCATATATGGAGCGAAGCAATTTTTTTTTGTACCTTTGTCCCCGCCAATCCACAACAACGGCAAAGAACCAAAAAAAACCAACAACCCCAAAACGGCAAAAAACCAAAAACTCAAAAACTCTAACCCCCCAGCAACCCCAACAACTCTATAACTCTGTCACTCTATAACTCTATAACTCTATAACTCTATAAATATGGCAAAAGAATTTACCGATGCCGACGTGCATCAGATTATCGAATCGGGACGTCCCGTAGTGATCGACTTTTGGGCCACTTGGTGTGGTCCCTGTGTGGGCATGACCCCCATCGTCAACGAACTCGCTGAAGAATACGAGGGCCGCGTAGAGATAGGCAAGTATAACATCGAGGAGCAAAACGACCTCGCTGCCGAGTATCGTATCATGTCGATCCCAGTGTTCCTCTTCTTCAAGGACGGCAAGCAGATACGCGACCTGCGCCTCGCTGGCTCACAGTCGAAGGCCACGCTCCAAGCCAACATCGAGAAGCTCCTGGCCCTCTAAAAAATCATGGTAAAGCATATCGTCTCTTTCAAGCTCAAGGGCACTCCCGCTGAGCGCCTTGAGGTGGCACAGCGATTTAAAGAGGCCTTGGAGGCTCTCCCTTCACAAATCGAGGTGCTCAAGGCTATCGAGGTGGGCATCAACCAGAATCCCGCCGAGGACTGGGACGTGGTGTTGACAGCCACTCTGCCAACGATGGCCGATGTAGCCACCTATGCCACCCATCCAGCCCATGTGGCAGCCGCTGGGCTGCTCGCCGGACATAAGGAGGCGCGTGCTTGCGTCGACTACCAGTTGTGACCCCCAAGCTTTATCCTTCATCGATAGGCTATAGAGCCGTGGGCCATCTGGCTTGCTTCGCGGCTTACGCTATTTTTGGCTTCAACATAGTGGTGTGTAAGAGTCTTACATCGAGCCACTTGTTGGAGCCTCTTACTATCTACGCCCTGCGCTCGCTCGGCGCGGGCGCTATCTTCTGGCTCCTAAGCCTCTTCTTACCCTATGAGAGAGTGGCGTGGAGCGATCTCTGGAAGATAGCCGTGGCGGCCTTCCTGGGATTTTTCCTCACCCAGCTATCATTCTTGATGGCTATCCCCGACATCACGCCCATGGACTGCTCCATCATGGGCTCTCTGAGTCCTATCTACACGATGTTTATAGCCGCGATAGCCGTCAAGGAGCCCATCACGCTCAAGAAGGCCGGGGGCGTGTTGCTCAGTTTCTTGGGCATCCTCTACCTCATCTTGACTAGCATCAATCCTCAGGGTGGAGAGGTGGTCACCAAGCCCGCTGGCCTACTGCTCATGGTGGTCAATAGCCTTAGCTTTGCCCTTTATCTGGGCATCTTCAGGCCGTTGATCAATCGCTACTCGGTGGTGACCTTCATGAAGTGGATATTCTTCTTTGCCATAGTGATGGTGTTGCCGCTCACCGCCTCCGACATCCTTGCTATCTCCTGGAGCGAGATGCCTTCAAGCTACCTATGGCAGCTATCCTATCTCATCATCTTCGCCACATTCATCGCCTACTTTCTTATCCCCCTGGGCCAAAAGCGCATTCGCCCTACCCTCGTGAGTCTTTATAGCTACTTACAGCCCATCATAGCCATTGCCATCAGCATCTGGATAGGGATGGATCGCTTGACGGTGGCCAAGGTGATAGCCGCTCTGACGGTGGTGGCAGGCGTGGCCATCGTCACCCGTAGCCGACGAGCCGGCAGCAACTAACAAGGCTCTCTCATCGTTATAACCCTAGAGGCATCCTCCCCCCTATCTCTTTATTCCATTATTTCCAAAAATCAAAAAAAGCTAAACGTCACTCACTATGCGTCTTGACAATCGTCGCTCCAGTCAGAATATCGACGACCGTCGCCGGTCGTCGCTCTCCGGCCGCACCGTTGGCATCGGAGGGGGTGTTGTAGGTCTTATCGTCGTGGCTCTCCTCACTTGGCTTAGCGGAGGAGATGTAGGCGACGTGATCAACAACGTTGTAGGCCAAGCCACTAATGGCCAGTATGTCACCTCATCATCTTCATTATCCACCTACGAGCCTTCGGCCGAGGAAGAACAGCTCGCTCAGTTTACCTCCAAGATCCTGGCTGGCACCGAGGACGTATGGACGCGCGAATTTCAGCGTCAGGGCTGGGGCGAGTATGTCTGCCCTAAGCTGGTGCTCTTCCATGGAGCTATACAGAGTGGTTGTGGCAACGCCACCTCGCAGACGGGCCCCTTCTACTGCTCGGCCGACCAGACGGTATATATCGACCTCGACTTCTTTGAGACAATGCAAGAACAGATTGGCGCCTCGGGCGACTTCGCCTATGCTTATGTCATAGCCCACGAGGTGGGCCATCACGTGCAATACCTGCTGGGCACCCTCGACCAAGCCCACCAACTGATGGCCAAGCTACCTGAGACACAAGCCAACCAGATAAGCGTGCGTCTGGAACTACAGGCCGACTTCTATGCCGGAGTGTGGGCCTATCAAGACAATGAGATGTTTGGCTCGCTCGAAGAGGGCGACGTTGAGAAAGCTATCAACGCTGCCTCTAAGATTGGCGACGACTATCTACAAAAGAAGGCTTATGGCCGCGAGATGCCCGATTCGTTCAACCACGGGCGCTCTTCGCAGCGAGTAAAGTGGCTCTCCAAGGGCTTGCAGACGGGCGACCCGCTGCAGGGCGACACCTTCTCTCCGGCCTATTCCGCCCTTTAGGAGCGCTATCGTCTACGCTCTATGAGACGATATTAAACTTGGCAAACTTCAAGAGCAACTTCTTCACACCACAGCTCTCGAAACTCACCACTATTGCATCACCGTTGCTATCATCGAGGCTCTCTATAGTGCCTTTGCCAAATCTCACATGCTCTATCACCATCCCCTCCTGCAGCTCCTTGATGCTATGGAGGCCAGGAAGGCCTGTGGCCGTGGACGATGACGATGCTGACGGGGGTGCCGATGGCTGAGGAGCGGCGCCCGACGATGGCTTACCCATCGAGGGAAAGGCTGAGGCTGAGCCTTTGGTGGACCAGCGCGTCGGAGAGCTATGAAATGAGGATTTGTAGTTGGCAGCCGGATTGATGCCACCACCCCCACCACCATCGCTCGACGATGAGGAGAGGAGCAGATAGCGCCCATCAATGTCGCGCAGAAAGCGCGAGGGCTGACACAAAGCCGTCATGCCGTTGCGAAAACGCGACTTGGCATAAGTCATCATGCAAAACTTGCGAGCGCGTGTCAAGGCCACGTAGAGCAGACGGCGCTCCTCTTCGATCTCGCTCATGGAGCCGCTGCTCATGGCCGAGGGAAAGAGGTCTTCCTCCACACCCACAATGATGACGTTGTTAAACTCCAGCCCTTTGGCGGCATGGACCGTCATGAGCGTCACGCGCTCGTCGCTGCCGTCGTCGCTATCTTGATCCGTAGCGAGCGACACCTCGCCGAGAAAGTCGACCAAGCTCGTAGGGCGTCCTTCGCCCTCCTCCTGACGCTCCTCCACCATCTCGCGCACACCATTGATAAGCTCCTCAACGTTTTCGCGCTTGGCGATGCTCTCAGGTGTGCGGTCGCTTATGAACATTGCCAGCAGACCCGTCTTGCTGATAATCTCGCGTGTCACCTCCAAGGCATCCTTCCCTTGCTGGTGCATCCTTATAAATCCCTCCATCATCATCCTGAAAGCATCGAGCTTCTTGACCGTGGCCCCACTCACCCCCGGATTATAATAAGCCAGATTGGAGAGGATCTCCCAGATGCTCACCTTCTCCTCCACGGCGCGTTTCATAAGGCGATTGAGCGTGGTCTCGCCGATGCCACGCGTGGGATAGTTGATGATGCGTCTCAGCGCTTCGTCATCGTTGGGGTTGACCGTAAGGCGCATATAGGCGATAGCGTCCTTCACCTCCTTGCGCTGGTAGAACGATAGACCTCCATAGATACGATAGGGGATATTGCGCTTGCGCAGCGTCTCCTCCAAGAGACGGCTCTGAGCATTGGTGCGATACAGGATGGCAAACTCCTCATAGCTGTCGCGACACGTCATTTTCACCTCCGAGATGGTATTGGCCACCTGGAAGGCCTCGTCGTAGTCGCTAAAGGTCTGCACCACCTTCACTCGCTTGCCCTCTTCGTTGCGCGAGAAGACATGCTTGCGTATCTGCTCCTGATTTTTCTCGATGAGCGAGTTGGCAGCGTTGATGATGTTTTGTGTTGAGCGGTAGTTTTGCTCCAGCTTAAAGATAGCGAGCCGCGGGTATCCATTCTTGAGATTGAGGATATTGCGTATGTTGGCGCCGCGAAAGGAGTAGATGCTCTGGGCATCGTCGCCTACCACACAGAGTTGCTCGTTCTGCCGCGTCAGTTGCGACACGATGACGTGTTGGGCATAATTGGTGTCCTGATACTCATCCACCAGCACGTAGCGAAAATATTCCTGATAGTGGTGGAGGATATCGGGGTTGTCGCGCAGCAGGAGGTTGGTATAGTAAAGCAGGTCGTCAAAGTCCATAGCTCCGGCAGCAAAGCAGCGGTCGCGATAGCGCTGATAGATGGCATAAAGCAACGGGCGGCGTGCGCGCTTGTCAGCCTCCATGATATCCGCTGACTGAGCATACTCCGTGGGCGAGATGAGGGCGTTTTTAGCTGCCGAGATAGCGCCCATCACGGTGGATGGTTTGTATATCTTATCATCGAGATCCATCTCCTTGATGATGAGCTTTATGAGGCTCTTGCTGTCGGCTGTGTCGTAGATGGTAAAGCTGGGCTTAAACCCCAGCCGATCGGCATGGGAGCGCAGGAGGCGGGCAAAGATGCTGTGGAAGGTGCCCATCCACAGGCGGCTCGACGTCTTAGGTCCCACCAGCTGCTCTATGCGCTCGCGCATCTCTCGCGCGGCCTTGTTGGTAAAGGTGAGGGCCAGTATGCGCCACGGCTCGTAGCCATGATGCAGCAGATGCACTATCTTATAGGTCAAGACACGCGTCTTGCCCGAGCCAGCGCCGGCTATCACCAGTGCTGGCCCGTCGAGATACTCCACGGCGGCTCGCTGCTGCTCGTTGAGTTGGTCGAGATATGATGAAGTTTCCAGTGTTTTTGCGGTGTTAATGGATTGATTGTTGACGGCGCTTCACGAATAGGGTGGCTGACACCCCGGCAAGCTCAGCGCCACAGGGCGGACATAGCTTGGCCACTGCCACCTCCACCTCATCGACCAGTGGCTGGGTGTCGAGGATGCGTCGGCCTATGCGCCAAGCCACATGCTCGATGAGCTCCGAGGGGATGGCCATCTCCTCCTTCACCAGGGCTATCACGTCGGCATAGTTGACGGTCCCTGACAAGCTGTCGCCTTCGAGGGCCTCGCGCCCGGGGGTGAGGTAAAGGCGGAGTGTCACCTCAAAAGTGTTGCCCACGCGGCGCTCCTGCTCCAGAACGCCGTGGTGGGCAAATACTTTCAGACGGTCAATGGTGATAATCATGCTCCCTTACCTACGGCGACGTCCTTTCGAGCCACGTGATTTCTGCTTCGAGCCACGGCTACGCGAATTGCGGCCGTTGGACGAGGAGCTCAGTGCTTGCTTCACGCTCATCGTCTTGCCCAGGTCGTCCTCGCCGAGACGCCCCTTGTCATCGATAAGGATGAAGTCGAGCTGCTTACGCTCAAGGTTGGCGCGTGCCACCTTCACCTTCACCTCGTCGCCCAGACGATAGCGCACGTTGTGGCGTCGGCCCACGAGGCAATAGTTTTTCTCATCAAAGTCGTAGTAGTCGTCGGCAAGGTCGCGCACGGGCACGAGGCCTTCACACATATTGGTGTTAAGCTCCACGTAGAGCCCCCACTCGGTGACGCCCGAGATGACGCCGTCATACACCTCGCCCATGTGGTCGCCCATATACTCCACCTGCTTATACTTAATGGAAGCGCGCTCGGCGTTGGCTGCCAGCTGCTCCATGTCGCTGGAGTGTTTACACTGCTCTTCGAGCTTGTCTACGTTGACACTGCGCCCCCCGGCCAGATAGCGATCGAGCAGACGGTGTACCATCATGTCGGGGTAGCGGCGTATAGGCGACGTGAAGTGGGTATAGTAGTCAAAGGCCAAGCCATAGTGGCCTATGTTTTGGGTAGTATAGATAGCTTTTGCCATCGAGCGAATGGCCAGAGTGGAGAGGAAGTTTTCCTCGCCCTTGCCCTTGACGTCGGCAAGCATGCGGTTGATGCTCTTGTTGACGTCGCGGCTCGACCCCGTCTCCTTCACCTTGTAGCCAAACGTGCGGGCTATCTTGGAGAGGTCGGCCAGCTTGCCAGGATCGGGCATGTCGTGTACGCGGTAGACAAAGGCCTTGGCTTTCTTCTTCCCCTCGGGCTTGCCCACAAAGGTAGCCACCGTCCTATTGGCCAGAAGCATAAACTCCTCGATGAGCTTATTGGCGTCCTTCGACTCCTTGAAGTAGACCCCCACAGGGTGGCCGGTCTCATCGATGTCGAAGCGCACCTCAGCGCGGTCAAACTCCACAGAGCCATTGGCATAGCGCTCTTTGCGTAGGATTTTGGCCAGACGGTCGAGGGTCAGGATCTCGTCGGCATAGTCGCCTTGGCCTGTCTCTATTATCTCTTGGGCCTCCTCGTAGGCATAGCGCCGATTGCTCTTGATCACTGTGCGAGCTATCTTGGAGCTTAACACCTGAGCCTGGTCGTTCATCTCGAAGATACACGAGAAGGTGAGCTTCTCCTCATCGGGACGTAGCGAGCAGATGCCGTTGCTAAGATGCTCGGGCAGCATCGGCACTACCCTATCCACCAGATAGACCGACGTGGCTCGCTTCTGAGCCTCCTTGTCGATGATGGTGTCGGGGTGGACGTAGTGGGTCACGTCGGCGATATGCACGCCCACCTCATAGTTGCCGTTGGGCAACCGGCGTATCGAGAGGGCGTCGTCAAAGTCCTTGGCGTCCTTGGGGTCGATGGTAAAGGTGGTGACGTCGCGCATATCTATACGCTTGGCCACTTCCTCGGGGGTGATGCCAGCGCCTATCTTGTTGGCGGCGGCCTCCACATTCTCGGGATAGCGGTATGGGAGCCCAAACTCAGCCAAGATGGCATGCATCTCGGTGGTGTTCTCGCCCGTGAGGCCCAGAATATCTACCACCTCGCCCTTGGGATTCTTGGCGTCCTCAGGCCACGACGTTATCTTCACGATGGCCTTGTCGCCAGTCTTGCCTCCCTTGAGCTTGGCCTTGGGGATAAGGATGTCGGTGGCCAGGAATTTGGAGTCGGTCACCAAGATGCCATATTGCTTCTCCACCTGCAGAGTGCCTATGAAGGTCTGCTCCTTAGGCTCTATTATCTCCACCACCTCGGCTTCGGGCTCTACGCCCTTGCGGCGTGCGGCAACGATGATCTTCACCTTGTCGCCGTTGAGGGCATGCATAGAGTTGCGCTCGGCCACAAAGATGTTTTCGCCATCCTCGTCGGTGATCACGCTGTTCTTGCCGTTGGAGCGGCGCACGAAGACGCCCGTCGTCACGTTGCTACGCTGCGGCGACTTATACTTACCAGGCGACACCTCTATAAGGTCGCCATCGAAGGCTAAGGCTGCCAAGGCGATTGCCACATTGCGCTGGCCTGCGGGAGTAGTGACACCTAAGGCAAATGCCACTTGCTTATAGTTGAACGTATTGTTTTTCTGTTGGGCAACGTATTGCGCCACCTCTCGCTGGAGGTCTTTGGTCGGTGTCGAGCCCGAGGTTGTCTTTTTTGCAGCCATGACGTTGAGGGGTATTGATAAGATAATTATATTTTATATACAACGCTTAAAGGCTCCATTTCTTTCAATCGCTAAGCCAGAATTGACAGAAATAGAGCCTTATGGGATTATTTAGGCATCGATATTAGCGTAGTTGGCATTCGCCTCGATGAAGTCGCGACGCGGGCCCACATCCTCGCCCATCAGCATGGAGAAGATGCGGTCGGCCTCGGCGGCATCGCTGATGTTGACCTGCTTGAGCAGACGCTTCTCGGGGCTCATCGTGGTGTCGCGGAGCTCCTCGGCGCTCATCTCTCCCAGACCTTTGTAGCGCTGCACCTTGGTCTTGTCGCCATACTTGTCGATAAACTGCTTGACCTGCATGTCGGTCCAGCAATATTCCTCCACCTTGCCGCGAGTACACTTGTAGAGCGGCGGCGTGGCCAGATAGAGATAGCCGTTCTCGATGATGGGACGCATGCGGCGGAAGAAGAAGGTCATCAGCAGCGTGGCGATGTGGCTACCGTCGACATCAGCATCGGTCATGATGATTATCTTATGGTAAGCCAGCTTGGAGATGTTGACTTCCTTGGAGTCTTCGTCGGTGCCTATCGTGACGCGCATCGCGCGGAAGAGGCTGGTGATCTCCTGATTGTCAAATATCTTGTGGTCCATGGCCTTCTCCACGTTGAGGATCTTGCCTCGCAGCGGCAGAATGGCCTGGAACTGACGGTCGCGGCCCTGCTTGGCGGTGCCGCCTGCCGAGTCGCCCTCCACCAGGAAGAGCTCGCAGTCCTCTGCCGTGCGGCTTGAGCAGTCGGCGAGTTTGCCGGGCAGTCCACCACCCGACAGAGGCGACTTGCGCTGTATCTTGACGCGGGCGTTGTAGGCGGCATGGCGTGCCTGAGCGGCCAGTATCACCTTCTCCACGATCGTCTTGGCTTGGCGTGGATGCTCCTCAAGATAGGTGCGCAGAGCGTCGCTGACGGCTGTCTGCACAGCGCCTATCACCTCGTTGTTGCCCAGCTTGGTCTTGGTCTGGCCCTCAAACTGTGGCTCCATCACCTTGACGCTCACCACGGCTGTCAGGCCTTCGCGGAAGTCGTCGCTGGCCACCTCTATCTTCACCTTCTCAAGCATCTTGTTGTCCTCGGCATACTTCTTGAGCGTAGAGGTGAGGCCACGGCGGAAGCCTGTCAGGTGGGTGCCACCTTCGATGGTGTTGATATTGTTGACGTAGGAGTAGACGTTCTCGTTGAAGGTAGTGTTGTAGGTCAGCGCCACCTCTACAGGTATACCTCCCTTCTCGGTGTTGAGATGTATCACGTCGTCGATCAGTGGCTCCTTGTTGGAGTCGATATATTGCACAAATTCGCGCAGGCCGTTCTTGGAGAAGAAGGTCTCTTTCTTCACCTCTCCGCTCTCGTTCTTCTGGCGCTTGTCGGTCAGCGTCAGCGTGATGCCAGCGTTGAGGAAGGCCAAGTCGCGCAGACGATTGGCAAGCGTCGAATAGTCGTATTCTGTCACCGTGAAGATGCTTTCATCGGGCTTGAAGGTGATGGTAGTGCCCGTGTGGGTGCTTTCGCCCACCACCTGAAGCTCCGTCGTGGCCTTGCCATAGGCATACTTCTGGCGGTAGAGCTTGCCATCGCGCGCCACCTCGGCCGTGAGGCTCGACGACAGGGCGTTGACACACGATACGCCCACGCCGTGCAGACCGCCCGACACCTTATAGGAACCTTTGTCAAACTTACCACCGGCGTGGAGCACCGTGAGGACCACCTCCAGAGCGCTCTTATGCTCCTTCTCGTGCATGTCCACAGGGATACCACGGCCGTTGTCGACCACCGTCACTGAATTATCCTCATTGATTGTCACATCGATATGGGTGGCGTAGCCTGCCAACGCCTCGTCGATCGAGTTGTCGACCACCTCATATACCAAGTGATGGAGTCCTTTGGTGCTGATGTCGCCTATATACATCGCCGGGCGCTTGCGCACGGCCTCTAAGCCTTCGAGCACTTGTATGCTTTTCGCACCATATTCCTCTTCGATTTCTTCCATTATTATATATTTAACGTGTTGTATGTCAGTTGTTTGTTGTACCTTTTGGAATTTCGTTTCGCTCCTTTGGTCCTTAGGCCTTAAGAGCAAACAAAATTACGAAATTTTCTTGAACCGACCAAGCATTTTGGTCCCTTTTCTGTCCCTCTATTTTAGGCGACAAGCCACCTCTGAGAGCAGGAGAGGAAGAAATTGGCTGGGGTTAAAATCTGTTAAATTTCAACCAAGCTCTTGCACGCTATTGTAGGAAGCAGTAACTTTGCAGCGCTTTTAAGCCAATCGGGGTGTAGCTCAGCCAGGTTTAGAGTACGCGTCTGGGGGGCGTGTGGTCGGAAGTTCGAATCTTCTCACCCCGACTGACAGTTTGAGAGGCTCTTGCAAATGCAGGAGCCTCTCATCTTTTTTTCTCTTCAGTGTTTATTATCCTCGGAAGTAAACACCATTCATCTCCCACGCGTTTCTACTATACAATCCCTCATAGACCATCGCCTTATGAAAGCTCTAAAATACTTCTTCGCTGCCTTCCTGCTCCTGGGCATCATCTCATCCTCCACCACAGGGTGCAAGGTGCTCAAGACCGACCCCAACGCTGTGCGCGCCGACTCTATCAACCATCTGGTGGCTCTCGCCCTCATCGACTCCCAGCAGTTTGTCATGACCTTTGACCGCGTGCAGGTCAAAAACACGTTTCTCAACACTCTCAACTCCGCCACCAACTTTGTCCTTGTCAACGGCCAAGAAGCCGTAGTGCAGTTTTCACCAGCCTATGGCGGCGGTCCTAACGGTGTGGGTGGCTTCACGGTAAAAGGCAAGGTGACAGGATATCAAGTATCCCAGGCCAACAAAGGGATAATAAATGTGTCGTTTCACGTTGGGGCCAACGTGGGTGCTTGCGACGTGCAGATACAGCTAATGCCCGAGTCAAATCGCACAGTGTCCTACATCAACAGCACCTTCCATAGCGCCCGAATCCTCGTCTATGGCACTATCCTCCCCCTCGACGACGGCTACATCCAAGGCCGCTACCCCCTCTGACCTCTATCCCTCTGTCCTCTATCCCTCTATCCCTCTATTTTATCGCAAAATTATACCCCAGAGTGATTTCAATGGATGTGGGGCGCGAGGCCGAGAAGACGTCGCGCTTGCGGGCCGAATAGACATTCCCCAGGCCGAAGTAATAGCGGCCTTCGAGCTGGATGGAATGATGGCCAAAGAATAGCTCGATGCCAGCGCCACCAATAATGCCGTAGTCAAACTTGTTTTTCACCTCCATCGCCATCTGCTCGTTGCTGCGATTCTCCACCGGGAAGTCGGCTATCGAGCCCGGATTCATGTAGTCGAAGTTGGAGCTGATGCTGCTTGATATCATGTAAGAAGCGGCAGGGCCGAGGTTGACAAACCCATGAAACCGCTTGCTGCCAAAGAAGATATGCGTCAAGAATGGCACCTGAATGTAGGTCAGCGTGCGCTGATATTCCCAGTCGCCTTCGTCAAACTTCTCCTTCCAACCTCGCTGCGACAAGTTGATCTCAGCTATCAGTCCAAATATCTTCTCCTCGCTGTAGCGTATCGAGAGGCCCATCGTCATGCCCTGCAGCATCTGCTGCTCCACCGAGGGCGAGAATTGCACGTTGGAGAGCGTGACGCCCGCGTGGCCTCCCACCCAGAAGTGGGGCTCGTAGTAGCGCTGCGCCGCGCCAGGGAGCGCCATCCCCACAAGCATCACAGCCAGCAGCGCCCAGCGCAGTAGTCCTTTTACTTTCTTCATCCTTAGAGCGATATCTTGTCAATGAGTCCGCTGGGACGGAAGTTGATAAAGTAGAGCTGCTCGTTGATATGGCCTGCCACTCCTGCTGGGCGAGTGAAGTCAAAGCCGTTCTGTAGGCCTTTATACGTAGGGGTGTAGCTCGTGTAGTCGCCACGGTTGGCTCGCAGCGAGCGTATCAGAAACATGCCAGTATCGAAGCCAAACAATCCCTGACGCGGCACAGCCTTCGACATGTCTTCGCCATACCAGCGCTTGTAGCGGCCCTCAAGCTCCTTCACCGCCGGGTCGTCGGGCACCTCATAGAAGCGCGAGTAGACCAGCGCGTTGAGCTTGTGCATATTTATCAGGGTCTCGCCCTTGAAGGTGGTCCATTCGGGATAGCCCATCAGGTGGACGGGGTCGTAGTCGGTGGCGCGCTCGCGAAATTCGAGCAGCGCGGGCAGCACATAGGTGAGCTCGGTCTGCTTGCCCGAGGCGGGAATGAAAGCATAGGCACCGGAGGTGTCGAGCCCCTTGAGGTCGGTCATCGTCAGCAGTCCCTCAAACTCTATCAACTCAAAGGGCTTGCCCTGCTCGGTGAGCGAAGCCTTCATCTGGTTGATAAATGCGCTCTTGTCTTGATCGCCATCCTTGCGGATGAGTATCACCGGGGTGTAGCGAGCAAAGCGGTCGCTCATGCCCTGTATCGCCTTGCGATACATCTCGGAGTGGGGGATGTTGGCCTGCATCACGTAGGGGTTGTTGGCATAGCTCTCATCCTTCACCACAAAGAGGTTGATGACGTTGATGCCATGCGCCGCCCCATAGCTCCCTATCTCGCGTAGCTGCTCTTCGTTGTCGGGGGCCACTATCATCTCCACCTGCTGTAGCTCGGGCTTCTCAAGAATGCTCTTCACCGTGGCCAGGGAGCCCTCGGTGTCGTATACCTGCAGGTGGATAGGCGTCCCGTTATTGCGCAGGCTGTCTACAGCCAACAGGAAGCCCTTGTAAAACTCGGTATAGAGCTGCGCCTGGCGAGGCTGAGGGTCGTTGGAGGCCATCAGTGGCAGCATCAAGGCTATGTTGATGCCTTCGGGCTTGGTGACAGCTGGCGCCAAGGGGGCCAAGGTGTCGGTGGGCGCGGGCTCTACAGCGCGCTCATTGGCCACCGCTGCCGGCTCAGCGGGCTGCGCTGTGGCTGCCATCGCGGGCGTAGCTGCGGAGGGCGTAGTAGGGCAGTTCTTGATGGGGATATTGAGTTTCATCCCTTCCTTCAGCACTCCCACTTCGGGGTTGGCCTGCTCCAGCTGCTCCACGGTGAGGTCGTGGGCGCGAGCTATCGAGTAGAATGTCTCGCCCTTGTGGACCACGTAGGTGGTGTATTGCGGATTGGCCTCCGGCACGTCCACCTCCTCGCGCCCCACTCGTGGAGGATTTATCTGATAGGTGATGCCCGGGATATCGTTGTCGGTTGTTGGGGTCGCAGCAGTTGTTGCTGTGGTTACTGTAGTTGCTGTAGGTGCTGTGGTTTCTGAGGTTGCAGTGGTTGGAGTGGTTGGAGTTGTTGGAGTACCTACTATTAGCATTTGGCCCGTTTTGAGGCCGTCGCGAGCCGAGGGATTCCACGCCAGAATCTGGTCGATGCTCACCCCATACTGCCGACTGATACCATAGAGGGTCTCCCCCTTCTTCACCTCATGGGTGGTAGAGGCCTTGATGGCGGCTTCCTGCGATGCGGGGAAGAGGAGGGTCTGGCCTGCCTTCAGCCCGTCGGCCACCGAGGGGTTGTAGCGCTCCATCTCCTCGCGGCTCACGCCAAAGCGCTTGCAGAGACTATACACCGTCTCCTTCGACTGCACTACGTAGTAGTGGTAGGCCACGCCATCCACCGTCTTGATAGGCAGAGTATCCACTTGGGCCAGTGCCGCAGAGGCAGTCATCAGGGCCACAGCCACTGTCAGCGTGGCCAGTATCTTTTTGTACAGGGTCATCTATTCTTGGGTCAACGATTAACTACAGTTTTTGACACGCAAAGTTAACTCCTTTGCCCGAAATATGCAAGAGATAGAGGGGCAGAGGGAGAGAGGATAGAGGGACAGAGATGGGATTAGAGGGTGAGGATGCGAAAGATGAGGTCGTGGAGAAGGTCATACTCCCCTTGGCGGCTCCCGATGCCCTTCGACTGCGCGTCAAAGCGCCGCAGGGCCGATATCACCTCCACCGTCTGCCGGGGGCGGTATTGCTGGGCTCCCATCGTGTAGTTGCGCAGCTGCGAGTCCCACTTCAGGCCCAGAGCCTCCTTGGCGGTGTCGGGATTCTTCACCGGCAGGTATTGATATATTAGGAGGCCCGAAAAGTAGTTGAAGAGCGTGGCCACGGTCATCACCGTCGGTGATGCCTTGGGGTTGCTCTTGAAGTAACGCAGTATGGTGAAGGCCTTCTGAGCGTTGCGGTTGATGAGGGCGTCGAGCAGCTCGAAGTTGTTAAACTCGCGGCTGATGCCTATGTTGCGCTCTATGCTCTCCGGGGTGATCATCGCCCCTGGTCCAAGCACCATGGCCAGCTTCTTTATCTCGTTGTAGAGGCGCGAGAGGTCGGTGCCTATAAAGTCGCGCAGCATCGACAGTCCCTTGGCCTCTATTTTCAGTCCATGCTCCCCCACAATCTCCATTATCACTGGGTCGATGGTGCGCTCAGTGAGTTTCTTGGATTCAAACACTATGCCCTTCCCCTTCTTGATGGCGTCAAGCAGTTCCTTGCTCTTCACGGCTGCTCCGCGACTACAGATCACGAGGATGGCAGTAGGCGATGGATTGGCGGCATACGGAGCCAGCTTCTTGAGGTAGTCGGCGCGGGCGCTCTGGGCCTCCTTGAGGATCACCACCTGACGCTCGCCCATCATAGGGAAGCTACGACAGGCATCCATCACGCGCTCGGGGGTTGTCTCGTGGGCATAGAGTTGATAGAGGTTGAAGGCGCGCAGATCCTCGGGCGGTATCTGCTCAAAGATTTCCACGAGTTGGTCTATGTAGTAGCCTTCCTCGCCGTGGAGGAGGTAGACGGGGGCATACTGGCCCGCTTTGAGCGAAGCCTTAAGTCCAGGGAAAGTGACAACCGAGGGAGCCATGTCGATTCTGAGTATGGTGGTGGTGGGGATAGTAGAGCTATCGGTGGTGGAGGTTGATTTCTGTCGGTCAAAGTTAGTCATTATTGGGGAATATTGAAGAATATTGCGTAATTTTGTCAATCATAATTGTGCACGATGGCTCTAAAGAAAAGCTTATCACGCGGACATCGTCCCGCCGCCATGGTGGCCTTGGCGCTCCCTCCTATCAATATCGCCGAGAGGGTGTCGGCCGATGGCGGCAAGATTTTCGACGACCTGCGCCAGCGCTGGGTGACCCTCACCCCCGAGGAATGGGTGAGGCAACACTTCACGGCCTGGCTGCGGATGGCTTTTGGCTACCCCGCGACGATGATGGCCAACGAGGTGAGCCTCCGCCTCAACGGTATGCTGCGCCGCTGCGACACGCTGGTCTACGACCGCGCTCTGCGTCCGCGCCTCATCGTGGAGTACAAAGCCCCCGAGGTGCCCATCACCCTCTCCGTCTTCGACCAGATAGCGCGCTACAACATGGTCATCAACGCTCCGTGGCTCATAGTCTCCAATGGTCGCTCCCACTACTGCTGCCACTACGACGGCCCGCAATCCTACTCATTCGCCACAGCCATACCCCCCTACTCCGAGCTCTGACGCCCCTCCATGGCGATTAGCCCAGCCAAAAATTTTGCCATTTCTCAAACCTTTACTAACTTTGTCACCACTATTAGTTAACCCCATAGAGCCCCCGGCTCGCAACCATAATAGACCCTAAAAAATCATAATCATACAATCTTATCATGGCAGAAAACAAAGAACGTTTATTTGACCAATTTCCACCGGTGTCTACCGCCGAGTGGCGTGCCAAAGTGGAAGCCGACCTCAAGGGAGCTCCTTTTGACAAGAAATTGGTCTGGCGCACCAACGAAGGCTTCAACCTTCAGCCTATGTATCGCGCTGAAGACATTGAGGACCTCGCTACCACCTCTTCGCTACCTGGCGAATACCCCTTCCTGCGCGGCACCCGCACCGACAACGACTGGCTTGCCCGCCAGGAAATCCTGGCCGACGTCCCCGCCGACGCCAACGCCAAGGCTCGTGAAGTGCTTACCAAGGGAATCACCTCCATCGGCTTCAAGGTGGCCGAGCCCACGGCTGAGACTGTAGCTGCCCTCCTCGACGGCATCGACCTGACCAAGGTGGAAGTCAACTTCACCACCTGCCCCCGCCACTGCGTAGAGTTGGCTCGCATCCTCGTGGCCTATCTCCAAGAGCGTGGCTTGGCCGACGCCTTCCACGGCTCCATAGAGTTTAACCCCTTCCGCCGCGAGCTGCGCCACGGCCAGCCATTCCCCGGCGACATCACAGCCATCGCCAAAGAGCTTGTAGAGACTGTGGCTCCCGTGCCCGCTCTGCGCTGCCTGCAGGTCAACTCAGCAATGCTCAGCAATGCCGGCGCCTACATCTACCAGGAGCTCGGCTATGCCCTGGCTTGGGGCGCTGAGTGGCTCACCCTCTTGACCGAGGCTGGCCTCGACGCCGACACGGTAGCTCGCCGCGTGAAGTTTGACATGGGCGTGTCGTCCAACTACTTCATGGAGCTCGCCAAATTCCGCGCCGCCCGCATGCTTTGGGCCCAGATCGTGGAGCAGTATAAGCCCGCATCCAAGGACGCTTGCAAGATGGCCGTTCATGCCACCACCTCCACCTTCAACCAGACTATCTACGACGCTCACGTCAACCTGCTCCGCAGCCAGACCGAGTGTATGTCGGCCGCCCTCGCTGGCGTCGACTCTATCACCGTCACCCCCTTCGACGCTCCATATAAGCGCCCCGACGACTTCTCAGAGCGCATTGCCCGCAATCAGCAGTTCCTCCTCAAGGAGGAGAGCCACCTCGACAAGGTGGTTGACCCCGCTGGCGGTAGCTACTACGTAGAGACCCTCACCGTCTCCATAGCCCGCGAGGCCTGGAAACTATTCCTCGACGTAGAGGAGAAGGGCGGATTCCTCGCTTGCCTCACCGATGGCTCCATCCAGAAGGCCATCCGCGAGAGCTCGGAGAAGCGCCACACCGACGTGGCTCGCCGCAAGGAGATCCTCCTCGGCACCAACCAGTATCCCAACGTCAACGAGAAGGCTGCCGACAAGATCCAGGCCGAGGCCTGCGCTTGCTCATGCCATCACGACCACGCCGAGGGCGAGGCCGAAGGCCAAGGGCTCCCCACCAGCCGCGCTGCCAGCGACTTTGAAGCTCTGCGTCTGGCCACCGAGGGTGCTGCCCGTCGTCCCAAAGTGTTTATGCTGACCATTGGCAATCTGGCTATGCGTCTGGCTCGCGCTCAGTTCTCGACCAACTTCTTTGGCTGTGCCGGCTACGAGATTATCGACAATCTTGGCTTCGACACCGTGGAGAAGGGCGTAGACGCTGCGCTTGAGAAGGGTGCCGACGTAGTGGTGCTCTGCTCCAGCGACGATGAATACGCCGAGCTGGCCCCCGCCGCCTTCAAGTATCTCGACGGCCGCGCCGAGTTTGTTGTGGCAGGCGCTCCTGCTTGCAGCGACGACCTCAAGGCCATCGGCATCAAGGACTTTGTCAACGTGCGTTCCAACGTGCTGGAGACCTTGCGCGACTTCAACGCCCGTCTGCTCAATAAATAAGCTGTCCCACTCTTAATCACACCCTAAGAAACAGTCAATTATGCAACCCGATTTTAAGACTATCGATATTACAAAAGACGCCTTTACCGCCCCTCAGGGCCAGGTAGAGCTCAAGGGAGAAGAGTGGCTCACCCCCGAACTCATCCCCGTAAAACCCATCTACACCAAGGACGACCTTGAGGGCATGGAGCATCTCAACTACGTCTCTGGTATCCCCCCATTCCTGCGTGGCCCGTACAGCGCCATGTATCCCCTGCGCCCCTGGACCATTCGCCAGTATGCCGGTTTCTCCACCGCCGCCGAGTCAAACGCCTTCTATCGCCGCAATCTTGCCGCTGGTCAGAAGGGTCTGTCGGTGGCCTTCGACCTTGCCACCCACCGCGGCTACGACGCCGACCACGAGCGCGTAGTGGGCGACGTGGGTAAGGCTGGTGTGTCGATCTGCACCCTCGAGGATATGAAGGTGCTCTTCGATGGCATACCCTTGAACAAGATGTCGGTCTCCATGACCATGAACGGCGCTGTGCTCCCCGTGCTCGCCTTCTATATCAACGCTGGTCTGGAGCAGGGCGCCAAGCTCGAAGAGATGGCCGGCACCATCCAAAACGACATCCTCAAGGAGTTTATGGTGCGCAACACCTATATATATCCTCCTGAATTCTCGATGCGCATCATCGCCGACATCTTTGAGTATACGTCGCAAAACATGCCCAAGTTTAACAGCATCTCCATCTCCGGCTATCACATGCAGGAGGCTGGTGCTACCTGCGACATCGAGCTGGCCTACACCCTGGCCGACGGTCTCGAATATCTCCGCGCTGGTGTCAACGCCGGCATGGACATCGACGCCTTCGCTCCTCGTCTGTCGTTCTTCTGGGCCATCGGTATGAACTTCTTTATGGAGGTGGCCAAGATGCGCGCCGCTCGTATGCTCTGGGCCAAGATCGTAAAGCAGTTCAACCCCAAGAACCCCAAGTCGCTCGCGCTGCGCACCCACTCCCAGACCTCTGGCTGGTCGCTCACCGAGCAAGACCCCTTCAACAACGTTGGCCGCACGTGTATCGAGGCCATGGGCGCCGCTCTCGGCCACACCCAGAGCCTCCACACCAACGCTCTCGACGAGGCCATCGCCCTCCCCACCGACTTCTCGGCCCGCATAGCCCGCAACACCCAGATCTACATCCAAGAGGAGACCATGGTCACCAAGCAGGTTGACCCCTGGGCTGGTAGCTACTACGTAGAGAGCCTCACCAACGAGATAGCCCACCGCGCTTGGCAGCACATCCAGGAGATTGAGAAGCTCGGCGGCATGGCCAAGGCCATCGAGACTGGTCTGCCCAAGCTCCGCATCGAAGAGGCTGCTGCTCGCACACAGGCTCGCATCGACTCGGGTCGTCAGACCATCGTCGGTATCAACAAGTATCGTCTCGACCACGAAGACCCCATCGACATCCTCGAAATCGACAACACCGAGGTGCGCAAGGAGCAGATAGAGCGTCTCAACGACGTGAAGGCCCACCGCGACGAGGCTCAGGTGAAGGCCGACCTCGAAGCCATCACCGAGTGTGTACGCACCAAGAAGGGCAACCTCCTCGACCTCGCCGTCAAGGCAGCTGGCCATCGTGCCACCCTCGGCGAGATTTCCGATGCCTGCGAGGCAGTCGTAGGCCGTTATAAAGCAGTAATCCGAACTATTTCAGGCGTGTATTCAGCAGAAACCAAGCAAGACCCCGACTTCATTAAGGCTCAGCAGAAGGTTGAAGAGTTTGCTAAGCGTGAAGGTCGCCAGCCACGTATCATGATTGCCAAGATGGGTCAGGACGGCCACGACCGCGGTGCCAAGGTGGTAGCCACCGGCTACGCCGACTGCGGCTTCGACGTCGACATGGGCCCACTGTTCCAGACCCCAGCAGAGGCTGCCCGCCAGGCCGTAGAAAACGACGTCCACATCCTCGGCGTCAGCTCGCTCGCTGCCGGTCATAAGACCCTCATCCCACAGGTGATCGAAGAGCTCAAGAAGCTCGGTCGTCCCGACATCCTCGTGACAGCCGGTGGCGTTATCCCCGCTCAGGACTACGACTTCCTCTACAAGGCAGGCGTAGCTGCCATCTTCGGCCCTGGCACCCGCATCCCCGCCAGCGCCATCAAGATGCTTGAGATCCTCAACAGCGAAGAATAATCCCCCGCAGGGCCTCCCATGCAGCCCCCTCCGAAAGAATCCCGTAGGGCCTCCCATGCAGCCCCCTCCGAAAGAATCCCGTAGGGACTCTTCCAATTAGCAATCAAATCCCCCTTTTCTTCACCTCCCATTCTGCGCCGTCGGCGCAGAATGGGGGGTGATTTTTTGGACCCATCCTCAGCTAATTGAAAGAATCCCTACGGGATTCCCCAATGCCACAGCGGCCCCGAATCCCGTAGGCCTCCCATGAACCCACCACCGAATGAATCCCGTAGGGCCTCCCATGCAGCCCCCACCGGATGAATCCCGTAGGGCCTCCCATGCAGCCCCCACCGGAAGAATCCCTACGGGATTCCCCCAATGCCCCAGCCACCCTATATGCCCCATGAGGCCTATCGCTTCATCCTCGGAGCCCCGAAGGGGCGTGACTTATGTTAACCCCTGGCGACCGCAGGGAGCCAGGGGCCTCTCCTCTCCCCCTCCTCAGAGCCGCGAAGCGGCGATATTGAATCAAATAAGTATTTCCTCAACCATATCTCTCCTAAAAGTTTCCCAAAACCAATTACTATACACCTATCCTTTACCCATTTACCCATTTACACTCCCCTCCAAAGTTTCCCAAAAAGAAAATTTCCTCCCCTCTCAAAAATAAAAAATCTCCAAATGTTGATAACTTTTAGTATCATTTTATTTCTTCAATTGTTATAAGAGTTGTAACTTTGCATCGCGCAAAGCGAAGCTGCCTTGCAGCTTCCACCCTCCCCTCACCGATAACCCTCACTAATCGGGGGGGGGCGCGGGGGCGGCGCGGGCGGGGAGGGGGG
>JAJBVL010000101.1 GCA_020859845.1 Bacteroidales bacterium
TGGCTCAAAAAGAGCAGCGGAGGGCCGCTGCACTGCGAAAGCTACCGCAGAGAGGTGAGAGATAGAGGATAGCGATTACGCGATTCAGCGATTCAGCGATTCAGCGATTAAAAGGATTAAAGGATAAAAGGATAAAAGGATAAAGAATTAAAGAATAATAGAATAATGCGAGCAAGCCTATTTATCAGCATGATGGCAGGCGGCCTGATGATGGCCAGCGCTGCCACGGGCAACACCCCCACAGCCTCCATTAGCCAGTTTGCGGGCCTGGAGCGTTACACCAACGGCAGCCAACGCCCCTCGGCCCCCAGGCCCTGGCAGTATCAGGCCGACGATGGCACCTACTACCTGCAGCTCTCGGCTGGAGGCAAGAAGATAGTGAAGTATGAGACCAAGACGGGCAAGGAGATTGAGACCCTCTTTGACGTAGACAACACTCGCGAGACTACCCTCCCCTCCATCGAGGGTTTTGAGATAAGTCGCGACGGACGCAAGATCATGGTCTACACCGACCAAAAGATGATATATCGCCACTCCACCGACGCTGTCTACTACGTCTACGACTGCCACTCGCGCACCCTCAAACCGCTGAGCGACAAGTATGAGCGCCAGAGGATGCCGCTGATGTCGCCCGACGGTCGCATCGTGGCCTTTGTGGGCAATGACAACAATATCCACCTGCGCAAGATGGACTACTGGACGGAGGTGGACGTGACGACCGACGGCGCCGTCAACCAGACGATCAACGGTGTGCCCGACTGGGTATACGAGGAGGAGTTTTCGACTGACTGCTCAATGGCTTGGGCCCCTGACAATCTGACGCTCAGCTTCTTGAAGTATGACGAGAGCCAAGTGCCGCTCTACTCGATGACCCTCTTCGAGGGCGCCTGCAACCCCATGACGCAGTATGCCCTCTATCCTGGACAGTTCACTTACAAGTATCCCGTAGCTGGTGAGCCCAACTCCAAGGTGACGCTCCACAGCTATGACGTGGAGACCCGCAAGGTGAAGGATATAGAGCTTCCCGACAGCCGCATAGAATACATACCCCGCATCACCTACGGCCCCACGGCGGAGCAACTGATGGTGGTGACTCTCAACCGCGAGCAGACCCGCATGGAGCTCTACAGCGTCAACCCCAAGTCGACCGTGAGCCGCTCCATCCTCGTGGAGGAGCACAAGGCTTGGCTCTCGACAGCCACCTATGAAGACATCTACTATGGGCCAGACTTTATGGTGGTGACCTCGAGCCGCACCGGCTACGACCACCTGTATCAATATAGCTACACCGGCCAACTGCAAGCCACCATCACCAGCGGCAACTGGGACGTGACGGCCTACTATGGCTACAACGCGCAGCAGGGACTCCACTACTTCCAGTCGACAGCCACGGGTGCCATCAACCGCGTGGTGAGCTCCATCGACCGCAAGGGCAAGATGACCCACCTCACACCGGAGCAGGGCTACGCCAGAGCTACGTTTGCCCCCGGCATGAACTACTACATCGTCAACTACAACTCAACGTCGACCCCCAACACCTTTACCCTCTATGCCGCTGGCCAAAGCAAGGCGCTGAGGACGCTCGAAGACAACGCCGACTACAAACGCAACTGGGCCGGAGAACCTCAGCGCGAATTTTTCACCATGACGAGCCAGGGCGTGACGCTCAACGGCTACATGCTCAAGCCCAACGGGTTTGACCCAAGCCGCAAGTATCCCGTGATAATGTATCAGTATAGCGGGCCGGGGTCGCAGCAGGTGCTCAACCAATGGAGCGTCAGCTGGATGAACTACTACGTGAGCCAAGGGTATATCATAGCCTGCGTGGACGGGCGTGGCACCGGGGGCCGCGGACGCGAGTTTATGGACGTGGTGTACAAGCGACTGGGCTACTACGAGACCATCGACCAAGTGGCAGCCGCCAACTATATGGCCAGCCTGCCCTACGTCGACGCCTCGCGCATCGGCATCCACGGCTGGAGCTACGGAGGATATGAAACCCTGATGGCCGCCAGCGCCACCGACAGCCCCTACGCTGCCGCCGTGGCCGTGGCACCCGTCACCGACTGGCGCTACTACGACACCATCTACGCCGAGCGCTACATGCTGACGCCCCAGCAGAACGCCGACGGCTACTTCCAGTCGGCACCACTCAACGTCGTGAACCGCGTGCGCTGTCCTTTGTTAATTATGACAGGTACGGCCGACGACAACGTCCACTATCTCAATACTGTGCAATACGTGGCCAAATGTGAGGACGCTGGACGCTGGATCGACATGCTGATATTCCCCAACATGAACCACTTTATCAACGGCTGCAATAGCCAGACGGTGGTATATGCGAGGATGCTGGCGTATTTTAACCAGCAGATGAAGTAAAGAGGGCCTTAAAAGCTGAAAAGCTAAAAAGCTGAAGAAGGAGGGCCTTAAAAGCTGAAAAGCTAAAAAGATAAAGAAAATGAGACGACGACTCAACAACGGTAAAGGACTGTTCTTGCTGTGGCTCAACTGGGTCATGGCCACAACGGCTATATCGTTGGTCGTCGTGTTGTCGCTGTGGGTCAAGGCCATTTGGATGCCGTTTGTGGCGTTTGGGCTCGAACTGGTGCTCTTCGTGCTGGTGAGGCGCAATCGCGAGGCGGAGTTGCCGGTGTGTTACCTCGTGCCGTTTATCACCACTAGGATACTGTTTTGGACAGGCGTGGTGATGTTTGTGGTCAACCTGCTCTACTCGGAGTGGCTTATCGACAAGGTGTTTGACCCCGACACCATCAATCAGGAGATACCCTTTATCACCATCTTGATAATGGCGCCGGTGACGGTGGTTGTCACCGCGTGGGTATTGTGGCGAGGGTCGCGGCTCAACTTCTGTCAGGACTGCCGCATGCGCCACGGGATGCCTGCCGAGCGCGGTTTTCTGGGCGTAATCTTCACCCAGGAGAGCATCTCGCAGACCAAGATGCTGCTCCAACTGTCGATAATCATTACCGTGGCCTCGTGGACCTACTATGCTGTGGCCTACGTCAACTCTGACCTCAACCACCCGGACCACTTCGTGTTTATCTTCGTGCCAATCTTTCTGCTGGTGGCTGGCGCAGGATATGTGGGCTTCAAACTGGCCAGCGTGTGGAAATTCTACGAGCAAAACGTCGACACGATAACGCCTCAGCGTGGCACCTTCACCATGCTGCGCTATATCCTCCTCTACGACAACTATGTGGGGGTGAGAGCGCCGATAACGGCTCCCGACAAGGTACTGGACCCACACGACTGCAAATTTGACACGCCGATAGCCATCACCCTCCCCCATCGCGAGAACATGAGCCTCTACGAAGCGCAGACGATGTTTCGCCAGATGACCGAGGTGGAGGGTGTGGATATACGGTTTATGTACTCCACAACGTCGTGCAACGCCGACTGCAACATCTTTCACTACCTCTGCTACCTCAACGAGGAGCAGAAGCAGCAGTTGATGGACCAGAACAGCGGCCTGCAATTCTACCCTCTCCGCGACCTGCAGCAGATGATAGACCACCACGTGATAAGTCCGCTGATGGCTGCTGAGATCCACCGTCTCTACACGATAGCTATGGCGTGGAAGACCTACACCCGCGACGGGCGTAGACGCTATCCCATCAAGAATTATCAGCCTACCTTCCGCATACGCGACGCCCATAAGTGGGACGTGGACTATAACGACTCGCAGTGGTTTTACGTATCGATCAACAATCAAGACCAGCCATTCTATGCCATCAGGCGATTCTGGAGAAAATATATCAATGGGATTGGAGATTGAAGAGAGAGGGAGAGAGCTGCGCCTGGATAGAGGGACAGAGCTGCGCATAGAGGACAGAGGGACAGAGCTGTGCGTGGGGAGAGGGACAGAGCTGCGCATAGAGGAGAGAGGGACAGAGCCGCTGCTGGTGGTGCTGGGGCCTACGGCCTGCGGCAAGACGCGGTATGCCGTGGAGCTGGCGCAGAGGGTGGGCGGCGAGATAGTGAGCGCCGACTCGCGCCAGGTGTATCGCGGCATGGATATCGGCACGGGCAAAGACCTCGAAGAATACACCATAGAGGACGGCACGGTGATTCCCGCCCACCTTATAGATATATGCCCGGCGGGGTATAAATACACCCTCTACGAATGGCTCCGCGACGCGCGGGAGGCCATCAAGGATATACGCTCGCGGGGGAGGCGCCCGATAGTGTGTGGCGGCACGGGCCTCTACATCGAGTCGCTACTCAAGGGCTTGAGCCTTCCCGAGGTGGCGGCCAACCCGCAACTTCGCGCCTCGCTCGCCGGCAAGAGCCTGCAGGAGCTGACAGCCATCCTGAGCCAGATGAAGCAGCTCCACAACACCACCGACGTAGACACCGCGCAGCGCGCCATCCGCGCCATAGAGATACAGACCTACTACCAGCACCACCCTGAGGCCGCTGGCGGCCAAGCGCTCTACCCCATCCACAACGCCTACCTGATAGGCCTCGACCCTGGGCGCGAAGAGCGACGACGCCGCATCGAGACGCGCCTTGACGCTCGCCTACAGCAAGGGCTGATCGAGGAGGTGAAAGGTCTGCTCGACAGCGGTATAGCCCCGGAGGACCTCATCTATTACGGGCTGGAGTATAAATACGTGACGCTCCACCTCACAGGGGCGCTCAGTCGCCAAGAGATGAGAGACCGCCTGCTGATAGCCATCCATCAGTTTGCCAAGCGCCAGATGACGTGGTGGCGCGGCATGGAGCGGCGGCTGCCCGAGCATCCCATCCACTGGCTGAGGGGCGCGACGGAGGCAGAAAAATGAGGAAAATGAGGAAAAAAGTGAGGGAAGTTTGGCCATGTCGAAAAAAAGTTGTTACTTTGCACCTTGATTTATAGCATGAATCAGGGCAACCGTCTCGAAGTGGCTAAAAATGATGCAGTTAGCCGCCATATGAGCTGAGACGGGGGTCGTGATGGGCATAAGGAATAAATAAAATATTAACATACTAAGAGCAATTAACACAACGAAGAGCCATGTCAAAGATTTGTCAAATCACAGGCAAGCAGGCAATGGTGGGCAACAACGTTTCCCACTCGAAGCGCCGCACAAAGCGCAAATTCAATGTTAACCTCTTCACCAAGAAGTTTTTCTGGGTAGAAGAACAATGCTGGATCACGCTGACACTGTCGGCCGCCGGTTTGCGCACCATCAACAAGAAAGGTCTAAACGCAGCCATCCGTGAAGCAGCCCAAAAGGGTTACCTCACCGAGATTAAGTACATGGACGCTATCTAACATCCCTCAGCAGCCACAATCATTTACCCCCGAAACGACTTAAAGAATCATGGCAAAGAAAGCAAAAGGCAATCGCGTTCAGGTAATCCTCGAATGCACAGAGCACAAGGCCAGCGGCATGCCCGGCACCTCGCGCTATATCACCACCAAGAATCGTAAGAACACTACTGGACGTCTGGAGCTCAAGAAGTACAACCCCATCCTGAAGCGTGTGACCGTCCACAAGGAAATCAAATAATAACCCCCACCCCTAACAAACAGCTACCGTAACCTATGGCAAAGAAAACCGTGGCCTCTCTTCAGAAGGGTGAAGGCCGTACTTACTCAAAGGTAATCCGCTGCGTGAAGTCGCCCAAGACCGGCGCCTATACGTTTGCTGAGACGATGGTCCCCAACGACCAAGTGAAGGACCTGCTGAAATAAAGCATCTGCTCCCCACATCAGGCAAGACATCAAGATTTCAAGATATCAAGACACCAGTTGGCGCAGCTCTTTTTTGAAGCGAGGGGCCTGCGCGGCGCAACCGCGCAGCACAGTAAGCTGGCTAACGCCTGAGGCTGACGCGTAGAAAAAGGCGTAAAAAATCAAAAAATTTGAATATTTGGTATGGAAAATGGTCGAAATTTCGTAACCTTGCGCGTCAATAACCAACCATAAGCCACAGACACGAATAATGAAACTAAAAAGCATATTAGCTGTCGGGGTAGCTATCATCATGTTTTGCTCATCATGCAACACTCCAAAAGAGGTGACTTACTTTCAGGATGTAAGGACTACTCAAGCAGAGATGGCTATTACAACACCCGTTGAAATCACACTGCGTCCGAAGGACAAACTCTCTATCATTGTCAACAGTCAGGACAATCGTCTTACCAACCTTTTCAACCTCCCCATCATATCGCAACAAGTGGGGACGGAGAGCTCCTATAACCAAAACCGTGGTCTGTCGGGCTACACCGTTGACAACAACGGCGACATCGACTTCCCCGTGCTCGGCAAAATCCATATCGCTGGCATGACCCGCGAGCAAGTGGCCGACTATATCAAGAAGCAACTCATCGAACGCGACCTTGTGAAAGACCCCGTGGTGACCGTGGAATTTATGAATCTCGGTGTGTCGGTGATGGGCGAGGTGGTAAAGCCTGGCCGCTACAACATCAACAAGGATAACATCACCATCCTCGACGCCCTGAGCATGGCAGGCGACCTGACCATCTATGGCGAGAGGAAAAACGTGATGGTGCTCCGCACCGAAGGCGACAAGCAGAAGGCCTACACCGTCGACCTGACATCGGCTGAGAACTTTTATGGTTCGCCCGTATATTACCTCCAGCAGGACGACGTGGTCTACGTGACACCCAACGACACGAAGATACGCCAGTCGACCGTCAACGGCAACAACGTGCGCTCCACCTCGTTCTGGATCTCGCTGAGCTCGCTGTTGACCTCGATCGCCATCCTTATCTTCAACTAATCATACCCCTTCCAGACTTAAGATTAAAACTTTATACTGACATCTCCCCCTAACAAAATGTCAACAGTAGAAACCACAACACAATCCGATGGGACTGTCACCAGCAACCGTGGGCAGGAACCTATCAAGATTCAAGACTTCCTCTACATTTGCTTGGCAAAGTGGTATTGGTTTGTCATAAGCGTCTTTTTCTGCCTGGGACTGGCAGTGGCTTACATCTTGGTGACTCCCAAGATCTATACTCGCACGGCTTCTATCTTGGTGAAGGACGACTCGAAGGGCAAGTCGATCAGCAACGAGCTGAGCAGCTTTTCCGACTTCGGCATGTTTGCCTCCAACACCAACGTCAACAATGAGATGGGCCAACTCAAGAGCCCCGACTTGATGGAGCAGGTGGTGATACGCCTGCGCCTCGACTACGACTATCTCACCGACGGGACATTCCACAAGAACGTGGTGTATGGCAACGACCTCCCCTACGTGGCTGAGTTTATCGACGTGGAGCCCACAAGCGACGCCTCGCTACAGATGGACATCAATCCTCTGACGACAGAGCTCACCTTTAGCGACTATAAGCTCGACGACCTTGAAGACCTCCCCAACGACGAGGTGAAAGGCATGCCCGGCGACACCGTGCGCACGCCTCTGGGCCGTGTGTTAGTACTCCCTACTGGCCAGGGCGTCCCTGAGCCTGGCAGCGATGAGGAGCCTATCACCCGTCTCTACATCTCGAAGACCAATATGCACGACGTGATCGACAACTATACTCAGGATCTGTCGGTGTCGCAAGACGATGAGAAGTCAAACATCATCGTGCTTGGCATCAGCAACACCTCGATACAGCGCGCTGAGGACATCCTCAACACCCTGATCGGCGTGTATAACGAAAACTGGGTAAAGGACAAGAACCAGATAGCCGTCAGCACCTCGATGTTTATCACCGACCGTCTGGGCGTGATAGAAAACGAGCTGGGCAACGTGGACCAGGACATCTCCTCGTTTAAGAGCCAGCACCTGCTGCCCGACGTGGCCACCGCCGCCAAGATGGCGATGGAGCAAGCCAACGACGCCGAGCTGAGCGTACAGGCCCTCAACACTCAGATCTACATGGCCCGCTACATCCTGGGCAACCTCTCCAACGAGAACAACAAGTATCAGCTGCTGCCTACCAACTCGGGCATCTCCAACGAAGCCTTGGCAGCACAGATAGCCGAATTTAATAAGGCACTCCTCGACCGCAACTCGCTCGTGAGCCACTCCTCGACCAAGAACCCCTTGGTGCAAGAGATGGACCGCGCTCTCGACGGCATGCGCGTGGCGCTCACCAACTCAATCAACAACGAGATTGTGGCACTGGAAGAGCGCGTGAGAAGCAAGCGCCAAATGGGGTCGAAGGCCACCTCGCAGATTGCCTCCAATCCTCAGCAGACCAACTACCTGCTCTCCGTGGAGCGTCAGCAGAAGGTGAAAGAGTCGCTCTATCTCTACCTCCTCCAGAAGCGTGAGGAGAACGAGCTAAGCCAGGCCTTCACTGCCTACAATACTCGCATCATCACCATGCCTCATGGCTCTATGAAGCCAACAGCTCCCGTGACCCGCAACATCCTGCTGATGGCCTTTGTGCTGGGCCTGCTGCTCCCCGCAGGTATCATCTTTATCCACGAGAACACCATCAACGTGATCCGCGGCAAGAAGGACCTCGAAGGCTTGGCAATACCATTTGCCGGCGAGATACCAATGCATCAGACCGATGGCAAGAAGACTATCCTTCAGAAGGCCACGGATGGCATAAAGAACAAGCTGAGCAAAAAGAAAGAGCAGGTGGACACCGCCTCGAAGCGCAACATCGTGGTGCGTCCCTCGAGCCGCGACATCATCAACGAGGCCTTCCGTGTGATGCGTACCAACGTTGCCTTTATGGGTAGCCGCAGCGGCAAGACCGACATATGGGTGGTCACTTCGTTCAACCCCGGCTCGGGCAAGTCGTTTATCGCCATGAACCTCGCAGCATCGTTTGCCATCAGAAAAAAGAAAGTGCTGGTGATCGACGGCGACCTTCGCCACGGCTCAACATCGGCCTACGTCAACTCGCCCAAGAATGGATTGGTGGACTATCTGAGCGGCAAGGTCAACGACTTCCGCGGCCTCATCGTCAAGGACGAGAAGTATCCAGACCTCAACGTGATGCCTATTGGACGCATCCCGCCGAACCCCACCGAGCTCATCGAAGACCCGCGCTTTGGCAAGATGATCGAAGAGCTGCGTTCCGACTACGACTATATCTTCATCGACTGTCCGCCTATCGATATGGTGGCCGATACACAGATTATCTCCAACCTGGCCGACAGAACCATATTCGTGGTGCGTTCGGGTCTGCTCGACCGCTCGATGGTGCCCGAACTGGGAGAAATCTACAAGGCCCACCGATTCAAGAACATGTCGCTGGTGCTCAACGGCACAGAGACGTCGACCAACCGTTATGGCTACAAGTATGGCTACAAGTATGGCTACCGCGCCGGCTACGGCTATGTATCGCGCTACGACTCTGTGAGCTACGACCACAGCGACTCAGACACCGACGAATAAGCGATGTGGCCATTTTCGAGTAAAAGCAGTTATAATGCCCTGGGCACCGCTCAGGGCATGACTGATTGGCACTGTCACCTTCTGCCGGGCGTAGACGATGGCGTGAGGACTATGAAAGAGACCCTCGCCATCCTCGACGAGTATGATCAGAGGGGCGTCAAGAAGGTGTGGTTCACGCCTCACATCATGGAGGATGTGCCCAACACCACCCAGGCGCTTCGCGACCGTTTTGAGGAGGTGAAGGAGAAGTATCAAGGCCCGATAGAGCTACGCCTCGCCGCCGAGAACATGATGGACAACCTCTTTGAAGAGCGCCTGGCCGCTGGCGACCTGCTGCCGCTGGGCGACGAAGGTCATCACCTACTGGTGGAGACCTCCTACTTTAGCGGTCCCGTCGACCTCGAGGACATACTGGAGCGCGTCAAGAAGGCTGGCTACATCCCTGTGCTTGCCCATCCAGAGCGCTACGTCTACATGGAGCTCTCGCGCTACGACCGCCTGAAGGAGATGAACATCCTCTTTCAGCTCAACCTCTTCAGCCTCTCAGGAGGCTATGGCCAAGGGGTGATGAAGAAGGGCGAGTATCTGCTCAAGAAGGGGTATTACAACCTGACAGGCACCGATACACACGCCAAACGCCAATTCTTGGCAGCTTTTGATTCCAAACAAGTGAGCAGCGGTGTGGCCAAGCGCCTCACTCCACTGCCAACAATCGAATAGCGAGGCATCGACCTCCTCCCCTCAATAATACACACTTATGGATATAGCAATAGTAGGCAGCGGCTATGTAGGGTTGGTGTCGGGTACATGCTTTGCCGAGATGGGCATCAACGTCACCTGCGTAGACATTGACCAAACCAAGATAGAGCGCCTTCGCCAAGGACAAATTCCAATATACGAACCCGGACTCGACGAGCTTGTGAAGAAAAACGTCGAGGCAGGCCGACTACACTTCACAACCGATTTGGCCGAGGTGCTTCCTCAGGTGGAAGTGGTGTTTTCGGCCGTGGGCACTCCTCCCGATGAAGACGGTTCGGCCGACCTCCAATACGTATTGGCCGTGGCCAAGACTTTTGGCCAGAATATCAACAAGTACACACTGCTCGTCACCAAGTCGACCGTCCCTGTGGGGACTGCCAAGAAGGTGAAAGAGGCTATCCAAGCCGAGCTAAGCAAGCGCGGCGTGGAGGTGCCATTCGACGTGGCTTCCAATCCGGAGTTTCTGAAGGAAGGAGCAGCCATCAAGGACTTTATGTACCCCGACCGCGTGGTGGTGGGCACTGAGAGCGAGAAAGCACGCAAGGTGATGTCGCGCCTCTACAAGCCCTTTATGCTCAGCGGCGAGAGGATGATCTTCACCGACATTCCCTCGGCAGAGATGATAAAGTATGCCGCCAACTCGATGCTGGCCACACGCATATCCTTTATGAACGACATTGCCAACCTCTGCGAACTGGTGGGGGCCGATGTCAACATGGTGCGCAAAGGCATTGGCGCCGACACCCGCATAGGGCGTAAGTTTCTCTACCCCGGCTGTGGATATGGTGGCAGTTGCTTCCCCAAGGATGTGAAGGCTCTCATCAAGACCGCCGAGCAGAATGGCTATCCTATGGAGGTGTTGAAGGCCGTTGAGGCAGTCAACGAGCGCCAAAAAGGCCTCCTCTTCGACAAACTCTCACGCCACTACGGCGGCGACCTCAAGGGCAAGAAGATAGCCGTCTGGGGCTTGGCATTCAAGCCCGAGACCGACGACATGCGCGAAGCGCCCTCGCTGGTGCTTATCGACCGCCTGCTCAAGGCAGGTGCCCACGTGAAGGTCTACGACCCGATAGCCATGAAGGAGTGTCGACGCCGGTTGGGCGACGCTGTGGAGTATGCCCACGACAAGTATGAGGCCACTATCGACACTGATGCATTACTGCTGGTGACGGAGTGGAACGAATTTCGCATCCCTTCGTTTGCCACCCTTGCGCGCCTGATGGCTCAGAAGGTAATCCTCGACGGACGCAATATCTACGACCGCGAGGAGCTGGCCGAACACGGCTTTACTTATTATAAGATTGGATAGAGAGATAGAGTGACAGATATGAAGGTATTGGTGACCGGGGCAGCCGGGTTTATAGGATTTCATCTCATTGAGGCTCTGATTAAGAGAGGCTACAGCGTGATAGGCATTGACAATATCAACGACTATTACAGCACTGACTTGAAGTATGCGCGCTTAGAGGCGGCGGGTATCGCTCGCGAGGAAGTGGAGCGTCAGGGCTGCGCTGTCAGCGCCCGCCATCCTCAATATCGCTTCGAGCGCCTGGATATCACCAATCGCGAGGCCGTGGAGGCACTCTTTGAGTGCGAGCGCCCTGAGATAGTGATGAATCTTGCGGCTCAGGCCGGGGTGCGTTATTCGCTTGAGAATCCCTATGCCTATGTGGAGACCAACGTGTTGGGCTTTCTCAACCTGCTGGAGTGTGCTCGCCGCTTTCCGGTGAAGCACTTTGTCTATGCCTCTTCGAGCAGCGTGTATGGCGGCAATCAGAAGACCCCCTTCGAGGAGACTGACCGTGTGGACAATCCAGTATCTGTCTACGCTGCCACCAAGAAATGTGATGAGTTGCTGGCCCACGTATATACTCACTTATATCAAATTCCAACCACGGGGCTGAGATTTTTCACAGTCTACGGACCGTGGGGACGCCCCGACATGTCGCCCATACTCTTTGCCGACGCCATCACTCAGGGACGGCCCATCAAGGTGTTTAACCACGGCGATATGAGTCGCGACTTCACTTACATCGACGACATTATTGAGGGGGTGGTAAGAGTGATCGAGGGTGAACCTCAAGGCAAGGTGTATAATATCGGTTGTGGTCACCCTACCCCACTGATGGACTTTATCGGCGAAATAGAAAAGGCCTTGGGAACCAAGGCCGAGATGGAGATGCTGCCGATGCAGCCGGGCGATGTGTATACCACCTATGCCGACACCACGGCCCTCGCCCGCGACTATGGCTATAGCCCCACTACCCCCTTGCGAGAGGGGATAGCGGAGTTTGTGGCTTGGTATAAGGAGCATTACCAGAAGGCTTAGGGGCGATTGGCCACGCGGCCACCCGAAGAGCTATTGGTAGTGACCTTCTGAATATGCGAGATGACAGAGCCTGCACTGCTGGCCGAAATAGAGCCAACATAAGCAGATAGCGACTCAGCTTCTATAGAAGCTGCGCTGGAAGCGGACAATTCAGCCTTTTGCGTAGAGCCTTCAAGATAGATTTTAGACGCCGATGTGCTGGAAGCTTCAACCATCTCTGCGTCAATGGCATTCATCGTGAGGCTGGAGGCCGAGGAGGCGTCAATGTCAATTTTGGCAGAATTCACAGCGTTGAAAGTGCATTTGGAGCTGCTTGATAGGTCAGCCTCCACTTCGTTGGCGGTGACGGCATGAAGGGTAGCGTTAGCGCTGCTGGAAAGGTCAAGGTCTACTTTACTTGCCTTTACAGACTGAATGTTGCACTTGGAGCTGCTTGAGAGATCAAAGTCGATCTTACTTGCCTCGACTGACTGAGCGGTGAATGAGGCTGCGGAAGAGAGGTTGACATCGAGCTCTTTGGTCACAGAGTAAGGGGCCTCCATCTCAAGACTGGCAGCGCTTGAGAGCTTAAACTCGCAGATATCGGGGGCGGTGATTACCAGGACCACGTCTTCAATGTGGCGCTTCTCGCCTTCGTTGCTTTTTAGACCCACGCTCAGTCGGCTGCCACTGTATTTCACCTCGAGATCCTTTTCCACGTGCTTCTTGATATAAAGCGTGGCTGATGTGGTGGGTGATTGGGTGTATTGGGCCTTGACACCAGTGTACAATGATAGGGATTGCACCCCGGCTACATCGAGCTGGCGGGTGACCACCTCGTCGGAGCAGGCTTTGGAGGAGGATGAGACGATGTTGTTGACGGCGCTCTGCACATTGCAAGCGCACATGCCCAGGGTCATAGAAAGGAGACAAGCTTTTAGCGTAGAAGAAATATTCATCGTTGTAAAAACGGGGTTGAGTAGTGAAAAAATGGGTTGTCTTTATTTATTAGACGTAGCCACAGCCCAGAAAGTTACACTCGGAGGCCGATTTTTTTCTTATTAATCACAGATTCAATTCCAAGAGCCGCCTACGGAGAAAAAGTTGTCGACGGAGGACACGGAGGGGCCAGCCGCTCATAGTAGAGCACGGCGGCCTCGCGTGCTCTCAGACGAGGGGTCAACGATGAGGAGCCGCAAAAGTAGATGAGAAGAAATGACTCGCCTGGGCGGTCGGCCGAGCCGGCCAACCTACAATGTCGCCTGACGAAAACCAGCGGCTGACGAGGGCCGCGAGGCCGCCGGCCCCTCCTTGAGGCTGTGCAGACACACGGGGCATGCGGATGGAGATTTGTCTACGGAGAAACGCGGAGGGACACGGAGGCCATGCGGGTGGGGGTTGTCTACGGAGGACGAGGAGGGACCAGCCGCTCATAGTAGAGCACGGCGCCCTCGCGTGCTCTCAGACGAGGGGTCAACGATGAGGAGCCGCAAAAGTAGATGAGAAGAAATGACTCGCCTGGGCGGTCGGCCGAGCCGGCCAACCTACAATGTCGCCTGACGAAAACCAGCGGCTGACGAGGGCCGCGAGGCCGCCGACCTCTCCTCGAGGCTGTGCAGACGCGTGGGGGAAGCGGGGGTGGAAGGATTGTTTTTTGCGGTTACGGCGGTAGGACGCGGCTGAGGCAGCCGCTAAACATGGGCGGTTGAGGCAACCGCACTACATAGGC
>JAJBVL010000080.1 GCA_020859845.1 Bacteroidales bacterium
CGGTAGAGTCTCCTCAACTTCTATTGTGGGAAAATTTCTCCGGACAGTAGTGAATGAAAATATTTTCACTCCTAATATTATCCTGTTATACATCAACGATATAAGTCAAGGAGCAAGGAAGAAAAGTATAAAATTTATCACCCCAAAATGATAAATTTTCAACCCACAAATGGCTCTTTGACAAGGATAATATTTGAGGAACCGTGAGCGCAGGGTAACAGCTTGATATTGAGAATTATATGAGGCGGGAGAAATTAAAATCATTAGATTTGACCAATAAGTCATTACCTCTAATAAAAGTGGGGATAACTTTGCTGCATCATTCACCGCAATCAACCCGCAACTAACAACCAACAAAAACCAAATAACCCTCACATTATGAAAAAGATTTTTACTCTCTTTGCAGCTGCAGCGCTGACCATGAGCGCCTACGCACAGTACAACAACCCCGTCACTGAAGACGGCGAAGTGATCGTGAAGTACGACCTTAATAAAGGTCAGTTTGCCGAGAGCAACGACTTCGAGCTCGATGAGAACGTATGTATCGCATTCGACATCACTGGCAACGACGAGCTTCAGGACTGGCTTGCAGGCGCTACCCGTTCAAACCGTGGCATAGCCTTCGCTATGTGGACCGACGAAGAAAATGCAAGTGCTGGTGCCAATCTCGATGGCCGTCTCTACAACATCAAGGGCAACATCTGGGGCATCATCTTCAATTTCTTCGACTTTGGCTACTCCCGTATCCTTGATGGGTGGTTTGCTCCCAACTCGGATTACTCCGAATACGAATGTCTCCAAGATGGCCATGTGACCACATTCTGGTGTATATTATTTGGCTACGGCTATACAGATAGCAACTCGGGCGCTGAGTGGTGGAACTATCCTCAAGAGGCTGTTTACTTCACGACGCTTCCTTACAGCGGCACTCGCACATCCAACACTTTCTACAAGGAAGATATGGAAGAGTATGCTCCCGACTTCTTCGCTGGCGAATTTGGCGACTGGGCTGGCTACTGCGCTCCTACCGCTGAGGCTTGGGCAGCCCTTGAGGCCGACAACAGCGCTATCTCTACCATCGCCGCCAGCAACGCCGCTGAGCGCACCGTAGAATACTACAACATCCAGGGCCAGAAGCTCACCCACGAGCCCACCACCGGCTTCTATATCCGCAAGGCCACTCTTACCGACGGCACTGTAAAGGCCACGAAGATAGCTCGCTAATCCACGCGTTTGTTCATACAGCTTTTCAGGGACTCGTAATGGCGTCTTCACGTAGAGTCGCGTTATTACGAGTCCCTTTTTGACTTTTGACTCTTGACTCTTGACTTTTGACTTTTGACTTATAACTGTTAACTTTAAATTTTCTCCCAGTGCATTTCCCTTATAGTAGCTCCCTACGACAATGGTTGACGGCCCTGCTGATTATCATCACGTCAGTAGCCGTACAGGCCCAGCAAGTAAAGATATCGGGCACCGTGACAGATTCACAAAACGAGCCTGTGATAGGTGCCTCAGTGATGGTGGAAGGCAAGAAAGTGGGTGTGGCCACCAACCTCGATGGTGAGTATACCCTCACAGTAAATGTGGGCGCTACTATCACCGTCAGCTACATCGGTTGTCACCCAGCCAAAGCTAAAGTGGTGGCCGGACAGACGGTCTACAACTTCTCCCTGAAAGAAGACGTATCAACCCTCGACGAGGTGGTAGTAGTGGGCTACGGCACACAGAAGCGCTCCGACCTGACAGGCGCTATCTCCTCTGTGAAGGGCGATCAGATACGCAACTTCTCGGTCAACTCGGTGGCCGATGCTCTCTCGGGCATGGCAGCTGGCGTGGCCGTTACCAAAAGCACAGGCTCTCCGGGCGAGGCTCCTGAGATCCTTATCCGTGGTGCTGCCTCGGTCAATGGTATGTCGCCGCTCTACATCGTCGACGGTGTGAAGCAGAGTGGCGGTTTTGACTTCAACACTCGCGACGTGGAGTCGATTGAGGTGCTGAAGGATGCAGGCTCCTGCGCCATCTATGGGTCGGAGGCTGCCGGCGGTGTGATACTCATCACCACCAAGCGTGGCCAGATAGGCCAACCCAGCCTCAACGTCACTGCACGCTATGGCTGGCGAAAAATCGACAACAAGTTTAAGCTCATGAACCGCGACCAGTTTATCGAGGCCAAGGCTCTTATCGGCACCGACATCCTCAATCTGGAGGGCGTCGACAGCGCCTCGGAGCTCCCCGACGTGGACTGGATGGACGTGATGTACGATACCGGCCATGAGCAGGAATACAATATAGCGCTGTCGGGCGGCAATGAGCGTCTGCGCTACTATCTCTCGGGGTCGTACTACGACGAGAAGGGCACATTCTACGACTCCAGCGCCAATCGCTTCTCGCTGCGCACTAACGTTGACTACAACATCAACCGCATATTCTCGGTGGGCACTTCTATCTATGGCAACATCATCAAGAAAAATCCCACCAAGACCTACTCGATCTACACCAACTGTATACCTT
>JAJBVL010000065.1:0-14685 GCA_020859845.1 Bacteroidales bacterium
GGCTACGTTGCTCCGGGCGGGGTTGGAGGGGGCTCCGTTGCAGGGGGCCGCGAGGCCGCCGGCCCCTCCCAGTGAGGGCTGCGCGGCGGTCGGGCGAGCCGCCCAACCTACGATGTCGCCTGACGACCAGGTTGATTCGTGTTTATCCGTGTTTATCCGTGTGGATCCGAGAAATCCGTGTGCATCCGTGTTTATCCGTGTGCATCCGAGAAATCCGTGTGCATCCGTGTAATCCGTGTGGATCCGTGTTGCTCCGTGGTTTTCAGTGTGCATCATAGGTCGCCTCCTTTCTCTGTGGCTGGGAGGGATCCGAGGTACTCTTCGAGCTGGGTGGCGTCGAGGAGGTTGTGGCGGATGGAGAAGTCCCAAGCGCGGGTGTACTGTCCGGTCTCGAAGTAGAGGATGGCGAGGTTGTTGGCCGCCATCTGGCAATCGGGGTAGCGCAGGAGCGTGTACTCGTAGACGCGTATCATCTCGACGGCTGAGGGCTGCAGCGTGGCCACCTGGAGGAGTTCCTCCTCGTTGAAGGCGTCGGGACGCAGTATCCACATGGTCTGTAGTTCCTCGTCGGTGACGAAACTACGTATCCTGTAGGTGTAGGTATAGATTACCTTGCGATCCTTCTGCAGGTAGCGTTCGCGTATGCGAGGCCAGCAGGGAAGCTTGCGGATGTAGCGCTCGGCCACGTCATCGTTCTCGTATTTGTATTTCTCGAGGATCTGGGCCACGGCGGTGGTGTCGCGGTCGCCGGCGGCGCGCATGGCGTCAAGCACAGGCTGCCAACCTTCGGGGTAGGACGTGATCTGTATCATGTCGTAGATCTCCTGGGGCATGTCGAGCTCCTCGGCGAGCCACTGGGCAGCGGCGCGTGCGCGGCGCTCCGACAGAGGCGTGTTGAAACTAAGAGGACCGTCGGCCGATGCAGTACCGCAGATGGTGAGCGAGGTGAGCGTAGCCAGCGTGTCGCTCAGGATGGGACGCAGCGAGTCAAGGATCGACTGCAGCTCTCGGCGGTTGTCGGCCAGGGTGGGGTCTATGTCGTGGAGATTGATGGTAAACTGTAGGTGGGCCTCGCCGCGACCCTCGCGGATCTTAGGCTTGACGACAAACTCCTTCTTCTGCCACTCGAGGGGCAGCTCCACCTTTTCGGGTTCGGGTGGCACCTCGCGCACCACCGAGCCGAGGGGTATCTCGCCGAAACCGGTGCAGGAACCGCAACCGTCGTTGGAGAGGGTGGCGATGAGCTGGGCGTTGTCGATGCCCGCGGGGAGGTGGATGGAGTCAACGTAATGGATGGAGAGGTCGCGGGTGCGCTTCTTCACGGTCTGGCGCTCGGCGGCGTAGGGGTCGACGTAGTGGTCGAGCACCTCGTCGCGCCGGAGCTTCTTGGCGTAGACGCGGCTATCGAGCACTATGGGGCGCAGGGTAGCCACGACGCTGTCCATGGAGTCGCGAAGCTCGGGCTGTATCACGACGCGTGAACGCTTGGAGATAGTCTTCCGAGGCACGCGGATATCCATGTCGACCTCAGCCTGACCCTCAACGTTGGCCGTCACGAAGTAGGGCGACGGAGTTGAGGAGATGGGCTCGCGGGAGTTCCGGCAACCCGCGAGCACCAATTGGAATAGGATGGGTATAATAATGATAGATAATCGTCGCATAGGATTAGAAGACATAAACGATTGACAACGAGGCCTTCGTGGGGCCGATGTAGTTTTTGTGCTCCTTGTCTTGGCACTTGATGCAGGGGATCCTGGGGCTCTTCTTATACCATAGGTAGGCATAACCTACGCCCACCTCGGCTTCGAGGTTCCAATGGGGGGAGAGGATCCAGGCGTAGCCGTAGCTGATGCCGCCGCCTACGAAGTAGCCGTCGTAGCGCCATTTATGGAAACCGCCATAGTATTGGCCGCCATGGGCGTGAGCGCCAAAGAAGTGGCCCTCGAAACGCTGGCAGAGCCAGTAGCGCGCACCGGGCTGCACGGCCCAGAAGCGCATCTTGCGGTCGTCGGAGAACGTCCAGGGGTTGAATGCGCCAAGCACGTCCCAGGAGATCTTCTGGGATGATGCCCATTCTACGGAAAGGTTTGGTGAGGTGGTAGCCCAGATGAGGGCGTTGGTTTTGACTGCAAAGTCTTGCCCCCGGAGGTCTTGACTACCTGCCACACCCAGTATACCGAAGAAAATGGCACACAGGAGGTGTATGGATGAGAGGTGAGTTCTCATTCGTGAAAGGTTAAGTCGCTGATTTGCAAGATGTTAGGGGGGGGTAAAAGCCTTAATTTTTGTAGGATTTTAGCACTGGGGGGCTTCTGACGGTCTATGGGTCTGTCCATCGGTCTGTGCCTTGGCTCTGTCCATCGGTCTATGCCTTGGCTCTGTCGATCTGCCTCGGGCGTTTACCTCTCCTCTTACAACTAGTAGATCGCTATATTTACAAAAAAAGGTTAATGTTTAAAAGAACGATTGGTTGACTGTATATCCTTGTTACTGGGCGCCGGGTGTCTGTTCTTCATAGGCGAGTGTCTATAAATATAGACAGTGGCGCGAAGTAGCGTAAAAAGTAGCAAAATGTCATCCGTATACCCTGAATGGCGCATCCCGGTGAGTTCATCTCTGTTAAATGACTACTAAACTGTGCCTACGGGTTAATTTTTAGAGGTTGACGATGCAAAGGTATGGATTAAATCCGATTCGAACCAAATTTTTTTACAGAAAATTTACGAAAAATATGTATTTGGGGGTTTTGGCGGGTTAAAAGTGGTGATTATCTCCAATTTGTGTGGAAAAAAAGGAGAATGCGCGCTCCGCGCGCAAGGCAAGAGTCAAAAGGCAAGAGTCAAAAGTGGCCATCCGGATGGCATCGCTGGGAGGGGCCGGCGGCCTCGCGCCCCCCAGCAGGCGAGGGAGGGCCTTAAAAGCTGAAAAGCTAAAAAGGCTAAGAGGCGAGGGAGGGCCTTAAAAGCTGAAAAGCTAAAAAGGGTAAGAAGCCGGGAGGACGGTAATCGCTGAACCGCTGAATCGCGTAAGCCGTAGTTGATAGGGCTTACGCGATTCAGCGGTTCAGCGATTAGTTACCTTCGCCTGGGCGGTCGGGCGAGCCGCCCAACCTACGATGTCGCCTGGCGGCCATCCGGATGGCTCTTTTGACTTTTGACTTTTGCCTTTTGACTTAGCGCGGAGCGCGCTCGGCGATGAAGGTCTTCATCTCGGGGGTGTGGGCCTCGACGCTCTGGAGCATCTTGATCTGGGCACGGGTGCGGACGAGGTTGTGGTCGGGGTACTGTATCTTATAATAGGTGTCGCCGTTGATGTAGTCGGCGAGGAAACGCACGGCCTGCATGTAGGGGAACAGCGCGGCGGCGTAGGGCAGATTCTCTATCTCGATTGGCGTCAGAAACTCGCCAGCACTCTCCAGATAACCCTCGGTGAAGGCCCTGAAGATATCCATGTCAAACTCCACCTTCGAGAGGTCGGGTTCATCCTCGGCGGAGGTGCAGGCACCGGTGCGGAGGAAGTCGCCATAGTCGCTGAAGATGTAGCTGGGCATCACGGTGTCGAGGTCGATGACGCAGAGCACGTTGTCGTTTTCGTCAAACATCATGTTGTTGACCTTGGTGTCGCAGTGGCAGATGCGCTTGGGCAACTTGCCCTGGCGGTGTAGCACCTCGGCCTTCACCATCTCGTCGGCGCGACGGTCGATCTCGTCGAGCAGCGGACGCACCTCGGCCACGCGGCCCACGGCGTCGGCAGCCACGGCCTCGCGCAACTGCTGGAGGCGAAACTCCATGTTGTGGAAGTTGGGGATGCTCTCCTGGAGCTCCTCGTCGATGTCGACGAGCATGGCCTGGAAGCGCCCGAAGGCCTTGCCGGCGTTGCGCGACGACTCGGGGGTGACAGCCTCGTAGGTGTGGGCGCGGGGTATGAAGATCATCACGCGCCAGTAGTTTTCGCCATCGTAGTAGTAGGTCTTGCCGTCGGTGATGTTGGGGATGAAGGTTAGCACCTTGCGGTCGATGTCGTCTTCGCCGGCGGCTTCGAGTTTGCGGCGTATGTGGCGGGTGACGGCTTCGATGTTGTGTTGCAGGCAGTCGACATCGGTGAAGATGTGGTGGTTGATGCGTTGGAGCACGTAGTCGGGGGCGTCAGGTTCGGCGGTGCGGACGATAAACGTGTCGTTGATTAGGCCGTTGCCGAGAGGACGGATTTCGTTGATGGTGCCGCGGAGGGCAAACTGGGAGGTGATGGGGGTTAAGTCTTTCATCGGAGGGTGGGGTTAAATATGGGGATTAAAAGGGTAAAAGCTAAAAAGGGTAAGAAGCTTGTGGGCACAAAATTAACAATTATCTTTGGGTTTTCAAAAAGAATACGTAAATTTGCAGAAAGATAACTCATCGATTAATCATCACTCAATAATAACCCTAACCTTAACCTTATGAATCTTTCTAAATCATTATGCTTGGCTGGCATCGCCCTCGGGCTGCTGGCTTCGTGTGGCAACCACCAGGCCAACGACTCGAAGGTGATTGCTGTCCCCACGCCTGAGCGCCCCGCCGGTCAGGAGTCGATGGTGGGTTTCGCTGCCCCGGCTATCGACACTGTGCGTGTGGGTTTCATCGGGCTTGGTATGCGCGGCCCGGGTGCCGTCAACCGTTTCACCCACATCCCTGGAACAAAGATTGTGGCTCTCTGCGACATCGACTCGTCGCGTGTGGCCAACGTCAACGCTGAACTGGTGGCCACGGGTCGTCCCGCAGCCGCTGAATACTATGGCTCGGAGGACGCTTGGCGTCAGCTCGTGGAGCGTCCCGACCTCGACCTCATCTATGTGGCCACCGACTGGAAGCACCACGCCGAGATGGGTGTCTACGCCATGGAGCAGGGTAAGCACGTGGCTATCGAGGTGCCCTCGGCTATGACCCTCGACGAGATCTGGGACCTCATCAACACCTCGGAACGCACCCGCAAGCACTGCATGCAGCTGGAGAACTGCGTCTACGACTTCTTTGAACTCACCACCCTCAACATGGCTCAGCAGGGCGTGTTTGGCGACATGGTGCATGTGGAGGGAGCGTATATCCACAACCTCGAACCCTACTGGAAACACTACTGGAACAACTGGCGCCTCGACTACAACAACGAGAACCGCGGCGACGTGTATGCTACGCATGGCATGGGTCCGGCTTGTCAGCTGCTCGACATCCACCGCGGCGACCGCATGGTGACGCTGGTGGCTATGGACACCGACGCGTTTACGGGTCCCGTGATTGCCAAGGAACAGGGCGTGGCTAACGACACGATACCCTTCCAGAATGGCGACCACACGATGACGATGATCCGCACCCAGAACGGTAAGACTATCCACATACAGCACGACGTGATGAACACGCGTCCCTACAGCCGCATGTATCAGTTGACTGGCACGAAGGGTTTCGCCAACAAGTATCCTGTGGAGGAGTACTGTCTGAAGAAGGAGCAGGTGGATACCGACGTGATGCCTGACCACGAGAAACTCGACGAGCACGCCGCGTTGCCCGACGATGTGAAGGACGCGCTGATGAAGAAGTATAAGCACCCCATCCATCAGGAGCTGGAGGAGAAGGCTAAGCAGGTGGGTGGCCACGGTGGCATGGACTTTATCATGGACTACCGCCTGGTGTACTGTCTGAGAAACGGTCTGCCCCTCGACATGGACGTGTACGACTTGGCTGAGTGGTGTTGCCTCGCCGACCTGACCCGCCTCTCGATAGAGAATGGTTCGGCGCCGGTGGAGGTCCCCGACTTTACTCGCGGCGACTGGAACCGCATCAAGGGCTATCGCCACGCGATGGCCCCGGAGAAGAAATAAGGGGATTAAAAGGCTAAAAGCTAAAAAGGCTAAGGAGCACCCAGGACACCAGCCCTGCTCCTTAGCCTTTTTAGCTTTTACCCTTTTAAGGCCCTGGCTCAGCGCTCGAGGCGGTGGAGGTAATGCTCGCGGAGGTCGGACCAGCGGTAGTAGGGGTCGGTGACGGGGGTGGCGGGGAGGCGACGCTCCTTCTCGTTGAGGAGAGCCTTGACCAACACATCGCCTTCGGAGTTGCGGTAGAAGATGAGCTGGATGTTGCTGCCCATCGGGAAGATGTCCCAGTTGGGCCACTCCTCGGCGAGGACGTCAAGGTCGTTGTACTCGCGGCCATAGTCGTCGAGCTCCAGCAACACCGCCAGCGGCATGAGTATCACCTCGTGGCCAAACCGCAGGTTGGCGCCCGGCCCTGCTGTCAGGGCCGTGTCGGCACTCTCAATGATGTTGCGCAACAAAGCCTGCTGGTAATGGGGCATCAGGTTGCCGGTAATCTCGCTGTTGCCGTAGCGGAGAAACCACGAGATGTTGTTGTAGGTCCAGCGGTCGCGCAACTCCTGCTCGGTGAAGATGTCCCAGGGGGCGTAGTTGGGGAACGCGCTGCAGTCGAGGCTCTGGGCGTTGGCGGCGACGTTGAAGAGGTAGTGGAACAGGCTGTTGACGTCGATGCTATCCTGGGCCCAGGCGGGGTCGGTGATGATGACCGAGAGGAAGTCGTTGGTGGCGGGGTGGGCAGCGCCCCACTCGCGGAGAGCCTCGTCGCCCTGCTTATGCATGCGACGGCGCTCCAACGGGTCCATACCGGTGGTGTCGTCGCGAGCGATGTACCACATGTCGCCCTCGGAGGCGTCGGAGGTGATACGCAGACGCGGGTTGGCGGCCTGCATCTCCTGAAGCTCGTTGTCCATGGAGAGGATGCAACGAACGACGGTCGACGAGCGAGCGGTGACGTAGGCCGAGTCGGCAAACACTTCGGGGAAGTTGCGAACCATACGGCGGGCGATGCCGCGATGCTGGATGGCACCGAGGGGGGTTAGTTCGCCGTCGCGACCTATCGAGGCGTCGCGGATCTCACGGAGCTGGGAGAGGAGTTCTTGGCCGCGAGGGGTGAGTTTTTGGTTTCGTTCGGCGATTTCGAGGAGTTCTACGGGGCGGTTGTAGGCACGTTTGCCGATGTGCCAGCGGGAGCCGTGGCGACCGTAGTGTTCGATGTGGAAGGGGGTGTAGCCTTCGGGGGCTGGGGTGAGGTCGGGAGCGTCACAGCGGGTGTAGGGGTAGGCGTAGAAGTTGCTACCGAGGCGCATGATCTCTTCGGAGGGGGTGACGGCGATGGCCGCGGCGCCGCAGGCGGCGATGGCCGCAGCGCATAGCAGATGACGGATAGGATTCATAGGCATAATGTTAGTGAAAAAGCAAAGTTAATAAAAAATCGGGACATTACGGAGGGGCCGGCGGCCTCGCGGCCCCCAGCAGGCGAAGGAGGGGTATATAAAGCGAAAGTGCACTACTTCACAGTAGCGCACCTCCCTCATAACCAAAATTCAAGTATATATATTTTTGTCTAACAAAACATTTTAATGAACAGAATCTATGAAATCCGTTTCACTCAAAAAGTCGATTTCTCCCGACAGTCCCCGCGGATGAGGACTACGGTGATGAAAATTACCGCACTCCTCACGCGCTATGACGTGAAGGGGGCGTAAAGCTACTAAATCATTGATGGGATTTGGGTGATAAGAACTATTGCACTGTGTTCCCTGATTGATTCGAGGTTTTACGCTGCAAAGTTACAACTTTTTTTGCACACGAGCACTAATAAGTATGCAAAGAATATTTAAATTACCTAAAACCGATTTTTAACAATTAGTTGACGGGCATTGCGTTGGAGGCCGCTGAGCTTGGCGCGCTTGATGGCGCTATGGCTCATAATATGCGAATATTCATCCTGGGTGAGGGACAACACCCTTTCGGGCGTTAAATCCACCACGGCAGGGCGCGGCTGGAGCTCGGGGATGGTGGTAGGCACGGGGCAGCGGTTATGGGGACACACCTCCTGGCAGCGGTCGCAACCATAAAGTCGGCCGTGGAGATCGACATCGGCGGGGAACTCCCCGCGATACTCGATGGTGAGGTACGACAGACAGCGGGCAGAGTCGACACCCTCAGCGCTGAGAGCACCTGTGGGGCAACACTGCTGGCAACGCTGACACGCGCCGCAGGAGGCGCGGCAAGGCTCGCTGACGGGGAGCGCAGCCGTGGTGATAATCTCGCCAAGGAAGACGTAGGAACCGTGGCCGGGGACGATGAGTTGGCGGTTGTGGCCTATGAAACCTACGCCGGCTCGTTGGGCCCAATAGCGCTCAGGGAGTGGGGCGGTGTCGACGCAGACGCGGCACTCGGCGCCCCAGGCCTCGCTCATCTGGCGCGCCACCGCCTGGAGGCGCTGGCGCACCACCTCATGATAATCGCTACCCAGGGCGTAGCGCGCGATGGGGCAGGGGCGCGACAAGGGGGAATAGTAGGAGAAGGCCACGCTGACGAGACTCTGAGCGCCGGGGAGGAGAAAACGAGGGTCGCGACGCAACTCGGGGTAGCGCTCAAGGTAGTCCATGGTGGCGTGGCGGCCGGCGGCTATCCAGCGCTCGTAGGCGGCAGCGGCCTGCGGGTCGACCGCCTCGGCCTTGGCGACGCCCCAGCGGAGGGCGCCAGCCGCCGCCAGCCAGCTATCTAAATCATCTATCTTCATACAGCAAGATTATTTCGCAATCACGGTCACCGCTGCGGTAGCCTATGTAGTGCGGCGGCCTCCGCCGCCCATGTTTAGCGGCTGCCTCAGCCGCAGTGGCGGCGGAGCCGCAAAGACCATCTACGAGGGGCAGGGATGGCCTTAAAAGCTGAAAAGCTAAAAAGGGTAAGGGGCAGGGAGGGCCTTAAAAGCTGAAAAGCTAAAAAGGGTAAGGGGCCCAGCCTCTCGGTAATCGCTGAACCGCTGAATCGCGTAAGCCTTAGCTAACACTCCCATCTGCACTGCGAAAGCTACCGCAGCGGGGACTCTTTTTGAGCCAGCCCTCTGGCTCTCCGGAGGGGAGGGTATGTGGCGGGGGGCTACATCGGGATGCGGCGGAAGTGGTAGCCTTCGCTGCGGAGCCACTCGATGGCGCGGGGAAGGGCATAACGCAGATTCTCCTCCGCCTTCAACGAGTCGTGGAAGACAATGATGGAACCATTGCGGGCATAATGCTTCACATTGTTGAGCACCTCGGGACCCGTCAGCACCTTGCTATAATCGCGCGTCACGAGGTCGTACATCACGATGTTGTAGCGATGCTTGATGGCCGCGGCCTGCGCCCAGCGCAGCAGCCCATGAGGCGGCCGGAAGAGAGGACTGTCGATGAGGTCGTTGGCCTCGGTGATGTCGCGCATATAGCGCAGGGTGGTCACCTTGAACCCTTGCAGATGGTGCATCGTGTGGTTGCCATAATGATGGCCACGAGCCTTGATCTCCTCAAACAGCTCGGGATGGCGCGCCACATTGTCGCCCACGAGAAAAAACGTGGCCTTCACCTTGTACTCGTCGAGAAGATCGAGCACCCAGGGCGTCACCTCGGGTATGGGGCCATCGTCGAAGGTGAGATACACCACCTTCTGACGCGACCGCTTAATACGCCATATCGCCTCCGGGAAAAGGAGGCGATATAGCAGTGGGGGTTGTTCGATTAACATGTGGTCAGTGCAAGACTTCGAGAGGGCAGCGCGAGCGGCAGGGAACTACTGCTGCTGCGGCTGCTGCTTTCTCTTGTTGGCAAAGTTGACTTGACGGTCAAGGTCTACTCCGAGGCCATCGAGATAGTCTTGAAGCTCCTCGATGTCGCCTCCGAGGTTGATGTAGTCCTCGATGAGGTCCATGAAGTAACCTTGGTCGATATAGTAGTCGTAGCGCGTCAGCGAAGCATACTGCCATGGCTTGAGACTCTGATAGTAGACCACATACTGGGCATACTTCTCAATCTCGCGACGCAGGATGCTGAGCGCCTGCTGGAGGTCGCTCTCCTCGCCGGTCATGATGTTGAGTTTGGTGTAGATGTTGGCAATCTGCTGACCTATCTGTACGGAGTAGGACTGGGCCGACTCGGGCATCTTCTCTTGCATCAAGTCGAGGATATGGCGCGACTTGGCGAAACGGTCGGCGGCAAAGTCGGTGAGTTGGGCGCCCAGCTCGGTGTTGAGCAACTTCAGGCTGTCGCGCTTGAGTTCGGTCTTGGCGTCGTAGCCCTCGTAGAAGAGCGCTTGGGCGAGGTCGAGGAGCGCCGAGCGATGGGTGGTGACCATGCGGCGCACAGTCTCGTCGAGATAAATCGTTGATGGGTCGTCGACCAGGTCAAGACCTCCCCAGCGGTATTGCTCGGTGACGTTGCGATACATCTTGTCGGTGTTGACGCCGCCATTGGGGTCGTCGGTCCAGATGGGACTCACCTCCATCGTCAAACCTGTGGAACGCATGTAGGGCGTCAGACCCAGATAGAGGGTCTGAGGCACCGTCATGGCGAAGTAGACAGGACGATCCCAACCATTCTCAATCGAGGTGGCCAGCATGTCGAGCGCGAGAATCTTGCTAAGCGAAGCACCACGCTCGCCGGAGCCATCGTCGGTGAGGTCGACATAGATAGCCTCATCGGCCACGGCAGCCTCATGAGGCGCTATGCGACCCTTGGCCACCGCCACGGCGGTATCCACGGGAATGTAGACACGAGGATAGTCCATCACAGGCACACCCCAGCTGTTCTGACTCGACTTAGGATTGTAGAGTCGGCGAAGCGATGCAAGCGCATCGACATAGTTGGTGTCGGGGTCGAGGAAGTAGTTGTATTGCAAGCGGTCGTAGGCATAGTCGGTGGGCTGGGCTTGCAGTTCGATAGGACGAGCGTCGTAGGACGGACGGCGTATCTGGTTGGCATACCATTCGGTGGTGAGGTAGGCCAGGTTGACCACCTTCACGTCGGTGCGGCACCCCTCCACCTCCTGGGCATACCAGAGCGGGAAGGTGTCGTTGTCGCCATTGGTGAAGATGATAGCGTTGGGGTCGAGACTGTTGAGGTAGTTCATACCGAAGTCGCGCGCGGCGTAGCGGTGGGAGCGGTCGTGGTCGTCCCACGTCTGCGACACCATCTGGAGTGGGATGAAAAGCCCTACGGCGCAACCAATAATGGCACCCACCAAACTCTTGCGCTGCAACTTAGCGTCGGTAATCTCCTCTTGAGCGGCAGGGATGGGGACACCGGCAGCCTTCTTCTTATCGTGGGTAATCTTGAGCCACAGACGCCAGAGAGCAGCCACACCCATGCCAATCCAGATGGCGTAGGCGTAGAAGGAGCCGGCAAAGGCGTAGTCGCGTTCGCGAGGCTGGATGGGGGTCTGGTTGAGATATAGCACGATGGCTATACCCGTCATGAAGAAGAGGAAGAAGACAACCCAAAACTGCTCAATGCCACGCTTGGAGGTGAACGCCTGCCAACCGAGACCGATGATACCCATCAGCAGGGGCAGCATATAAAACACGTTGTGGCCCTTGTTGCCACGCCCCAGGTCGTCGGGCAGCAGCGACTGGTCGCCAAGACGCATATTATCAATAAAGGGAATGCCAGAAATCCAGTTGCCTTGATGCACCTCGCCATTGCCCTGCACATCGTTTTGACGGCCGGCGAAGTTCCACATGAAGTAGCGCCAATACATGTGGTTGAGCTGGTAGACGAGGAAGAATCGGAGGTTTTCGGCCATCGTAGGCTTGAGTTGGAGGGTCTGCTGCACGGGGTTGCCGTCGCGGTCTACGTACATCGTGGCGTTGACGGGCGTGCCCTGCATCCCTATCCAGTCGCGGTAGGCCTGCGGATGCTTGTCGACACCGCTGTAGATGCGCGGGAAGAGCATGTTGAGTTCGGGAGTCATGACATACTCCTTCTTGTGGCCGGTGACGATATATTCATCTGGCTCGTCGGGCGAGGTCTTCACCTTCTTGGAGTAGAGTGCGCGACCCTCCTTGGCTATGGGGTGGGTAGTGGTGCCAACCACCTCGTAGACCGGCTGACTGTTGAGCGTCTGGCCATAGAAGAGAGGACGGTCGCCATACTGCTCGCGGTTGAGGTAAGAGGCGAGCGAGAATACATTGTCGGGCGCGTTCTGATTCATCGGCGTGTGGGCCGAGGAGCGTATCAGCAGCAGGGCGTAGCTCGAATAGCCTATGAAGATGACGAAGATGGAGATCACCACGAGGTTGAGGATGCGGATGTGGAGCTTCTTGGTCATGAAGATGTAGGCAAACCACACGCACGAGAGGATGAAGGCTATCCAGAGGCTGTCGCCGATAAAGGTGATGCCCGAGAGGAAGACACTGAGACCCGTGGAGATGCGTATCATCAGCGGATTGCGCTGGGCGTAGAGCTCATAGATGGCCCATATAAAGGAGGCTACGAGGATGATGGCATAGGTGAGGACGCCCATGTTGTAGCTCCAATGGAGAGTGTTGACAAAGAAGAGCTCGAAGAACTGCGACATCTCGATATAGCCGGGGACAAGACCATAGAGAATCAAGCCCACTACGGCACACGAGAGAACCAACGCTATCAGCGACCCCTTGGCCGTGGAGCGCGCACACTTCTTGTAGTAGATGACCAAACCGATGGCAGGGATACACAGGAGGTTGAGCAGGTGGACGGCGATGGAGATACCGATGACGTAGGCTATCAGTATGAGATACTTGTCGCTATGAGGCTCGTCGGCGCGGTTTTCCCACTTGAGGATGAGCCAAAACACCAAGGCCGTGCAAAACGAAGAGAAGGCATACACCTCGCCTTCGACGGCGGAGAACCAAAAGGTATCGCTCCACGTGTAGGCCAACGCACCACAGATGCCCGAGCCAAAGATGACGAGCATCTGCACAGGGCTGACGCTCGTGGCATTGTCGGCCACCACAAGCTTCCTTACGAGATGGGTAATGGTCCAGAAGAGCAGCAGGATGGTGGCGGCACTCAGCAGCCCCGACATGACATTGACGGCGTAGGCCACCTTGGTGATATCACCTCCTACAAAATTGACGAAAAATCGCCCAGCGAGCATGAAGATAGGGTTGCCCGGTGGGTGGCCGATTTCCAGTTTGTAAGCTTGAAGGATAAACTCTGGGCAGTCCCAGAAACTTGCCGTGGGCTCAAGAGTGAGCATATATGTGATGGCCGCAATGACAAAGCAAAGCCAACCCAGCAAGTCGTTGATGCGATAATAGGTCTTCATAATGTCTTGGGGGTGATCCGGATGCGACTCGAACGCATGACCGTCTGCTTAGAAGGCAGATGCTCTATCCAGCTGAGCTACCGGACCAGGGATGAGGGGGAGGGAGGGGCCTCGCGCTCATTTTCAGGGTGCAAAGTTAGTGATTTTATGTGAGGGAATCAAGCACACGGCGTATCTTTTCGTAGGTGGTGATGCGTGTGGGCACCAGCGGAAGCCTCAACACGTTTTCGATATAGCCCATGGCATGAAGCAGACACTTCACGCCGGCGGGGTTGCCGTCGACGAAGAGGAGGCTGAAAAGTTCGGTAAACCGATGGTGGATGGAGCGCGCGGCCTCGTAGTCGCCTTCCAAGCCCAGACGCACCATCTTGGAGAACTCGCGAGGGAAGGCGTTGCCTATCACGGAGATGACGCCGTGGGCGCCGAGGGTGATCAGGGGGTAGGTGATGCCGTCGTCGCCCGAGATGACCATAAAGTCGGCAGGCTTGCGCTTGATGATGTCGTCCATCTGGGTCATGTTGCCCGACGCTTCCTTGATGCCGATGATGGAGGGAAACTCCTGGGCGAGGCGCAGGGTGGTCTCGGCTGTCATGTTGACGCCCGTGCGGCCGGGAACGTTGTAGAGGATGATGGGGAGCGGCGAGGCCTTGGCGATGGCTGCATAATGCTGGTAGATGCCTTCCTGCGAGGGCTTGTTGTAGTAGGGCACCACCGACAGGATGGCCTGGAAGGCCGAGAGGTCGGAGGCCGACAGTTCGTCGATGACGCCCTGAGTGTTGTTGCCGCCGCAGCCCAGCACCAGCGGCACGCGGCCTGCTACACGGTGGACGATAAACTCTTTAAGCTCACGCCGCTCTTGGGGGGTGAGGGTAGGAGCCTCCGAGGTGGTGCCCAGCACCACGAGGTAGTCGCTCCCGTTCTTTATCTGATACTCCAGCAGGCGAGCCAGAGCTTCATAATCTATTGACTTGTCATTGCGAAAGGGGGTAATGAGCGCCACGCCCATACCCTTGAGATTGATTCGCGCCATAAAAAATTGGGTCCTATTGAAATTTCGCCACAAAATTAGCCATAAAAGCCCGATATGGCAAACAAATCAAGGAGATAATTGGTTATTGAATTACTTAAACTACCTAAAGAAAGCAAAATCATGAGCGAATTTTCTGATCTCATAAAGGACGTAAAGCCTACATTGGTAGACTTCTATGCCACGTGGTGTGGCCCTTGCAAGATGCAGGGTCCAATCCTCGAACAAGTGAAACAACGCCTCGGCGACAAGGTGAACATCATCAAGATAGATGTGGACAAGAATCCCGAGTTGGCTCAGGAATATAGGATACAGTCGGTGCCGACGCTGATCCTCTTCAAGGACAATCGCGCTGTGTGGCGCGGATATGGTGTGCATCAGGCAGATATGCTGGAAGCAAAACTCATTGAGCACATCCCCACCAAGAGCGACGAATAATAGACTCTATTAGTGCAACCCCGTAGGGGTTGTTCCAAATAGCCCGGCGGTAGTCCCGTCAAAGGCAACCCCGTAGGGGTTGTTTCAAATAGATAAC
>JAJBVL010000065.1:14785-72508 GCA_020859845.1 Bacteroidales bacterium
GGTATTACCATCAAAAGCAACCCCGTAGGGGTTGTTTCAAATAGATAGTCGGTATTACCATCAAAAGCAACCCCGTAGGGGTTGTTTCAAATAGATAGTCGGTATAACATAATACCCCAAAAACGGCGCCAACGGCGCCGTTTTTGGGGTTAAGGGTGGGGGTAAATGATTTACATCTAATTGGAAGAATCCCTACGGGATTCGAGGGTGGGGGTAAATGATTTACATCTAATTGGAAGAATCCCTACGGGATTCGAGGGTGGGGGTAAATGATTTACATCTAATTGGAAGAATCCCTACGGGATTCGTCGCGGGAATGAAAACCTTAAGCCGTTCTATACCAAGAAGGCTAATACTAAGCCTTGGGCCGCCACTACGCGTAGGAACATCGTCAACGGATAGATCGTAGAATATGCCACGGCGGGAGCGTCGCTACCCGTGGAGCCATTGGCGTAGGCCAAGGCTGGGGGATCGGTGTAGCCTCCCGAGAAGAGACCCATGATGGTGAGGAAATTGATCTTGTAGACGCCACGCGCTATGCATCCCACGATCACCAGAGGGATAAACGTGATGATGAAGCCCCAGAGCACCCACATCATACCAGTGGAATTGAACACCGTCTCGGCGAAGCCTGCGCCTGAGCTGATGCCCACGGAGGCCAAGAAGAGACAGATGCCCAGCTCGCGCAGCATCATGGATGCGGAGGTGGAGGTGTAGGTGACGAGCTTAAACTTATAGCCGAAGCGGCTCAAGAGGATGGCCACTACCAGAGGACCGCCAGCGAGGCCGAGCTTCATGCCGAAACCTACGTTGATGGAGCCCACGATGATACCAAAGAGGATACCAACGAAGATAGTGATGATATTGGGGTGGTTGAGGCGCTTTACCGAGTTGCCAAGCTTTTCGCTCAGGCGCTCGATGTCGTTGAGGTCGCCAACAACGGTGATGCGGTCGCCCATCTGCAGGCGGAGGCTGGGGGCAGCCAAGAGGTCGATACCACCACGATTGACGCGGGTGGCGTTGAGCTTGTAGGCGGTGTGGAGGCGTAGGGAGCCGAGGGTGACACCGTTGAACTCGCTCTTGGTGATGGCGATACGGCGCGACACCACGTCGACAGGCGAGTTGTTTTCCCAGTCGCGGTCGTTCTTGGGACCTACCACGGCCTCAAAGCGCTCCACATCGTTGGGCGAGATGGCCACATATAGCTCGTCGCCCACGCGCAGCTGAGTCTTCGACACAGGGATAATCACATCGGGACTGCCAGCGGCCATCATACGCGAGATGACGAAGTCGCACTGGATGATCTTGCAGAGGTCCATCACCGTCTTGCCATTGATCAGAGGATTGGTCACTTCGACCGAGATGAGGTCGGGCTTCATCTGGGAGGCTTCGTTCTCCTCCTCGATGGCCTTTATCTCGCGGTCGGTCTTGATGCCGAAGAGAGCCTTGATAAGAAACATAGCACCGATGATGCCACACACACCGAGGGGATAAGCGGCGGCATAGCCCATGGCCATGATGTTGATAGCCTCGGGGGTGTTGGCCGTCTGCTGGGCGGCAGCAAGACCAGGGGTGTTGGTGACGGCACCCGACATGATACCCACGAGGGCCTCCATGGGGGCGTCGTTGACGTAATGGATGACAAGGACTATCACCACGTTGAGGGCGATACCCAACACTGCCAAGCCATTAAGACGCATACCTCCCTCCTTGAAAGAAGAGAAGAAAGCCGGACCTACCTGAATACCTATAGCAAAGATAAAGAGGATAAGGCCAAACTCTCGGACAAACTTCAGCACTTCGCTATTGACAACATAGCCAAAGTGGCCCATCAGGATGCCTACAAACAACACAAACGTGACACCCAGCGACACTCCACCCACCTTGAGTTTGCCGAGATAACAGCCTACGGCAATCACAAAGGAATAGAGCACGAGGGTGCTCGCAAGCTGCGTGTGGCCTGGACCAATAAGGTCGATCAACCAGGTGAAATCCATAAACGCGTTGCTAAGAGATTGATTTTATGTGATAAATGAGTTGGTTACAATTCGTGGTGCAAAGATAGTAGTTTTACGCCACCAAAGCAAATTTTTCGTTCGTTATAAGGGTTGTATTAGCGAAATAGGTTAACTTTGCACTCCAAAATGTCTCTCAGCGTATGGTTCTTTGTCGATATATACCCCACGTGATGATGGTCTCACTGCTTGCTCTGGCTGTGGGGTGTAGCTCCACAAAGCATGTGGCCGAGGGCGAATACCTCGTGGATCATGTCGACATTGAGATACAAGATAGCAGCACCGAGGTGAAGAGCCTCGACCTCGTAAACTACCTCCGACAGACACCCAACCACAAGGTGCTCGGCTTCCTGAAACTGCAACTCAACACCTACAACCTCTCGGGCGACGACACCTCGAAATGGTACAACCGATGGCTGCGGCGACTGGGACAGCCCCCAGTAATCTTCGACCCCAACCTCACCGACGCTTCTCGCCGACAGCTGCAACTGGCTCTGGTCAACAAAGGCTATCTTGGCGCCCAAGTGAAGGTGGACACTATATTTAAGGAGGGGGAGAAGAAGGTGGATGTGGCTTATGAGGTGGTGACTGGCACGCCCCACTACATACGCTCGCTTTCCTACACCATCCCCGACACGGCAATAGCCGCAATAGTACTACCCGACACCATCCATACTCTCCTGAAGCCCGGAGGCCTCTTTGACCGCAACAACCTCGACATGGAGCGCACACGCATCACCGAGCGACTGCGCAACCACGGCTACTATGCATTCTCGAAGGAGTATATCACCTTCTATGCCGACACGGCCGAGGGGTCGTATGCCGTCGACTTGGAGATGATGGTCCACGCCCCATTCGTGGGCGGGCAGCCGCTGCCCGACAGCGTGCCTCACCCTCAATATATGATACGCAAGGTGTGGTTTCTGACCAACTATCAGCCGGGAGCCACGCCCGACGAGCAGCGCGCGCTGTCGCGCGACACGGTGGACTATCGCGATGTGGAGGTGGTGTATGGCGACGACCACTATATCAAGGCGTCGGTGCTCGAGAAGAAATGCTTTATACGCCCGGGCGAGATGTATCGCGCCAAGGAGGTGGATCGCACCTACGAAGCCTTGGCCCAACTCGGCATCTTGCGCTCGATAAATATAGAGATGGTGCCGGTGGCCACGGTGGGGGGCGAGGAATGGCTCGACGCGTATATCTACCTGACGCGCAACAAGAAGCAGGGTATCACAGTGGAACTGGAAGGCACCAACTCGGAGGGCGACCTCGGATATGGTATAGGCCTTACGTATCAGCACCGCAACCTGCGCCATCAGAGCGACCTCTTCACTGGCAAACTGAGAATGAACTATGAGAGCCTTTCGGGCAACTTCTCGGGCTTGGTCAACAATCGCTACTCGGAGTATGCCGCCGAGGCGGGGATAACGTTCCCAAAGTTTAAGTTCCCCTTCCTGAAGCGCTTGTTTAAGGATAGGGTGAAGGCGGTGTCGGAGGCTACGGTGTCGTTCAACTACCAGGAGCGACCGGAGTATACGCGTATCATTGCTGGCGCGGCGTGGAAGTATCGCTGGACCACGCGCAACAATATGGAACGCCGCACATTTGACCTGCTGGACATCAACTATGTCTATCTCCCCGAAAGCACTATCGACTTTATCAATCAGATAGCACCCACCAACCCACTGCTGCGCTATAGCTACGAGGACCACTTCATAATGCGCAGCGGATATACCTTCTATCGCACCAATAGGCGCGTGGCCTCGGCGGCCATTCGCCGCTACATCCTCCAGAAGACGGTGTATAGCCTACGCGCCTCGGGAGAGACGGCCGGCAACCTGCTCTATGCCCTGTCGGCTCTCACGGGACAGCATCGTAGGGATGGGGTCTACAAGGTGTTTGGGATCCAGTATTCCCAGTATGCCAAGGCTGAAATCGACTACTCGTCGGTGAGAAACTACGACGAGCGCCACTCGCTGGCGTGGCATGTGGGGGCGGGTATCGGGGTGCCTTACGGCAACTCCCACGTGCTGCCTTTCGAGAAGCGCTTCTATGCTGGAGGGGCCAACGGAGTGAGGGGCTGGGGTGTGCGCACCCTGGGGCCTGGTAGCTACGACGCCCGCAACTCGGTGACCGACTTTATCAACCAGTGTGGCGACATACGCCTCGACTTGAACGTGGAGTATCGCATGAAGCTTTTCTGGGTGTTTGAAGGAGGAGCATTTGTCGACGCGGGCAATATATGGACCATACACAACTATGAGAACCAGCCTGGAGGCATGTTTCACTTCGATACGTTTTGGAAGCAGATAGCTCTTGCCTATGGCGTGGGACTGAGAATGGACTTTGAATACTTCTTGCTGAGGTTTGACCTCGGTATGAAGGCCCACAATCCAGCTCAGAATCAAGAGCATTGGCCCATCATACACCCTCGCTGGGGACGCGATGCCACATTCCACTTCTCGGTGGGGTATCCGTTTTAAGGCAAAAGGCAAGAGTCAAAAGTCAAAAGGCAAAAGTCAAAAGGCAAGAGTCAAAAGTCAAAAGGCTAATCCCTCGCTGCGGTAGCTTTCGCAGTGCAGCGGCCTCCGCTGCTCTTTTTGAGCCAGCCCTCTGGCTCTCCCCAGGTGATGCCTTTAAATCGCGGCGGAGGCCGCCGCTTAAAGAGCAGCGGAGGCCGCTGCACTGCGAAAGCTACCGCAGAGGGGGTAGTTAATAGTTAGTTTAACGTTAATGTGACGATAGAATTTAAGGAATTATGAAGAAATTAGTAATATTTGATTTGGATGGTACGCTACTCAACACCATCGACGACCTGGGCCACGCTACCAACTATGCTTTGGAGAAGTGTGGCTTCAAACCTCATCCCATGTCGGCTTATCCTTTCATGGTGGGCAATGGGGTGAAACGCTTGATTGAGCGCGCTCTCCCCGAGGAAGAACGCATCCCCGAACGCATCGAGGAACTGCGCACCCACTTTGTGGAGTATTACGGCCAGCATCTGACCGACTTCACCGAGCCTTATCCGGGCATCAAGAGTCTGCTCATCGATCTGCGGTCGGAGGGTATACAGGTGGCAGTGGCCAGCAATAAGTATCAATCGGCGGTGGAGGAACTCATCCACCACTTCTTTGGCGACATCGACTGGGCGGCCATCGAGGGACAGAGAGACGATTACCCGGTGAAACCCGACCCTTCGATAGTGTTTAGAATACTCGGCGAGTGTCCTACACCGAAAGCGGAGGTGCTGTATGTGGGCGACTCGGGGGTGGATATGGAGACCGCGCGCAGAGCCTGCGTCGACTCTGTGGGCGTCACGTGGGGCTTTCGCCCAATAAAAGAGCTGCAAGAGAGCCATGCCGACACGCTGGTCCACAACGCCGAAGAGATCTTGGCGATAGCCAAACGCCCAGGTCTATAAGAGCATCGCTCACTTAATCGGCCATTTGGGCTCCGCAGCTCTCGAGCTTGGCGCGGAGAGCATCGGCGCGGTCGGCGCGGATGGTGAGGGTCATGGAGCAAAGATTGTCGAAGGCTTGGGCCACGATCTTCACATCGGGACTTTTTACGGCCTTCATCACGTCGTTCATGGCAAGGTAAGGGAAGGAGAAGGTCAGGGTGGCCATCTCGTAGGCAGTAATAATCTGGGCAGCGGCAATGGCCTCGCGAGCGGCTTCGCGGTAGGCCACGATGAGGCCCGACGTGCCCAACTTGATGCCCCCGAAATACCTCACAACGCAAATCACCACGTTGGTGAGCCCCGCCGACCGTATCTGGCCGAGGATGGGCTTGCCGGCGGTGCCGCTGGGCTCGCCATTGTCGCTTGACAGCCACTCCTTGCCCTCGGCACCTATCATGTAGGCCCAGCACACATGGCGCGCGTCGTGGTATTGATTGGCCACACGCGCTATCACCTCCTTGGCCTCGGCGGCTGAGGCCACCGGGAAGGCCAGGGAGATAAAACGGCTCATCTTCTCGCGATAAATGCCCTCAGCAGGGGCTGCGATGGTGTGGTATTCGGCTACGGCCACTATAGTATCAGCATAGCATCGCCGTAAGCACCAAAGCGATATTTCTCTTTGATGGCTTCTTCGTAGGCGTGCATCACCAGATTGTAGCCTCCGAAGGCTGCCACCATCATCAGCATTATGGAATAGGGGAGGTGGAAGTTGGTCACCAGGGCGTCGGTCACCGTAAACTCATAGGGAGGGAAGATAAACTTGTTGGTCCATCCGGAGTAGGTCTTCATGTGGCCTCCCATGCTGACGGCGCTGGCAATACCGCGCAGCACCGAGGTGCCCACGGCGCATACCTTATGCTCGGCATCCTTCACGCCGTTGACCATATCGACGAGCGCCTGCGATATCTCCAGTTGCTCGGAGTCCATGCGGTGTTTGGTGAGGTCTTCAACGTCGATCTCGCGGAAGTTGCCCAGGCCGGAGTGGACGGTCATGAATGCTTGGTGGATACCTTTGATCTCCAAGCGCTTGAGGAGCTCGCGGCTGAAGTGGAGGCCAGCCGCTGGCACTACGACCGCCCCTTCGTTGGTGGCATAGATGGTCTGATAGCGCTCAGCATCCTCGTCGATGGGTTCGCGCTTGATATATTCGGGGAGTGGGGTCTGGCCTAAGGCGTAGAGGGCGGCCTTGAAGTCGTCGTGGTTGCCATCGTAGAGGAAGCGCAGGGTGCGACCGCGCAAGGTGGTATTGTCAATCACCTCGGCCACCATCGACTCATCCTCGCCAAAGTAGAGCTTGTTGCCAATGCGTATCTTGCGTGCTGGCTCTACCAATACATCCCAGAGCTTATTGTTGGCGTTGAGCTCTCTCAGCAGAAACACCTCAATCTGAGCGCCAGTCTTCTCCTTGTTACCGTAGAGGCGGGCAGGGAAAACCTTGGTGTCATTGAAGAGAAAGATGTCGCCGTCTTCAAAGTAGTTGATGATATCCTTGAAAATCCGGTGTTCGATGTCGCCGGTGGCGCGGTTGAGTACCATTAGTCGCGCTTCGTCGCGGACCGGTGCCGGATACTGTGCAATTAGTTCTTCGGGCAGACGAAATTTAAATTGCGATAACTTCATGAGGTTATGGGATTGTTATGAGGGGGTTAATTTAACGTGTCGTCAAGAAAAGTGAGTGGGGCTTGCTCGATGGCCTCTACGGCGGCGTCGATTGACAGGCAATGAGCGAGGTCGACCGTACCGACGCGGGTGCGTTGCAGAGCCGTGAGGTGACCACCGCTGCCCAAGGCCTCGCCGATGTCGCGAGCCAAGGCGCGTATATAGGTGCCTTTGCTGCACACCACCCTAATACGCAGCTCCGTAGGGCTAAAGGAGAGAAGCTCTATTTCATCTATAACAAGCGTCTTGGGCTTGAGTTGAGGTGTGTGGCCTTTTCGGGCCATATTATAGGCTCGGCGCCCGTCGACCTTGATGGCCGAGAAAGCTGGCGGTATCTGCTCGATGGCGCCTTGGAAACGCTTGAGAGTCTCCACGACCAGGGGGAGGGTGATGTGATCAGTTGGATAGGTGGCGTCGATGGTGGTCTCCAAGTCGTAGCTGGGGGTGGTGGCTCCCAGGGCTATGGTGGCGATGTATTCTTTGACACCGGCTTGTAGCTCCTCGATGAGCTTGGTGCTACGCCCCGTCACCACGATCATCACTCCCGACGCCAGAGGGTCGAGAGTGCCGGCGTGGCCCACCTTGAGGCGCTTCACGCCATAGGGCTTGAGGCGCCGCAGCATAGCAGAGCGCAGACGCTTGACGGCGTCAAACGAGGTCCAGCCCAGCGGCTTGTCGATATAGAATATTTCTCCTGAGAGGAAATCCATATTACCAGCAGATACAGATGACACCCACTATCAGACAGTAGACGGCAAACCACACCATCTTGCCGCGTTTTACGATGTTGAGCATCCATTGGCAAGCAGCGCAGCCCACCAAGAAGGAGGCTACGAAACCTACCAGCAAGGGGAGCCAGCCCACGCTGGCGCTTGTGGCGGCCTCACCGCCCACCATGTCCTTGATGTCGAGAAGAGCCTCGCCGAGGATGGGGATGATGACCATGAAAAATGAGAACTGTGCCACCTTGTCGCGGCGGTCGCCCAGCAGGATACCTGTGGCGATGGTGGAGCCTGAGCGGCTAAGGCCGGGCAACACGGCTACGGCTTGAGCGCAGCCAATGATGAAAGCGTCGAGCCACGTGATGTCGTGGGTGCGGCGATGGTGTTCGAGTTCGGGCTGGGTGCGGGTGAAGTAGGCAAACGCCAAGAGGCAAGCGGTGATACACAGACAGATACCTACCACCAACAGTCCGCTGCCAAAGAATTGCTCTACGAAGTCCTTGAAGCAAAGTCCTACGATGGCCACAGGCACACAGGAGAGGAGGATTTTCCATACGTAGTAGAAGTCGTGGTCGCGGCGCCAAGTGAAAAATGATGTGCAAAGAGGCACAAATTCGCGCCATAGCACTACGATGGTGCTGAGCACGGTGGCCACGTGGAGCACGAGGTCAAACTCCAATGCCTCGGCTCCCGAGAAGTCGAGGCCCAGTATCTCGCGAAAAATCTCCAGATGACCGCTGGAGCTGATAGGAAGGTATTCGGCCAATCCCTGGACGATACCCATGATAAGCGCGTCGAGCCAGGTCATCTCTTCTTCCAGATAATAGCTACACCCATGAATACAAAACCGAGAAAGGCTATCGTAGGCCCTACCACTATGCGGCGCGTGCTGAAGATGTCGGGGTTGAACTCATCGGCTCCCGAGCCTGAGCCTGTCATCAGCAGAAAGCCACCGACTATCATCAAGCCGGCGATGGCCATTAGTATGAAATTGAGCTTAACGAGGGGGAGCTCCACATGGCTTTCGTGCTCTATCTGAGAGCCTTGCTGGGGAGCAGGGGCTTGTGGGGCTATTTTAGGGGTTGCCTTTTTTGCTGTCATGGGTTGTTGTTATTGTTATTATCGTTATTATCGTTATTATCGTTATTATCGTTATTATCGAGAGTATCGAAAGTATCGAGAGTATCGAGAGTATCGAAATTATCGAGATTATCGAGATTATCGAGGGGGGAGCGCTATTTAAACATATCGTTGTAGCCGAGGCGGAGGTATTTGTTGGCGGCAAAGAGCGAGGCCAAGCCGCAGATGATGATGCCTCCCACGATGAGGGCGCCGAAGATGATGCAGGCTCCTTCCCAGGGGACAGCCCCGGCCACTTCTGGCTCGAGGTGGTCCAAATAGTAGAGCAGCGCCGCCAAAGCCACTGAGGAGATAATCCCCGCCATGCAGCCTTGCAGGATGCTGCTACGGACGAAGGGGCGCCGGATAAATCCGGCGGTGGCGCCTACGAGCTTCATCGTGTAGATGGTGAAGCGGCGTGCATATACCGTGAGGCGCACGGTGTTGTTGATAAGCACGCAAGAGATGAGCAGCAGGGCCGCGGCCACGATACACATGATGATGGACATTGAACGCACCGAGCGGCTCACGGCATCAATCAAGTCGGTGTTGACCTTCACCTCGTTGACTCCAGCCATCTCGCGCAGAGGAGCGGCAATGCGCGCCAGCGAGTCGCCGGAGGCATACTCAGGCTTTACCATCACCTCAAACTCGGCAAAGAAAGGGTTGACACCAAAGAGGCTTATCAAGTCGTCGGGCCCGTCGCCACCATCAGTGTCGGTGGCTACCATCTCTTCCCAGCGACGCAACACGTCGGCTGCCGAGGAATACTTGACGCTGGCCACGTAGGGCGCCTGGCGCCATAGCTGCTTGAGGGCATTGATGTCGGCCTCGGTGGCTCCATCGTTGACGATCACCACAAAGCCGAGACGTTGGCGTATGTCGTTTTGCAGCGAATTGCCTGCCACGCCCATCAAGGCCACAATACCCAACAAAAAGAGCACTAAAGCCACGCTGATGGTAGCTGTAGTGCGCGAACTTATTACTGATATGGTGTGGTGTTGGGGCTTTTTCCTCATAGCCTGCAAAGATAATATATCAAGGAGGCGATGTCAAGCATTTTAACATCTATTGGAGAGTAACTGTGCCGTCTTTGGCCACAGTATACTTGAAGGTAGTGGTCTTGGGATATACTTTTGAAAGATTGCTGACCTTAAGGGTGGCCGACTCTTCTTTCTGGCTCAAGCGACTGCTAATCACCGACCCGCCTACACTGTAGGACTGCAGGCTTACCGTCAGCTTTGCGCCCAGATTGTAGGTCTCCTTATCGTAGGTGATGCCGCTGCGAAGGCTTTGGGTCACAACGATATTGCCCGAGGCAGGCACCTTGGTAAACTCGTGGGAAGTGATGGTCTGATAATCAGCGTCGGAAGAGGAGTCGAAGACATCGCTGACGAGGTTGCCTTTATAGTCGGTGTAGGACACGGTGGTCATCACGAGGCTCCCTTGGTCGCGACCCTCTTCGCTCATTGTGATGGTGAAATAATAAGAAGAGAATGCCTCCTCATTAACAGACTTGGGGTCATCGCTGCCACATGACGTCAATCCCATGCAAGCGATGAGTGTTAGCATCCAATAAAGCTTTGTGAGGGTTTTCATAATCGTAGGATAGTGGGCGCGGATGGATTCGAACCACCGAAGGTGATAACCAGCAGATTTACAGTCTGCCCCATTTGGCCACTCTGGAACACGCCCATAGCATAAATTAGGCTGCAAAGGTAAGCATAAGTTTTGACCTATACAAGCCTTGCAGCCTAAAAAATGAGGGTAAAAGCGTGGAGAAGCCTTATTTTAGGCTCCATTCCACACCATCCTTGGTGTCTTTTACATTAAATCCTATCTCCGCCATGCGGTTGCGGATGGCGTCGCTGGTGGCCCAGTCCTTGCGAGCCTTGGCCTGTGAGCGCATCTCCAGCAGCAGATCGATGGCCTGGCGATAAGGCTCGAGGTTGACGCCCGAGGAGGCCGAGCCATCGGTGGCGGTGGGGATGCCGAGCACGTCGCTCAGGAAGGTGTCGAAGATCTCCTTCAGCGCGTCGATATCGGCCTGGGTGGCTGTGGCGTGGCCATCGTTGACCTTGTTGATCAGTGTGCAGGCTTCGAAGAGGGCTGCGATGACCATGGGGGTGTTAAGGTCGTCGTTGAGAGCCTCGTAGCAGCGCTGGCGTATGGCCTCGACATCTATCGACGAGGTGGCCGAGGGCTTGAGCGTGGCCAAACGGCCGTAGCCTTCGAGCATTCGCTGCAAGGCTCGCTCGGCAGCCTTGAGGGCGTCGTTGCTAAAGTCGAGAGTGCCACGATAATGGGCCTGGAGGATAAAGAATCGGATGGTCATCGGGGAGTAGGCCTGCTCCAGCAGCGGGTGGCTGCCGGTGAAAAACTCCTCAAGGGTGATGAAGTTGCCCAGACTCTTGCCCATCTTCTGGCCGTTGATGGTGATCATGTTGTTGTGCATCCAGTAATGGACTGTCTCATGGCCATTGTGGGCCACCGATTGGGCAATCTCACACTCGTGGTGGGGGAACTTGAGGTCCATACCACCGCCGTGGATGTCAAACTGCTCACCGAGATACTTCTCGCCCATCGTGGAGCATTCGAGATGCCATCCGGGGAAACCCTCGCTCCAGGGGGAGGGCCAGTGCATGATATGCTCTGGCGCTGCTTTCTTCCATAGGGCGAAGTCGGCCGGGTTGCGCTTCTCGCTTTGGCCGTCGAGCTCGCGCGTGGTGGCCAGCAATTCGTCGATGTTGCGGCCTGAGAGTTTGCCATAATGGTGGTCGGCGTTGTAGCGCGGCACGTCGAAGTAGACCGAGCCTTGACTCTCGTAGGCATAGCCGCTCTCGAGAATCTTCTTGATATACTCTATCTGCTCTATGATATGGCCCGAGGCGTGAGGCTCGATGGATGGCGGGAGCACATTGAGCATCTCCATGGCCTTATGGTAGCGGTTGAGATAAAACTGCACCACTTCCATGGGCTCCAACTGCTCGAGGCGCGCCTTCTTGGCTATCTTGTCCTCGCCGTCGTCGGCGTCGTGCTCCAGATGGCCCACGTCGGTGATGTTGCGCACGTAGCGCACCTTGTATCCGAGGTGGGTCAGGTAGCGATAGAGCACGTCGAAGGTGATGGCGGGGCGGCAATGGCCCAGATGAGGATCGCCGTAGACTGTCGGACCACATACATACATCCCTACACGGCCCTCGTGTAGGGGCTTAAATACCTCTTTGAGGCGTGTGAGAGAGTTGTAGATAAGCAATGGCTCCATAGCTTTACCTATTAGGCGTTGCCTCCCTTAATAAAGGGGTTGGGGAGAGCGCCGTTGTCGCCGCCATTGTTGGGACGGTTTTTGGGGAGTTTGGGCTGAATCTCGCCAAAGATAGCCTCGTAGCGCTTCACGTTTTCGGCGAGGGCCGAGAGGAGGGTCTTGGCGTTCTCGGGGGTCATGACGATACGGCTCTGCACCTTAGCCTGGGGCATGTTGGGGGCCACGGTGACAAAGTCGAGGAAAAACTCGGAAGCGCCGTGGGAGATTACTGCAAAGTTGGCGTAGTGGCCGTTGGCCACTTCGGGGGTGATCTCTATCTTGAGCTCGGTGGGTTTCTTTTGTTCCATTTTGATTGGGGGGTATTTGGGGGGTTAATATTTATTTAATCGCTGAATCGCTGAATCGCGTAAGCCTTAGAGGGGAGGGAGCGCGTAATCGCTAGAGGGGGTAATTTCTAGGGGATTAGTCGCGCGAGATGGTGAGGTAGGTCTGCGAGGGGTTGCTGGTGTTGCTTATGTATAGGTTGAAGCTATCGTAGGTGGAGAGGAGATAGCTGATGTTGAAGCAAGCGTAATAGTAGCTCGTTGAGGTGAGGCTCTGCGAATAGTTGTGGACCAGGTATACGTTGGGGGTGGCGCTGTTGCGGGTGCTTTCGTCCATCACCAGTTTGATCTCAAAGTTCTCGCCAAGATCGTAGGGTACCAGGGCATAGAGGTTCATGAAGTTGCCCGAGCGGTGGAAGGAGTAGATCTGGATGGCGCAGTCGGTCTTCCACTGAGGATAGGCAGTGGCGATGTCGGCTACGTCTTCGGGGGTAAACGTGATGGTTGGCACCTTCATGCCGCCAGTGAGGGTTATGTCGTAGGTGCCGGCCTTAGAGGCGTCGAAATATTGGTCGTCGGAGATGGTGTAGCTTATCACCATGCGGTCGCCGGCAGTAAAGGGGTCGTCGCTATTGGAACTTTGGATCGACTGGTTGGCTTGGAGGGTGATGATGGGGGAGTCGCCGCTGGCTTGATATTGAAATTGCGCGCCTTCAGAGAGATTACCCATAAAGGTGACAAAGGAAAGGAAGGACGAAGAGCTATCGCCATCGTCGTCGTTACAGCTGGTGAGGGTGGCTGACGTCAGGGTTGCCAGCAGGATTGTGATTGCAAGAAAAGTCTTTTTCATTGTGTGAATGTGTAGTTATGTTGGGTTGTTTCTATTTCTCCGTCCACAAGTGTTATCTTACGGTCGGCTTGCTCGGCGAGCTGGAGGTCGTGGGTGACGATGACAAAGGTCTGGCCAAAGTCGCGTCGCAGGTCGAAGAAGAGGCGGTGGAGCTCTTGACGATTGTGGGTGTCAAGACTGCCCGAGGGCTCATCGGCCAGCACTACGCGTGGGCTGTTGACCAAAGCGCGCGCCACTGCCGTGCGTTGCTTCTCGCCGCCCGAGAGCTCGCCTGGCCGATGGGAAGCACGGTCGGCCAGCCCCAGATAGTCGATGAGCTTTTGAGCTCGCGCCATGGCCTCGGAGCGGCGTGTGCCTCCTATCAGGGCAGGAAGGGCTACGTTTTCGAGCAGCGTGAACTCGGGGAGGAGCTGGTGGAATTGAAAGACAAAGCCTATCTTGGTGTTGCGCAGGCGAGCTTGACGAGCATCGTTGAGGCTCATGACGTCGACACCATCGATGGTGACCGTCCCTGAATCGGGACGGTCAAGTGTCCCTATAATCTGAAGGAGGGTGGTCTTGCCAGCTCCGCTGGGGCCAACAATCGACACCACTTCTCCCTGGTCGATGTCGAGGGAAACGCCTTTGAGCACCGTCAGCTTGTCAAAGCTTTTAACTATATTGCGTACCTTTATAAGGCTCATGCTACAAAATTAGTGATTCTGGCTTTAATAGAGTAGAATAAGAGAAGGGTTTATAGATTTTTTAACCATTTACTCGGTCGTGGCTCATTGAAAGTGGTAGGTGATAGTGCCCACTTGCTCCGCAGGAGCGTCGAGGTCGACAGAGAAGCGGCTCTTGAGCGCCGCCTGTTCACAGCTGCGACGGGCGGCAGCATTGCCGGCTATAGCGCCTGTGCCTGAAGCGTAGGTGGCCTTTACCACATGGCCTTGACGGTCTACACGCACGTTGACGGTGATGGTCCCGGTGGCGTTGCCCGAGGGCTTGTCCCACGCGTCGAGCGTGCGTCCACGGAGATTAAATCCGGGGGTGCCGCGCTGCGCTCCCGTGGCCGCGTTGCCACTGGGAGAGCCAGTGGTGCCTGAGGATGAGGCTGATGAGGAGGAAGAGCCTCCAAAGGCGGTGCGCTTGGCTATCTTGGCTGCTGTCTCTCGTTGCTGGCGTTCGCGCTCCTGAGCTTCAAGCTCCTCTTTTGTGGGGCCTGTAGGCTCGGTGGTCACCTTCTTGCGCTCTTTGGCTGGCGACTCTTCGGTGGCTGTCACCAATGGGGCAGGATTGCTATGGGCAGGGCCACTGTCGTCGAGGTCGTGGCTCTCGGGGGTCTCCTCGCTGGCGGCTGAGGGGGCTTCGCCGTCGGTCATCTCAGGCTCTGCCACATCGCCGCGCATAACCCATTCGCCTGCCAAGAGGAGTTCGCTGGTGTCTTCGGGTGGCCACTTGCGCGGCTCGTCGGCGGTATAGCGTAGATAGAGCAGCGACATCACGACGAGCGCGGCTACCACTATCAGCAGGGTAGCCAAAGCAGCTATCAAGCGGCGGCGCTTTTCGCTGGGGTCGTGTCGAGGGTCGGTGGTAGTCATCAATAGCCTTAAAGGGTTGGCCGCGCCGAGGAGGGCGCGGGCTTGGTGGCAAGTACCATCTTGAGGCCTGTCTTAGAGCCCATGTCGAGCACTTCTACCAGGCGTCCATAAGGCACCTCGGCATCGGCATAGATGGCGATAAACTGCTGAGGGTCTTCGCGCTGCATCATCTGGAGGAATCCGAGCATCTGGTCGGCTGTCATCTCGTGGGGCTCCTTGCCTTCGAGCGACACGTAGAGCCGCAGCTCCTTGTCGATATAGATACGTGTGGAGGGCTTTATGGCCGTTTGCTCCGAGCTTTGAGGAAGATTAATCTCCAGAGCCGTGGGAAAGACAAACGTAGAGGTGACCATAAAGAATATCAGTAGGAGAAAAATGACGTCGGTCATCGAGGCCATCGAGAAGAGCGACGTCATATCGTATTGGCGCTTAAGAGACATGGGATTAAGTCAAGAGTCAAGAGTCAAAAGTCAAGAGTCAAGAGTCAAGAGTCAAAAGTCAAGAGTCAAGAGTCAAAAGTCAAGAGTCAAAAGTCAAAAGTCAAAGGGGCAAAGGGGTGGAGGGTCAGGAGACTGGCTCGTTGAGGAGGTCCATAAACTCCATCGTCTTGCCTTCGAGCGAGGTCATCACTCCATTGATGCGAGCCACGAGATAGTTGTAGGCAAAGAGGGCCAAAATGCCCACTATAAGACCCGCCACGGTGGTGACGAGGGCCTCGTAGATGCCACCCGCCAGCACATCGATGTTGGCGCTGCTTCCAGCGGCTGCAAGATTGTAGAATGCCTGCACCATGCCTATCACAGTCCCCAAAAAGCCTATCATCGGGGCTCCAGCAGCCGTGGTGGCCAGCCAAGGAAGGCCTTTGCCCAGAGCGGCTACTTCAAGATTGCCAGTGTTTTCGATGGCCACCAGCACGTCGTTCATTGGGCGCCCTATGCGGGTGATGCCCTTGGCTATCAAGCGCGAATAGGGGGTATTGGTGTGGCGACATAGGTTTTGTGCCGTCTCAAGTTCGCCTTCGTGGATATAATCCTTGATGCGCTTCATAAAGGTGTCGTCCTCGCGTGCTGCTCGCCGGATGGCGATAGCTCGCTCTATGAAGACGTAGATGGAGATAATGGCCAGCAACGCCAGCGGTATCATTATCCACCCACCTTCGAGACATAGATCCCACACCGAGAGCTCCTCAACGACGGGAGCCGAGGCTTCCAAGGCTGCTGCCGTGGGGTCGGGAATGACAGTTGTCAGTGTGTCCTGTAACATCATTAGTTGAGCTGTTCTTTGTATTTCTTGATGGCTTGCTCAATGCCCATATAGAGGGCATCGCAGATAAGGGCATGGCCTATCGACACCTCGTTGAGGTAGGGGAGGCTCTGCTTAAAGTAGGCCAGATTGGCGAGGTTGAGGTCGTGGCCTCCATTCACCCCCAGGCCTGCCTTGTGGGCGGCGATGCTGGCTTCTACGTAGGGCGCTACGGCAGCTTCGCGGTTGGCCTCAAATGCGTCGGCATAAGGCTTGGTGAAGAGCTCAACACGGTCGGCGCCAGCGCGAGCGGCCATGCGTATATTGTAGGGGTCGGTGTCCACAAAAATCGATGTGCGGATGCCAGCCTCACGAAAGCGGTCAACGACGCCTGTCAGAAATTCGAGATGAGGCTCCACCACCCATCCTGCCGACGAGGTGAGGTCGGCGGGAGCGTCGGGGACGAGGGTCACCTGGGTGGGCTTGACCTTGAGCACCAAGTCGATAAACTCAGGGCTGGGATAGCCTTCGATGTTAAACTCCGTCTTGACAATAGGACGCAGCTGATATACATCGCGCCGGCGTATATGACGCTCATCGGGGCGAGGATGCACCGTGATGCCATCAGCACCAAAGCGCTCACAGTCAATAGCAAACTGCGCTACATCAGGAAGATTCTCGCCACGAGCATTGCGCAGAGTGGCCACTTTGTTGATATTTACACTTAAGTTGGTCATCAGATATTAAAACTAGTGAAAAAGAACCCACATCGCTCGCAGATTGTTATCAAGATAAGGAGATGTGAATAATTTTTCTTATTTTTGCACTCTAAAACAACGTACCGCGGCATCGGCCGCAGGCATTGCCTCTAAAATGGGTACAAAATTAGTGAGAAATAATTACATATTAAAAGACTTTGGGATTAAAAGATAACATAATCGCTCAAAAAGCCACCTGTTTCTCGTCGTTGGAACTCTTGACTCCAGCCTTAGAGGCCCACTTCTTCCCCACCGTGGAGGAGGCCAGCCGGCTAAGCATCTCATGCTATCGCGCTGACTACTCAGCGTCGAGGATAGCGTGTGCGGTGGAGGACTGCGATGCCCATCTCATCAATCTCAACGTCACGGATCGTCTCACCCCCGAGGGCGAGATTATCATCGACTTGCGCATCAATCATCGCAATGCCTCCTCGGTGGCGCGTTCGCTTGAGCGCTACGGCTATACCGTCATCCAGACCAGCAGCGAGGATGGCGACCTCCATCAAGAGGTTGCCGCCGGTCGTGTGGCCCAGCTGATGGCTCAGCTCAATGTATAACATCACATTCCCCCACCCATTACTACCACCATACCTCCACCTCCTATGATGAAGATTGCTGTCTATGGCAATAGCTTTCAGGACGCTTCAGTGCAGTATGTCGACCAGTTGCTGAGGCTCCTGTGCGAGCACCCTGGCGTGGAGGTGGCTATCGACCCCGACTATCTGGCGTATCTCTCGGAGCGGCTCGCTCATGAGCCTCTCATCAGTCATATTATAGGGCGCTATGGCTATGAAGCCGACTTGGCATTGAGCATCGGTGGCGATGGCACGTTTCTCTCCACGGTAAGGAAAATAGGGCCTTCCGAGACTCCCATCATGGGGCTTAATTCGGGGCGACTGGGCTACCTGTCGGCAGCGAGAATAAGCCAGGTGCATCAAGTGGCCCATCTCATCCTCTCGCGGCAATATGCTGTTGAGCCTCGCTCGATGCTGCAAGCCACTGTCACCTCGCGCTGGGAATATGCTCCTCAAATGGCGCTCAACGATGTGGCTATCCTAAAGCAGGACACGGCTTCGATGATTACGGTCAACGTCTATGTGGGGGGAGAATTGCTGGCAAAGTATCTCGGCGATGGATTGATAGTGTCGACCCCAACGGGGAGCACAGGCTACAATCTCTCAGTGGGGGGGCCTATAGTGGCTCCTTCGTCGCCGTCGTGGGTGTTGTCGCCGGTGGCAGCTCATTCGCTAAATATGAGGCCGCTGGTGGTGAGCGATGCCACGCAGATGGATATCGAGGTGGTGTCGAGGACGCATACCGCTCTCATCAGCGTCGATGGCCAGTCGATGACCCTCCCCGACGATGCACGGCTCCATCTGGAGCGTGCGCCTTACGTCACCAATGTGGTGCATGTACCGGGCCACAGCTTTATCCACACTCTGCGCGAAAAACTGATGTGGGGAGTGGATAGTAGATAAGGCAAAAGTAAAAAGGCAAAAGGCAAAAGGCAAAAGTCAAAAGGCAAAAGTAAAAAGTCAAAAGGCAAAAGTAAAAAGTCAAAAGTAATACCAATCATGAAATTCTATCACATTTTAGCTACTGCCCTTATGGGCGCTTGTGCTCTGGGAGCATCAGCTCAAGATTTTGATCAATATTTTCAAGATAAGACCTTGAGGGTCGACTATATTTTTGGTGGCGACACGGCTCAGACGGTGGTGTTGCTCGAACGCCAAGTGGAGCTCCCTGGCTGGGCTGGGCGCAAGATACGTCTGCGCGAGCTGCCGCTCAAAGGTAATGGGCAGGTGACAGTAATCGACGAGGCCAGTGGCGACACTATCTATCGCCACAGCTTCTCTTCGCTCTTCCAAGAGTGGCTGCGCACCGAGGAGGCTGCCTCGCGTCCACGCGCGTTCCAGAACTCTTACCTCGTGCCTCTGCCCAAAGCACCAGCCATTATAGCGTTGGAGCTTCAGGACAGCCATGACCAGCCGCTTGCTTCGCTGCACCATCGTTATGACCCCGCAGATGTGCTTGTGGAGAAGCGGGGCTACACGGATGTCACCCCCCATCGATACATCCATCGTAGTCCGCGCACGGAGAATGTCATCAATGTGGCCATCCTTGCCGAGGGCTATACCCCCGAGGAGATGGAGAGCTTCTATGGTCATGCCCAGGAGGCTGTAGAGTCGATGTTTAGCCACGAGCCTTACAAGTCGCGGCCCGACGACTTCAATTTCATAGCCGTGGGAGCTCCATCGGAGGACAGTGGAGTCAGTGTGCCACGCCTTGGCGAGTGGAAGCGTACGGCTGTGGGTTCCCACTACTCCACCTTCTATAGCGACCGCTATCTCACCACCGACAATGTGCAGCAGATACATAATCTGCTGGCCGGTATCCCTTATGAGCATATTATCATCCTGGCCAACACGGAGGAGTATGGTGGCGGGGGCATCTACAATAGCTACACGCTTACCACCTCGCGCGAAGCCAACTTCCGCCCAGTCGTTGTGCATGAGTTTGGCCACAGTTTTGGCGGCCTTGCCGACGAGTATTTCTATGTGGGCGATGTGATGGACGACACCTATCCCACCGACACTGAGCCTTGGGAGCCCAACATCACCACGATGGTCGACTTCTCATCAAAATGGGAGAATCAATTGACCCCGGGGACTCCGGTGCCTACCGACCCCGCCGACGCTGAGAAATATCCTGTGGGGGTGTATGAGGGTGGTGGCTACTCCTTCAAGGGCGTTTACCGCCCGGCCGACGACTGCCGGATGAGGACCAATACTTATCCTACATTCTGCCCCGTCTGCGAGAAGGCGCTCTCCGACCTTATCGACTTCTATACACGCCCGTAATCAACAAAAATTCAATATTAATCCCGCACACATATACTATGGATCCAAAAGCAATGTTTAAACTGAGCTATGGCCTCTTTGTGCTCACAGCTCGCCAAGATGGCAAGGACAATGGCTGCATTGTCAACACCGTGGAGCAAGTGACGGCCGAACCTCTACGTATCACCGTGGCTGTCGACAAGACCCACCTCACCCACGACATGATAAAGGCTACCGGGCGCTTCAACGTGTCAATCCTAAGCGAATTGGCGCAGATGGACACCTTTCGCCACTGGGGCTTTGTCAGCGGTCGCGATGTGGACAAGATGATAGGTGTCACCTATTCGCGCTCAGAGAATGGATTGGTGTATCTCACCGACCAGACCAATGCCTATATCAGCGGCAAGGTGATACAAGAGATTGACTTGGGTACCCACACCCTCTTTATAGCCGATGTGGAGGCTGCCGAGGTGTTGGCTCCCGACGAGCGTTCGGTCACGTATGCTTTCTATCAGGATAATATCAAGCCTAAGCCTGCTCCCGTCAAGAAGAAAGGGTGGGTATGCACCGTGTGTGGCTACATCTATGAGGGCGATCCTCTCCCAGAAGATTTCGTGTGTCCGTGGTGTAAGCATCCTGCCTCCGACTTCGTGCCTCTCGACAAATAATTCAAAAAAGTAGGGTTTACGGAGCTTGGCAAAATTGAGATTTTTTGTAATTTTGCCATGCCTGACTCCGTACTATGCAGACCCATCAGTCGCGTTTCGAGGCATTGTTTAACCCTAACACTAAGCAATGAACAAGATTTATCAAGATTGCATAGAGAAGGCAACTGCAATTTCAGAGGGCATCGCTCGAAACACCTCCGAACTCGCCTCCAAGGGCTATGACACCTCCATAGCTCAATCACTGGCCTCGCTGGCCTCACGTCTGAAGACCGAAGCTGAGAAGTATGACGAGATTAATGAGGCCGCTACGGCCCAGCGTCAGAAGTGTCATGAACTCCTTGACCAGCTAAAAGCTATCGTTACCGAGTCGAAAGTAGGCATCAAGTCGCGCTACGACCAGCCCGCTTGGCAACGCTTCGGCCTCCCCGACAAGAAGTAGGCACACCGTCTTTTTAGCTCGACCCAGGGGTCGAGCTTTTTTGTTGTTAAATCAAGACCGCACAAAGCGCTGAAGGGCCTGAATAAAGATGGTCCAGTGTGGGGGATATTCCCACATTATTCGTAAATTTGTGGCATAAATAATTCGCAATGGATAATGTTATGTCGTTAAGGACCTTGTTTATATCTGCTGTATGCTTTATCGTCGCGTCGTTGACGGGTGTAGCTCAGGACGTAGCCTCCGACCTCCCACCTCTGGCTACTGTCGACTCTATAGTGACCGACTCGGCTCTTATAGCTCAGCTGACCACGAAGATGGAGGGGATGTCGCTCGAGATTGAAGATGCACGTCAGCGCGAGGTGGCCCTGAATGTGGAGATAGAGCAGTTGAGACAACAACTCCAGTCGGCCGACTCTCTGCGGCGCGAGGCTTTTCGAGCGCGCATTGATTCGTTTCGCGCCGTGACCACACCGGCATGGGTGGTGGTGGAGCAGGACTCGCTCTTCACGATCTACGCCAAGCATGGAGGCCTCGCTGCTGGCGAACGTGCACGTCGCGCCAGCGAGGAGATTGTCCTTGTGGGCAAGCTTTTTGGCTTGGCTCCCGACTCGGTCTATATCTCGTCCAATGAGTTTGAGACCGATATTATCTATGGCGACAACATACTGGTGTCGCTCACCGATATCGATGCCATTTGGGCTGGCACCACTCGCGAGGAGCTGTCTCAGAGCGTGCGTGTAATCCTCGTTGATGAGCTCAGAAAGCTCAAGGAGCTCAATAGTTTTTGGACGCTGATACGCACCGTGGTGTTGCTGCTCTTGATTATAACTGGGCTCGTAGTGGTGTTGTGGCTCGTCAACAAGGGTTATCATAAGCTGTTGAAGAGAATTACCCGATGGTCGGAGACCAAGCTCCATCCTATCTATATCCAGCGTCTGGAGATTCTGGATGTGGCACGCCAGACCAAGATTCTGAGGTGGATAGCCAGCGGCTTGCGTTTCATCGTAGGGTTGATAATCATTTTGCTGAGCATACCGCTGTTCTTCTCCGTATTCCCTCCCACCGAGAAGATTGCCACAAGCATCATATCCTATGTGTGGACGCCTTGTCGCGACATCCTGATGGCTATCATAGAGTATATACCCAATCTGTTTACGATTTTCGTAATCTGTGTCGTAATCCGATTTATAGAGAAGGTGCTTCGCTTTGTGGCCGTGCAGCTGTCGCTCGACAAGCTACAAGTGAAGGGCTTTTATGCCGACTGGGCGATGCCTACATTCTATATCATCCGCTTTCTGCTCTATGCCTTTGCCGTGGCCATGATCTATCCTTATCTGCCGGGCTCCAACTCGGGGGTCTTTCAGGGTATATCGGTGTTTATCGGTCTGATAGTGTCGATAGGGTCGAGCGGTGCCATCGGCAACGTGATAGCAGGCTTGGTCATCACCTACATGCGCCCCTTTAGGATTGGCGACCGCATAGAGCTTCCCAACACCTCGGGCGATGTGATAGAGAAGACGCCCTTCGTCACCCGCATTCGCACGGTGAAGAATGAGATAGTGACCGTCCCCAACTCGTTTATCATGAACACCCAGACGGTCAATCTCACCCAGTCGGCTCAGCAATATGGGCTTATCATCCATTGCGACGTCAACGTGAGCTACACCTATCATTGGCAGCGTATCTACAACTTGCTGATAGAGGCCGCCCTGGCTACGCGCGGCGTGGTCGACGACCCACGGCCTTTCGTGCTGCAGACCACCCTCGGCAACGACTACGCTATCTATCAAGTCAACGCTTACATACGCAACGCCAACCTGCTCCCCGACGTCTACTCCGACCTCAACGTCAGCATCCAAAACGTATTCAACCGCGAAGGCATAGAAATCCTCTCGCCCCACTACATCTCCACCCGCGACGGCTCCCCCTCCACCCTCTGCAACGAGCCCGCACCTCCAGCCGGAGAAGAAAACCCTCTAAAGGCTGCCCATGAGAGCACATCAAAATAAACATACAAGAGGGTGGGTCAAAATTGCAATATCTTAGCGAATCCCGTAGGGTATTGATTCTTTCAATTAGGTATCAATAATTTACCCTTCTCTCCAAAAGGCGTCTTTGGCCGTTTTTTGGGGAGAAGGGTACAACTGTATCTAATCGGAAGAACTCCTACGGAGTTGCAAAAGGTTGTGCTAATTAGACATCCCTCTGGATTAGCGGGGACCACCGCCGCCGGGGCCACCGCCGCCGGGAGGAGGACCGCCAGGACCACCACCACGACGGCCTCCGGGACCATCACCGCCGGGACCATCCATACCACGATTGCCTGGCTCCTTGCCCTTGCCGAAGGTGTTGAAACGGTAAGCCACGGTAAACATGAAGTAGCGCGTCAGGGAGTTGTAGCGCGAGTCGTCGATATAGTTAGCCGTGATGGTGCGGCTGATATTTGACTTCTGCTGCAGCAGGTCGTAGACCTTAAGCGAGAGCGTCAGGCTCTTGGAGCGCAGCAGCTGATAGGAGATGGAGGCGTTCCACATCCATTCGCTCTGGTTGTAGCCGGCGGCATAACCCTTGGTGTCGGAGTAGGATACATCGGTGGCGAGCACGACGCCTATTGGGGTATAGTAGTAGGCGTTGAACGATGCTCCGTAGCGATGCACGGTGTTGTCGCTGGTGGTAGCGAGCGAGTTGTGGGTGGTCTGCAGCGAGTAGTTGGGTCGCAGCTCCAGCTCCAGGTTGTCGGGGCGGAAAGCGAGGCTGAAGGATTCGCTGACAGAGAAAGCACCACTGACGTTGCGCTCGCCATTGTTGAAGCCCACCGAACGATTGTAGTTGGTGAATAAATTGTTGGAGAACTGCCAAGCCTTGTTGCGGAAAGGCGTGGAGAACATCATCATCAGTCGTCCGCTCCACACACCGTTGACATTCTCATAGGTGGTGGTCTGACCGCCCGTCTCGCTGTTGTAGGTAGTCTTGCTGACGATAGAGTTTTGGGTCATCGACACATTGGCCATCGCCATTATAGAGCGCTGAGCATCGGCGTTGAAGTCCTGGAAACGCAGAGTGAGGTTGTGGGTAAACGAAGGATTCAAGTCGGGGTTACCAATGACGATACGCAGAGGATCGCTCATGTCGGCCACAGGCTGTAGTTGCGTCATCGAGGGCTGCGACGAGCGGCCATTATAGCGTGCGTTGAAGGAGCGCGTCTTGCTCATGCGGTAGCGGAAACGTAGGAAGGGCGCATAGTTCATCACGTTGCGCTTGGGGACATTCTTGGCCTCATTGATGAGGTCGATGCTCTTCATCATCGTTGGTACGAGCGACATACCCACCTCCATGTTCAAAGCGCTCGACACATGCTTGAAGCCCACGCGAATATCTTGATTCATATACTCGTTGCGGAAGTGGTTGCTGAGATCCTCGTTGAGCACCTCCACGGCATAGTCGATGACGGGGTCAACGCCTGACCCCGTATAGTCGGGATCGTCGGGGTAGACGACCGGATGGTCATACACGAGCTTGTCGGCGTTGTTCCAGCGATATTGCATACGATAGGAGAGGGTCAGGAAGTTGCCATTCTTGACATTGCCCAGCGGCTCTGTCCAGCTCAAGCGTCCCTCCACTTGGTCGCTCCACGTGTGATTGTTGGTAAACTGGTCGTAGAGGTCGAGCGAGTCGTTGAAGAGGTAGAAGATGTTGCGCGAGTAGCTGTTCATCTTCTCGCGCACGTTGCTATGGCTATAGCGTGCCTGCACCGAGAAGGAGCGACCGCGATGATGCTTGAAGCTATGGTTGTAGATGGCCTGAGCGCCATACTCCAGCGAGTGGCCCGACGACGTGCCGTTATTGTAGCTATAGTTGACCGGCGAACGGGCAGCGTCGCCAGCGCGAGTCCACGACGAGTCAACGCTCCAGGAGTCGTTGCGGTTGTAGGAGATGTTGGGGCGGATATCGAGGGTGTTGAAGGAGTCGGGCTTCCACTGCATACGGAAGTCGGCACGGAGATTGTGGCCGCGGTCGCGAGTCCACTTGTCGGTAGAGGAGTAGGAGGTGGAGTCGGTGAAGAGATACTGACGCTCTTGGCTCTGAATGGAGTTGCTGCTGGAGTAGCTATACATCACGTCGCCACCTACGCGGAATATCTCCTGATTGCCCACGTTGAAGTTGAGACCCAAAGCCTTGGATGTAGTGATACCGTTGTTGCCGCCAAAGCGCTGGAAGCGATTGCCGTTGCTATCGGTGAATCCCAGCTCGTTGACGTTGTTGAAGTTGCCCAGCAGCGTCATCTGGTTCTCGTTCCAAAACTTGTTGAGGTTGAAGTTCACCTTGTAGCGGTCGTCGGTGCCGTAGCCAGCCTCAATGTTGCCAAAGTAGCCATTCTTCATGTCTTTCTTCACAGTGAGGTTGATGACCGTCTCTTCCTCACCATCGTCGACACCTGTCAGGCGTGCGAGGTCGCTCTTGCGGTCCACTACCTGCAGCTTGTCGACCATCTCCACGGGGAGGTTTTTGGAGGCCACTTTTGGGTCGTCGCTGAAAAACTCCTTACCATCCACAAGGATTTTCGACACCGTCTTGCCGTTGGCCGTGATAGAGCCATCGGAGCCTACCTCCACGCCTGGCAGACGTTTCAGGAGGTCTTCGACCACGGCGTTGGGCTGCACCTTGTAGCTATCTGCATTGTACTCGATGGTGTCTTCCATCACCTTGATTTGAGTCTTGACGCCCGTGGCCACTACCTCTTGGAGCATGATGCTCGACTCGGTCATGTTGACGGGGTCGAGAGTGACGCTCGACGTAGAGATAGTGACGTTCTTATAGTAGTTGGCATAGCCAATATAAGATGCTTCGACGATGTAAGAGCCCTTCTTCACGTCGGCGAGAGTAAAGACGCCCTTGTCGTTGGTCTTTGTGCCCTTGACAAACGCCGAATCTTTCTGGGCCAAGAGCTTGATAGTGGCTCCTGCCAGAGGCTCGCTTTCAGAGTCGCGAATGGTGCCCTTAATATTAAGGGCCGTGGCTGTTGCCGCGACCCATAAAGAAAAGAGTACTAAAATAAGTTTAGGAGATAACTTCATTATGGGGGAAAATGCTAGTAAAAAATATACACGCCCCTTTTGACTTGGTGACTTTGCAAAGGTTTAACCTTAGTTGGGGAAAATTGACAAAGAGAAAGAATTTCCCGAAGTTTGCTACCTCTTTGTTTTTTCTTTACGCAGGCGCTCCGCAAGGTCAAACACCACCTCGGGATGCTGTGCAGCTACGTTGGTCTGCTCGCCCACGACAGTCATGTCGTAGAGCTGGGGCGTTTGTAGGTAGCCGGTCTCTATCTTTGGGCCCCAAGTGATCAAAGGGGCTCCATCGCTGGGCTCGATATACTTCCACTGGGAGGTGCGCAGCGAGAGGGCATGGTTGTTGGCTTGCTCTATCACGTAGTCGCGCCCCACGGTGTCTTGACCGAGCAATACGGCCAGCTGGTCGCGGCTATCAGGGGCTTCTCCTTGGGGTATCTTGGCGCCGGTGAGAGCAGCAAGAGATGCCAGCCAGTCGATCTGCGACACGAGGGCGTCGCTCTGCTGACCACCCTTGATGGTGGCAGGCCAATGGACTATGAGCGGGATACGTGTGCCGCCTTCGAAAGCGCTATACTTGCCACCGCGCAGGGGGCCTGTAGGGGAGTGGCCGTTGAGCAGCTCCTCTGCTTGGTCGTCATAACCATCGTCAACCACAGGGCCGTTGTCGCTTGAGAGCAGGATAAGAGTATTGTCGGTGAGACCCAGAGAGTCGAGAGTGGCCAGCAGTTGCCCTACGCTCCAGTCAAACTGAGCTATGGCATCTCCGCGAAGCCCCATCTTGTTCTTGCCACGAAAACGCTCGTGGGGGAAGCGAGGCACGTGGACGTCATTCGTGGCAAAGTACATGAAGAAAGGCTCATCTTGGTGGGCCACAATGTAGTCGATGGCATGCTGGGTGATGGAGTCGGCTATATTCTCATCTTTCCAGAGAGCCTTGCCTCCACCTTTCATGTAGCCAATGCGGCTAATGCCGTTGACTATCGACATGTCGTGGCCATGGCTCGGACGCAGATTGTAGAGAAGTTCGGGGTTGTCGGCGCCCGTAGGCTCTCCCTCAAAATTCTCACGATAGCTGACGTAGATGGGAGCCTCGGGGTCGTAGTTGGCCACCAGCCCATTCTCAATGAATACGCATGGCACACGGTCGGCTGTAGCAGCCATGATATACGAGTAGTCAAAACCGAGGTCGCCGAGAGCGGCTGGCAGGGGAGCGTTCCAGTCTTGCTCGCCGGTGCGGTTGCCAAGCCCAAGATGCCACTTGCCGAAGGCCGCCGTCTGGTAGCCAGCACTCTTAAACATGTCGGCAATCGTGTATTGCTCTGGGCGCACTATCATTCCGGCGTTGCCAGGAGCCACGTCGGTGCCAGGGCGTCGCCAAGAATATTCGCCCGTCAGCAGCGAGTAGCGCGAGGGAGTGGAGGTGGAGGCCACCGCATGAGCGTTGGCAAACTGTATGCCGTTTCTCGCCAGGCGGTTGACGGCTGGGGTCTCTACATTCTTGGCACCGTAGCATTCGAGGTCGCCATATCCAAGATCGTCAGCAAAGATGATGATGACGTTGGGCTGGGGTTGCTCTTGAGCAGCGGCTCCAAGAGCCAGGAGGGAGAGAGGCAATACAGGTAGTTTTGGCATGGGGGTGGGATTTTGGGGGTGAGTAAATATAGGGTCTTAAAAGCTAAAAAAGGGTAAAAGCTAAAGAGAACGGGTAAAAGCTAAAGAAAGCTAAAAGGTAAAAGCATTAGTGGGAGAGCATCTCCTTGATGGCGCGGTCGAGCTGTGGGTCTTGACCGTTGAGAATCTGCTCGGGGGATGTGTAAACCTCGATGTCGGGCCATAGCTCTTGGTTCTCCAGATAGCGGCCTTGCTCGTCAACGCATCCCACTTGAGGAATGCCAAATACCAACGACGGGTCAATCTGGCGTTCCCACCACACGGCGGTCATAGTGCCAGGCACGGGTGTGCCTATCAACTGGCCAAGGCCAAGGGTCTTGTAGGTCCAGGGGAAACCGTGGGCATTGCTGTAGTCGTCCTCGCATACGAGCACGCAGGAAGGCTTGTTCCAGCGGTTGAAGGGGTCGCTACCCACGTATTGACCGCGAGGCTTAAACTGGGCGAATTCCTTGCCGCTAAGCAGTATGGCGAGGTCTTCATGGAGCCATCCCCCACCATTGTGGCGCACGTCTACAATGACGGCATCGCAGTTGCGATAACGCCCCAGAAGCTCTGAGAAGACGGTGCGGAAACTCTCGCTGTCCATCGACTTCACGTGGACGTAGCCCACCTTGCCTCCGGTGGCTTCTTCCACATGGCGGCGATTGCGTTCTACCCAGCGTTTGTAGAGCAGGTCGCCGTATCCGCCAACGGGCTTCAGCCGCTGCTCGGTCTTCTTGCCCTCTGTGGTGGTGACACCGAGCGTCACCGTCTTACCAGCCTTACCTGCCAGCAAGCGATAGTAGTCCTTGCCTGCTTCTATTGGTTGGCCATCTATAGAGGTGATCACGTCGCCAGCCTTGAGCGCTACGTCGGCGCGGTCCATAGGGCCACCTACGATAATCTCGCTTATACGGAGTCCATCGCCCTGATATTCATTGTCGAAGTAAGCACCCAGGAGAGCTGTGGTCTGTGCTGTATTGTTGGGGTAGTAGCGAGCACCCGTGTGGGAGGCATTGAGTTCGCCAAGCATCTCGGAGAGCATTTCTGCAAAGTCGTAGTTGTTGGTAATCCAAGGCATATAGCGCTGGTAGGCCTCGCGATATCCCTCCCAGTCGATGCCATGGATATCGGGGTCGTAAAATTTCTCTTTCACTTGCTGCCAAGCGTGGTCAAAGATGTATTGACGTTCTTGAGCAGGGCGTAGATTGAAGTCGGCCTTAAAACTAATGTCTTTAGACGAGCCTCCGTCAAAGTCAATCTCTTTTAGTCCTCCTCTTGAGGCCATATAGCCCTTCTTCCCCTCTTTGTTGAGCTGGAAGGCTCCATATCCGGCGTTCTTGATGAGTATCTTTTGATTTCCTTCCTTGAGATCGAGTTCCCAGAGGTCGCCTTCCCCGTCAAAGTTGGAGGCAATGTAGTAGAGCTTGTCGCCCTTGGGCGAGAGAATAGCATCGCCCATATTGGCCGATGATGTGGTCAGACGGCGTATGCGGTCGCGATGGTGGGTGAGGTCAAACGTCAGCGGCTCAACGCTTTCGTCATCCTCGGCCTTTGCCTCTTTGCTTTTGCCTTTTGACTTATCGCCCTTCCCTTTTGCCTTTTGACTCTTACCTTTCGACTTATCACTATCGTCGTCGGCATCATCCTTGTCCTTGTCGGCATTGTCTTTGAGCTCGTCGGCCAAAGCAAGCTCCTCCTTCGAGAGACGGAAATGGTCGAAGGCCTCCTCGTCAAAAAACATGATGTAGACATCCTCTTCGGCGCCCCAGCTGCCATGGCTACGATAGCCGGCGCGGTCGCTCTGCCATATCATGGCCTTGCCATCGAGCACCCAGTGGGGATTGCCATCGCTATAGCCGCTCTCTGTCAGGTTGGTGATGTCGCCAGAGCCATCAGCCTTGACGAGGGCAATGTCGCTATTGTTCCATCCGCCAATACCTATATAGTCAACCAAAAACCATCGGCTGTCGGGCGACCAGCAATAAGTGATATCGCCATCGGTATACGAATAGTTGAATTGCCCAGGAAGCACTGTGCGCTGCTGGCGGGATTCGAGATTGACCACGCAGAGCTCGGTGCGGTTTTTGAGGAAGGCCACTTCCTTGCCGTCGGGCGAGTATTGAGGCTGAAAAGCCGTGACGCCTGTCACCAAAGGATGCTCTTCTATCTCTTGAGCGTAGGTGAAATATTTATCTTCGGGGCGCACCAACGAGCTCTCATAGATGCCCCAGGTGTGAAGCCCGTTTTCGTCGGGGCGCTCAGCGGAGTAGACGAGGCTACGTCCCCCGGGGCTGAAGGCCACGTTGCGCTCTTGCTGAGGAGTATCGGTGATGCGTTTGGTGGTGCCATACTCAATGGAGGTGACATACACGTCGCCATGGGCGATAAAGGCCACCTCTTTGCCGTTAGGCGCCACAGCAATAGTGTTGGCTCCTGAGGTCAGAGTCTGAGGAATGACGCTCTTCTCCAATCGGTCACCGACAATCTCCACGTTGAGGCGTTGAGGTTGGTTGCCAGGAGCGAGGGTATAAAGTGCGCCGTCGTAGCTGTAGGCGAGGGTACCGTTGTTGGCTCCTGAGAGAAAGCGTACGGGGTGGGTAGTGTGGTGGGTGAGTTGCTTGGCCTTGGCGCTCGGTGAGGGATCTGCTTGGTATACGTTCATGGAGCCATCAGCCTCGCTAAGGTAGTAATAGCTCTGGCCATCGGGAGCCCATACGGGATTGCGGTCTTCGCCTCGAAAAGAGGTCAGCTTCTCATACCCGCTTTTAGCGTCGGGAGCCGTCAGCCATATATCGCGGGTCACCGACGATTGATGGTGCTTGCGCCAGGGGTCTTCATAGCCTTTCTTGTCGGTGTAGAGTAGGCGCCCGTCGACAGGATTGACCGATACATTCTCCATGTGGAGTGATGTCAACATCTGAGGGCGTGCATCGCCTGTGGTCTCTACGACGTAGGTCTGGGCATAGTTGCCCGGAAACTGCAAGTCGTTGACGTCGCCCAACACTGAGGAGGAGTAGATTATATGAGTGTCGTCGAGAAAACTCATGGGAGTCTCCGCTCCGCTGCTCCATGTCAAACGCTGAGGCTGCCCTCCCCGAGCGTCCATGATGTAGATGTCCATCGAGCCTTCGCGGTCGGAGGCAAAAGCTATCTTGTCGCCCTTAGGGCTCCAGATTGGCATATAATCGTGGGCTGGATTGGTGGTGAGCTGGGTGGCGCGACCTCCGCGGGAGTCGACGGTGTAGATATCGCCTTGGAAGCAGAAAGCTATCTTGCTTCCATCGGGTGAAATAGCTGGGTAGCGGAGCCAGAGGGGAGAGTCGGCAGCGCTCATTGTCATTGTCGACACGGAGAGGGCTGCAAGAGTGATAAATGAGTAGCGATTCATAGGGAAGTAATGTGGTGGATGGTCACTGAATGGTTTTGAGATTGCAAATCTACGAAAAATAACGTGAAAAGCCCACAGAGAAAAGAAAAATTCTTAAATCTTTTGTTTCTCAAACGTTTATTGACTACTTTTGTAGGAGAAAATAAATCAAAAAAATTCAATATACCAATCATAATCCTATGCACCGACTGATAAAACTTTTGCTTCCAGCAGTGGGCGTTGTAGCTTATATGCCTGCCGCTGATGCCTGCACGAGCCTTATCGCCAACGCTGGCGCTACTACCGATGGCTCCGTCATGATCACTTATGCTGCCGATAGCCACGTATTATATGGCGAGCTCTACAACCAGCCTGCCGCTGACCATGCTCCTGGCACGATGCGCCCGGTAGTGGAGTGGGACACCCACAAGCTCCTCGGCGAGATTCCCGAAGTAGCCCATACCTACGCTACTATTGGCAACATGAATGAACATGGCCTCACTATCTCTGAGAGCACGTGGGGCGGACGTCCCGAGCTGGCTGGCAGTGGCCTCATTGACTATGGAAGCCTTATCTATATCACCCTCCAGCGCGCCAAGACTGCCCGCGAAGCTGTAGATGTGATGACCTCTCTTGTCAAAGACTATGGCTATTCCAGCAGCGGCGAATCCTTCTCGATAGCCGACCCAAATGAAGCTTGGATCATGGAGATGATAGGCAAGGGACAAAGCGACCCAGGTGCCGTATGGGTGGCTCGTCGTGTGCCTGATGGCTACATCTCAGGCCATGCCAATCATAGCCGCATCCATCAGTTCCCGCTCAACGACCCCGAGACCCTCTACGCCCCCGACGTCATCTCCTTTGCTCGAAAGCAGGGCCTCTATGAGGGCAAGGACGAAGACTTTAGCTTCTCGTCGACCTATGCCGAGCTTGATGGTGGCGCCGTTCGTGGTTGCGATGGCCGTGTGTGGGCCTACTACAATAAGTTTGCCGATGGCATGGATGCCTATCTTCCTTGGGTGTTGAAAGCTGAGGGTGAAGTGCTGCCTCTTTGGGTGAAGCCCGACAAGCCTGTGAGCGTACGCGACATGCAATGGATGATGCGCGACCACTTTGAAGGCACTCCTATGGACATGACGCTCGATATCGGCGCAGGCCCCTACAAGGTGCCTTATCGTTGGCGCCCATTGACGTTTGAGGTAGACAGCGTCACCTACACCCACGAGCGCGCTATCGCCACCCAGCAGACAGGCTTCTCCTTTGTCAGCCAGATGAACGCCCGTGCCCACGATGCTATGAAAGGCATCCTTTGGTTTGGTGTCGACGATGCCAATACGTGTGTCTACATCCCTGTCTACAGTTGTGTAGTGGAGGCTCCTCATGAATTTGCAGTGGGGAATGGCGACATGTACAACATCTCGTGGGATGCCGCATTCTGGGTAAACAATTATGTGGCCAATCAAGCATATAATCGCTATTCGCAGATGATACCCGATATTCGCCGCGTGCAGAATGGCATCGAGGACCGTCTGGAGGCTCAAGTAGCCGAGCTCCGCACTCAGGTTGAGGGCAAGAGCTATGATGATGCAGCTGCTCTGCTCCGCGCTCACACTGCCGATGCTTCAGCTGCATATACAAAGGAATACAAGGCGCTGGGCGACTTCCTCCTCGTGAAATTCCTCGACGGCAATATCAAGAAGGAGGTTGACGGCAAGCTGGCCACTACTCCCGAGGGTGTCCCTGAATATCCCGACTTCCCTGGCTACGATGAGGGCTACTATCGCTCCATAGCCAAGGATCCTAACGGCGGCGAGCGTCTGCGTCTGTTGGAAATCGACAAGAAATAATAATTATTCATCCCCTTATGCATCGATTTGATATCACTACGCCCATCGAGGTCAAGAGCCTCGATGAGCTCGATGCTCGCGAGGTGGCTTTGGTAGAGGCAGCTCTCCAAGCCACCTTGCGTGCTTATTCCCCCTATAGCCATTTCAGCGTGGGCGCTGCCATACGCCTCTCCGACGACACTATCGTAGCCGGCTCCAATCAGGAAAATGTGGCTTACCCGTCGGGGATGTGCGCTGAGCGCACGGCGGCTTATTATGCCCATTCACGCCATCCTGAGGCGCGTTTTGTGGCTATTGCCGTAGCTGCCCGTGATAGTCAAGGACGCCAACCCGATGAGCCCATTACGCCGTGCGGTGCCTGTCGGCAAGCGTTGCTGCAATATGAGCTGCTCGCCGGCGCTCCTGTCAAGGTATATATGGCCGGTCGCCAAGAGATATGGATGGCTCCCTCCATAGAGAGCCTCCTCCCTCTCTGCTTCAAAGACTTCTAAGCTTCCCATAAGCCCTATAATCCCCATAAGCCCTATAGGGCCTATAAGTCCTCAACTTATCCCAAGCCTGATTGTTTTATTACTAAAAACCTTTACACTTTACACGCTATGAAACGGTCAAGCTTATTCACGATATTAGGCGTAGCGATGCTGAGCGGGGCTCTGCTCAGTGGCTGCGCGGCTTGGGATGCTTCGTGGGATGTCACCCCAGGGGTATACGTGGGCGGTAGTTTAGGGTTAGGCCCTGGCATTAGCATACCTCCTCTGGGTCCTCCTCCTCCCTCGCCCATCGTGGCTGTCAACCCTCCATTGCTCAACCATCCTATCCATCCAGTCAGCAAGCCTATCAACCCTGGCATGGGCAACAACCCCGGCATAGGCAACAATCCTGGCATTAATGTCCCCAACAATCCTGGCAATAATCCAGGGAACAACAATGTGCCCAATCAGCCCTCCAACATTGGTGGAGGTCCAGGCCTTCTGATAGGAGGAAGCAGCAGCGGGCAGCGCCCTGGAGCTAATATGCCCACCTTTACTCCCAGCGAAGGTGGCGGTGGCGGCAACAATCTTCCAGTAATGAATCCTGGGCGCCATTAACCGCTATAAGCCACATAAGCCATATAAGCCCCATAGGTCCCATAGGTCCTATAAGGCCTATACGCCCTAGAGGCTCTATCCCTCCTCATTAATCCTCAGCAGCTCATCTATTATATGACGATCATTGGCTAGGCGGGCCACCTTGCGCTGTCCGCCCAGCTTTCCTGTGGCTGCCAGCCACTGATCAAAGAGCCCTGGGCGCGCATTGACGATGGTCAGCGGCGAAAGGAAGATGTCGGAGGAGCGCTTGGCATCGTAGTCGCTATTCTCGGCGCGCAGGCAGTCGTCAAGACAGCGTTCGAAAGCATGCAAATCGTCGGGGGCTTTTGCCCACTCTATCACCCATTGATGGTGGCCTTTGCTCTTATCAGTAGTATACACAGGGGCTGCTGTATAGTTGAGGGCCTCGCATCCCATCTGCTGGCAGGCTTTTGTCAGAGCAGCGTCGGTGTTGTAGACCATCACTTCCTCGCCAAAAGCGTTGATGAAATGGCGTGTGCGCCCCGCCAATGATATCTTGAGGATTGGAGCAGTGCTCTCTATTTTTATTGTGTCGCCAAGAGGATATCGCCAAAGGCCATTGCACGAGGTTATAATCAACCCATACACTTCTCCCTCTACCGCCTCCCATACAGGGATTATCTGCTCGTCGCCGAGCCGTTGTAACTCGTAGAATACGCCAGCATCGGGGAGGAGCATCATGGGGCCAGGCTCGCGAGTGGTTTGCACAGCGAAGAAGCCTTCGCTGGCATTATACGTCTCCAGAAAGTGCATTTTCTTTGGGTCGGTAATTGCTTGGTATTGCTCGCGATAAGGCCCAAAGGCTATACCCCCATGGAAAAACACCTCCAGCCGTGGCCATATGTCGTGGAGACTCTCAGCCCCGGCTTTCTTCATCATGGCACGGAGCACGGTGAGCCACCATGAAGGCACTCCCGAGATATTGGTCACTCCGCGGTGGCGCAAGGCCGTCTCCACCAGTCGGGGTAGTTTCTCTTTCCAGTCGGCCATCAAAGCCACCTCTTTCTTTGGGATACGCACCAAGTTGGCCAACGGATTTATTCGCTCTATGAGATGAGCCGACAGGTCGCCTACCTTCACTCTTCTGTCTTTGAGTTTAAGTTCGTTGGCAAAGCTGCCTCCAAGTATGAAAGCTTGTCCGTCAAAGACGCGACTCTCGGGGTAAAGCCGTAGATAATGGGCCACCGACTCCTTGCCGCCGCGATAATGGCAGGCAGTGAGCGACTCTTCGGTGAGAGGTATATATTTGCTTTTGCCATCGCTTGTCCCCGACGATTGGGCAAAGCGGCGTGTGACCCCCGGCCACAATATGTCCTTCTCGCCGCCTACCATTTTCATCACCCAAGGTCGCAACTCTTCGTAGGGCGTCACCGGCTGTCCTTGCCAGTCGGAGTAGCTTCTGATGCCCGAGAATCCATGCGCGAGCCCCCATTGGGTATTTGCTCCCTGCTTAAGTAGCGAGATCAGCTGCTGGCGCTGCACCTCTTCAAGCCGAGTAGCAGCCTTCAGGGTAGCGTCGGCGCCCTTAAGAAATAGTGGGCGTAATATCTGAGTAATCATTGCCTTAGTCCTTCATAAACACAAGGTAGACAGCCAGAATTAGGCAGAGAAAGGCCGCAAAATGATTCCAGTGGAGGGTTTCCCCTTTGAAAAACACGGTGACAAAGATAGTAAAGATGGTGAGGGTCACCGCTTCCTGTATCACCTTGAGTTGCATCAGCGAGAAGGGGCCGCCATTGCCTTGAAAACCCATACGATTGGCAGGCACTTGACACGAATATTCGGCCAAGGCAATCCCCCATGAAAAGAGAATCACCACGAAGAGGGGCCAGCCAGTGGAGATTTTTAGTTCTTGTAGCTTTAGGTGTCCATACCAAGCAAATGTCATGAAGATGTTGGACACTATCAATAGGAGGATGGTGTAAATAGCAGTCATATTAGAGCATGTTGAGCTTACGTGTAAGCAAAAACTCGGCAAAATTAGCAAAAAATATGATTGAAGTCAAAAATAGGCGTTATGCTCCGAAAAAAAGCATTAATTTTGTATCTTACTTGTATATCATAAACAATGAACGACTCTTCACCCCTTAATCCTCAGCCTCCAGCCCATCACAAACATCAGCCTGAAGCCGCTGAGAAATGGACCGAAATCGAACACCTCCCCGCCTGGGATGAGGAGTTTTACGACATATATACGGCCAAAAAACATGGCAAGTGGGTTATGCTCAAGACCCTCAAAGCGGCCTATAAGGAAGACCCACGATTTCAGGCTATGATCGAAAAGGAGTTTGACGTGAGGTATAATCTTGCCCACTCCAATATCGTGATGATTAATGATTTCGACTTCATACCTGGCGTAGGTTGGAGCATTATCACGGACGATGTCTACGGCCTTTCGCTACGCAAGCTCTTGGACGACCATAAAGTGACCGACCATCATCTCCAGCAAGTGACCCATCAGTTGGTAGATGCCATCGATTATATACAGACCAACCATTTGGTCCACTTTCCCATCCGTCCAGAGACCATCATTTTCACTGAGAATATAGAGAATCTTAAGCTCATCGATGTGGGGTTTGACCAACGCGAGAGCCTCACCCCGGCAGATGCCGCAGAGGATATACAGCGCTTTGGCGAGGTGTTGACAGCCATCCTTGACGAGCTCCCCGACTCACCCCCACGCCTGCGACGCGTGGCCGAACGCTGCACCGATTCACGCCGGCGCTACAAGAATGTCCACGAGCTGAGGATGGCGCTCGCAGGCCGCAGCGACAGCGGTATTCTCGTAGCCATCATAGCTTTCCTCGTGGTTATGATTGGCCTCTTGGTATGGCTCCGAGTCCATCAGTAAAACTATCCTCTCCTCCCTATCGTTTCTAAAGAAGAAATACCTAACACATTCATGGCAACAGTAGAAATTCGCCCCGTTAGCCCCACTAAGCGCGAGATGCGCCGATATTTAGAGTTTGGCATTAGTCTCTACAAAGACAATCCCTACTATGTGCCCCCGTTGATTATCGACGAGGTGGAGACCTTCCTGCCCAAGGTCAATCCTGCCTTCGACTTCTGCGAAGCACAATCGTTTATGGCCTATCGCGACGGTAAGCCCGCAGGGGTGATAACGGCTATTATAAATCGCCAGGTCAACGAGCGCACTGGCCGTAAACAAGCCCGATTTGGCTACCTCGAGATGATCGACGACCAAGAGGTGGTAGATGCTCTCTTCAAGGCTGCCGAGGACTGGGCCCGCTCCAAGGGCATGACCGAGATTATTGGTCCTATGGGCTTCACCGACCTCGACCATGAGGGTATGCTTGTCGACGGATTTGACGAGTTGGGCACTATGGCCACCATCTACAATCATCCCTATTACCCCAAGCATATGGAACGCATGGGATATGAACGCGACACGGATTGGGTGGAGTTTCGCATGACGGTGCCCGACAAGGTGCCCGACAAGTATCAGCGCATAGCCGACATCGTGCGCCGCAAGTACAATCTCCGCACCCTCAAATACACCTCACGCTCCAAAATAAAAGCCGACTATGGCGAAGCCCTCTTCAAACTCATCAACGAGGCCTACGACAACCTCTATGGCTATTCTCCATTGACCGACCGCCAGATACAGTACTATATCAAGAAGTATCTCGGCGTGTTGCGGCTTGAATGTCTATGCCTCATCGTTGACGAACACGACACTCTGGTGGGCGTGGGCATATCTATCCCTTCTTTTTCGCGCGCCCTGCAAAAAGGCCATGGGCGCCTGTTCCCGATGGGATGGTACCACCTTCTCAAGGCTATGTATAAGCGCCATAATGAGATAGTCGACCTCATGCTTGTGGCCGTAAAACCCGAGTATCAAAACAAGGGTGTCAACGCCCTGCTCTTCGCCGACTTGCTTCCTGTATATATACGCAATGGCTACCGATGGGCCGAAAGCAATCTTGAGCTTGAAGAGAACGCCAGCGTGCAGCTCCAGTGGCAATACTTTGAGCGACGGCAGCATCGCCGCCGTCGCGCCTATCGCAAGAATCTGTAGTGGTTTATGATACATTCCTCACCTTCCGGCTATAAGCGCAAGCCCCAGTGGCTGCGCATCAAGCTCCCTAATGCTCTTGACGCTGCTCGCGTGGTAAAGCTTCTCAATCAGAAGAATATCCACACGATATGCACCAGCGGCATGTGTCCCAATCGAGGCGAATGTTGGGGAGCGGGCACTGCTACGTTCATGATTGGTGGCAATATCTGCACTCGCCGTTGTCGTTTCTGCAACGTCACTCATGGTCGTCCCTTGCCTCTCGAGGAAAGCGAAATTGACAACATAGTGCAGGCTATCCGTGAATTGGGCCTTCGTCATGTGGTGATTACCTCGGTGGATCGCGACGACCTCCCCGATCTTGGTGCTGGCCATTGGGTTAAAACCATCCGCAGGGTGAAAGAGGAGTGTCCCGGAGTGACGATGGAGGTTCTCATACCCGACTTCCAAGGGCGCTTGGATCTCGTCGACGCGGTGATTGATGCAGGGCCCGAAGTCATCTCCCACAATCTGGAGACCGTGCGTCGCCTCACCCCCGAGGTGCGTACCCATGCCACCTACGACACCTCACTGCGTGTCCTGGAGCATATTGCTCGTCGGGGCGTGAGAGCTAAGAGCGGCATTATGCTCGGTCTGGGCGAGACGTCTGAGGAGATCCTCCAGACGATGGACGATCTTCGCGCCGTGGGCTGCGAGGTTATGACCATAGGTCAGTATCTACAGCCTACCCCTGAGAATTATCCTCTCCAGGAGTATATCACTCCAGAGGCTTTTGAGGAGTATGGTCGCATCGGCCTTGACAAGGGCTTTGCTTTCGTGGAGAGTTCACCGCTGGTGCGCTCCAGTTATCACGCCGATCGCCATGTGCGCCGTTAGTCAACAGCCTAAGATAATTGATTGTGGCCTCGTGGCTTACCGCGAGATGTGGGCGCGTCAACGCAAGCTATTCGACCGCTTGGTAGCGGCCAGCCACGATGGCCAGATGCTTGATGAGGAGACAGTCTTTCTGGTGGAGCACCCTCCCGTCTACACCCTTGGGCGCCATGCCCATCGCGAGAACGTGCTCTGGAGCGCCGAGCATCTGGCACGCGAAGGCATGGAGGTAGTGGAGATAGAGCGCGGTGGCGACGTCACGTTTCATGGCCCTGGCCAACTGGTGGTCTACCCCATCATTTACCTCAATCGGCATCACCTGGGAGTAAAATCCTATGTGGACCTACTTGAGCAGGCAGTCATCGATCTCTTGGCCCTCTATGGCATTCAAGGTGAGCGCGACGAGGGAGCCACTGGGGTGTGGATAGAGCCCTCCACCCCGCGTGCACGCAAGATTAGCGCCATCGGAGTGAAGTGTAGCCGCTTCGTCACGATGCACGGCCTTTCGCTCAACGTAGATGTCGACCTCAGTTGCTTCCACGCCATCAATCCTTGCGGGTTCACCGACCGAGGCGTCACCTCCCTGGCCGTTGAGCTCTCCCAAGCGGGAACTCCTTGTCCCTCCATGGCCGAGATCAAGACCAAGTTCTCCGAAATCTTTCTCAACCTTCTTGCCCATAAACCATCCCCATTATAATCAAACTGTAACATTTAGTTTTTATAAAAATCAAATTAGTCCTCTTTTTGGTTTTTGCAAAAACTAAAATCAAGATTGGCGCCACCAACAAGATACCTCTCTGGGTGTTTGGGTTGCTGTACTGAAGAATTTTTTAGAGCTATCGATGTAACAAATCTTGAGATTTTGGGTCTTCTATTATGAATGGACATCAAAACGTTTGAACATATGGCCCGCCAACTCAGCCCCTCCATCATGGCCTTCTGCTTGCGCCTCTGCCGCGCGCGCGAGGAGGCGGAGGACCTCTATCAGGAGACGATGCTTAAGATGTGGCGCCACCGCGACCACCTCGATGAGTATAAGAGCCTGGAGGCCTTGGCCAAGGTCATAGCTCGCAACACCGCCATCAACCAAGCACGCAGCGGTGGCGTGGTCACGGTGGCTCTCGATGTGGCCATGGAGATTCCCAGCCATCTGCCTGCGCCTGACCAAGCCTTGATTGAGGCCGACGAAGAGGCCGAGACTGATGCTCTCCTTCGCCAGCTGCCAGAAGCCCAACGCACCATCTTGGAGCTGCGCCATCACCAAGGCCTCGACAACGCCGAGATTGCTGCCCTGCTTTGTTGCCCCGAGGGGCGTGTGCGCACCACCCTCAGCCGCGCCCGTCAGCGCATACGTCAACTTTATCTCTCATGCAACACCGACCATTGATATGAAACACGACAACCATACACCACTCAATCTTTCTGAGCCACAGGCTCGCTCTCTGCTCGAGCGCTACTACGACGGCTCTACCACTCCCGCCGAGGAGGCTGCCTTGACAGCCTACCTCTCTCAGCCGGGCCTTCCCGCCGACCTTGCTCTTGAAGGAGCGATTCTCGGGTGGACGGCTGAGGTTTTTGAGGCTCCAAAAACAGATACTCCAAAGGGGCAAAGGGGTAAAGGGGCAGGGCTCACCTGGCGACAGTGGGCGCGACGCTTGTCGGTGGCCGCAGCCATCGCCGTCTTGGCCACGGCCTTCACGCTCTTCATCTCGCGCGAGGCACGCCTCCAGCAACTTTATGCCCAGTATGAAGGCAGCTACGTGATTCGCGACGGCAAGAAAATCACCGATATCTCAGAGATTCTCCCCGACCTTTTGGCTGCCGAGCAGCTCTCCCAGCGCTTAGAGCTCTACGAGATGACTCATGAGCCAGTGATACCGGAGATAGAAGTGCCTGAGCCAGCTGAGATTCTAACCCTCGAAGAAATCCTTACTGAGGAAATCGCCGACCCTCAACAACGACAATTAGTGATTGACAATCTAGCAAAATAAACATCCTAAACAGTAACCCATCCCCACCTCTACGCCACATGATAAAACTATTTACCCGCCTTGCGCTTCTGAGCATCATGATGCTTGGAGCCATCCCTGGCCTAAAGGCCCAGCAAGCTCTGATTGACGCTGTCACCGAGCTATCGCAACGCGATGGCGTCAACGCTACCTCGACCGTCAAACGCGACCCTGTGTCGCATGATCTTATCTCCAAGACTCTCACCGTCTGGATTACCACACAAGCCGATTGGGAAAAACTGAAGAAGCTAATGGTGCAAGAAAGTTCCAAGGCCGAATCCTATCAGGTGGTCAACAACGTCACTTATACTGCCAAGTTTGAAGAAGGCCAACAGAATATTAGTGTGACGCTGATGAAACAGGGTTCAAATAAGAAACCAATATTACCCTTGATAGCCGCTGAAGAACCTAAGGATGCCGAGGGTATGATAGTGGTCAAAATTACCTCGCGTTAACCTCTCCCATCGTTCAACTATTTAGCATTTTCTTCGTATGTTTACGCTCCGCAACCTTTTAGTAAGCCTGTTGCTTCTGCTTGCCACCCTATGCTTCGCTCAGTCGCCAGCCCATGCTCTAATCGAACCTTATTGCCAGACCGAAGGGCGAAAATTCCTCTCTTCAGTAATCAAAGAAGATGATGGTTCTTTCGGGTCCAAGCGTCTCATAGTGGCCCTCTCGTTTGAAGAGGCCAAGGCTCTGCTACAAGAGCTTCTGAAGCTTCAGGATGAAGCCATGATGGCAGAGAATCTCTCCAACAAACTCTTGAAAATGAGATTTGAAGGGGAGCAAAACGGGCAATACCTCACCACATTTGTCACTCTCGTGATGGATCTTACATCCCCGGAGGCCAAGGGGAGTGTATGGACAACCGATGGTTTTAGCAACTATCCAGCGCAAGTAGAGATTGTTACCCACGCCTCTGAGGCCTCCCAACCCTCCAAAAAATCCAAGAAATCCTCTACCTCCACTGATTCCGAAGTCCCCGACATCTTCCAAAACACCTCCTCCACCACCTTCTGACCCCAATCCTCCCCGTTATCCACCCCGCTACCCCATTGGGGCAGTCATCCATCTCACTACCCCGTATCCACCCCGCTACCCCGTAGAGGTAGTTCCAATTAGCATTAGATCGTAAACCTACCCCCTTCCGACGCCCTCGGCGTCGGAAGGGGCTGCTTTTGGTAACATATTGTAGGGATTATTGGCGCTTTTTATGAATTTTGTTTCTCTGACTGCAAAAAAGATAGTAATTTTGCAGCTTGAATCACTGTAAGTATATTTAAATGTCTATATGAGCGACCGACTATTTATCTTTGATACCACTCTCCGCGACGGGGAGCAGGTGCCGGGATGCCAACTCAACACCGTAGAGAAGATCCAAGTGGCCAAGGCCCTTGAGGAGCTCGGCGTTGACGTCATTGAAGCTGGCTTCCCCGTCTCCAGCCCGGGCGACTTCAACTCGGTGGTGGAGATATCGCGCGCCGTCACTTGGCCCACTATCTGTGCCCTCACGCGCGCCGTAGAAAACGACATCCGTGTGGCCGCTGAAGCCCTACAATATGCCAAGCGCAAACGTATCCACACTGGCATTGGCACCAGCGACTACCACATACGCTATAAGTTCAACTCCAACCGCGAAGAAATCCTTGAGCGCGCCGCCGCTTGTGTGCGCTACGCCAAGAAGTTTGTCGAGGACGTGCAGTTTTACGCCGAGGACGCTGGCCGCACCGACAACGAATACCTGGCCCGCGTCATCCAAGCCGTGGTCAACGAAGGAGCCACCGTAGTGAATATTCCCGACACCACCGGCTACTGTCTCCCCAGCGAGTTTGGCGAGAAAATCAAGTATCTGATGGAGCATGTGGATGGTATCCACAAGGTGACCATCGCCACCCACTGCCATAACGACCTCGGTATGGCCACTGCCAACACCATGAGCGGCGTCATTAACGGCGCACGCCAAGCCGAGGTGACAATCAACGGCATCGGCGAACGCGCTGGCAACACCTCGCTCGAGGAGGTAGTGATGATATGCCGTAGCCATAAGGAACTGGGTATCGACACCAATATCAACTCCACCAAGATTGCAGGCCTGAGCCGCATGGTGTCGAGCCTCATGAACATGCCTGTTCAGCCCAACAAGGCTATCGTGGGCCGCAACGCCTTTGCCCACTCCAGCGGCATCCATCAGGATGGAGTGCTCAAGAATCGCGAGAGCTACGAGATTATCGACCCCAAGGATGTGGGCATCGATGAAAACTCAATCGTGCTCACCGCTCGCAGCGGTCGCGCTGCTCTGAAGCATCGTCTCCACGTGCTCGGCGTTGACCTCGACAAGGATCAGCTCGACAAGGCTTACGAGTCATTCCTCAAGCTTGCCGACCGCAAGAAGGAGATCAACGACGACGACATCCTCATGCTCGCTGGCCGCCACCATATGGCCAACCATCGCATCAAGCTCGACTTCCTGCAAGTCACGTCGGGCGTAGGGCTGCGCTCAGTAGCCAGCGTGGGGCTCGACATCGCCGGGGAGAAGTTTGAGGCTTGCGCATCGGGCAACGGCCCTGTTGATGCTGCCATCACTGCCATTAAGCAGATTATCCATCGCCAGATGCTCGTCAAGGAATTTCTTATCCAAGCCATCAACAAGGGGAGCAACGATGTGGGCAAGGTGCATATGACCGTAGAGTATGACAACCGTCCCTATTATGGATTCTCGGCCAATACCGACATCGTGGCTGCCAGCGCCGAGGCTTTCATTGACGCCATCAACAAATTCATCCGCTAAAGTTTACTTACACACATATATGGGAAAGACTCTTTTCGATAAGATATGGGATGCCCACGTGGTGTCGGAGATACCCGATGGTCCCTGTCAACTTTATATCGATCGCCATTACTGTCATGAGGTGACCAGCCCTCAGGCTTTTGATGGCCTGCGTCGACGTGGCCTGAAGGTGTTTCGCCCCGCGCAGACCACGTGCTCGCCCGACCATAATATCCCTACCCACGACCAGGACCGACCGATAGAAGATCCCGTGTCGCGCGCTCAAGTCGACACCCTGATGCGCAACGCTGCTGAGTTTGGACTGACCATTTATGGTATGTGCAACCCTCGCAACGGTATTATCCACGTTATAGGCCCGGAGCAAGGATTGACTCTCCCTGGTGCCACCATAGTGTGTGGCGATAGCCACACGTCGACCCATGGCGCCTTTGGCGCCGTGGCCTTTGGCATAGGCACGAGCGAGGTGGAGATGGTGCTGGCCTCGCAGTGTATCCTCCAGCCGCGCCCCAAGACCATGCGTATCACGGTCAACGGCCGTCTGCGCCCTGGAGTCACCGCCAAGGATATCGCCCTCTATATCATCGCCAAGATGACAACGAGTGGCGCCACGGGCTACTTCGTTGAGTATGCTGGCGAGGCCATCCGCTCGCTGTCGATGGAGGAGCGTATGACCGTCTGCAACCTCTCTATTGAGATGGGCGCACGCGGTGGTATGATAGCTCCCGACGAGACTACTTTCGAGTATGTCAAGGGACGCGACAACGCGCCTAAAGGCGAGGCTTGGGAAAAAGCTGTGGCCTATTGGCGCACACTGGCCAGCGACCCCGATGCCCACTTTGATGCTGAGGTGACCTTCGACGCTGCCGACATAGAGCCGCGCGTCACCTATGGCACCAATCCTGGCATGGGCATTGGCATCTCAGAGACCATCCCTGAGCTTCCTGCTGATGCCGACGCTGCTGCTCGCGCTTCGTTTGACAAGTCGCTGGCCTATATGGGCTTCAAGAGCGGACAGAAGATTGAGGGCACGCCTATCGATTATGTCTTTTTGGGAAGCTGCACCAACGGCCGCATTGAGGACTTCCGCGCCTTTGCCTCGTATGTAAAGGGCAAAAAAAAGGCTGAGGGAGTCACGGCATGGCTTGTCCCCGGCTCATGGCGCGTCTTGGAGCAGATCAAGGCCGAGGGCATCGACAAAATATTGGAGGAGGCTGGCTTTGAGCTACGTCAACCGGGATGCTCGGCCTGCCTGGCAATGAACGACGACAAGGTGCCCTCGGGCAAACTCGCCGTCTCCACCTCCAATCGCAACTTTGAAGGCCGTCAGGGCCCTGGCGCACGCACCATCCTTGCTGGCCCCCTCGTGGCAGCAGCCTCAGCCGTAGCCGGGCGTCTTACCGACCCTCGCTTATAAGCCCTATAGGCCCCATATCATCCATAATCAACCCCCCAACGATAATGAAGCAGAAATTTGATGTAGTGACTTCTCGGTGTGTGCCTCTGCCCATCGAGAATGTCGACACCGACCAGATAATCCCTGCTCGCTTCCTTAAAGCCACCTCGCGCGAAGGCTTTGGCGACAACCTCTTCCGCGACTGGCGCTTCGACAAGCAGGGCAACCCCATACCCTCATTCGTGCTCAACGACCCCACCTACAGTGGGTGCATACTTGTGGCCGGCAAGAACTTCGGTTCGGGCTCCAGCCGCGAGCATGCCGCGTGGGCCATCGCCGACTATGGCTTCCGTGTGGTGGTGTCGAGCTTCTTTGCCGACATCCACAAAAACAATGAGCTCAACAACTTCGTCCTTCCCGTAGTGGTGAGCGAAGCTTTCTTGAGCGAGCTTTTCAAGACTATACAGGACAATCCCCAAGCGGAGGTGCGTGTCGACCTCCCAGCCCAGACCATTACCAATCTTACCACGGGAAACAGCGAGACTTTTGAAATCAACGCCTATAAGAAGCATTGTCTTCTCAACGGCCTTGACGACATTGACTATCTCGTAGAAAACCGCAGTAAAATTGCTCAATGGGAAAAGGCTCATGAATCGTAATCATCCTGAGATAGAAATAATGGACACCACGCTACGCGACGGCGAGCAGACCGGCGGCGTAGCGTTTGTGCCCCATGAAAAGCTGATGATAGCGCGCTTGCTGCTGGAGCAGCTCAAGGTCGACCGCATAGAGGTGGGCTCAGCGCGTGTCAGCGATGGAGAATTTGAGGCTGTAAAAATCATCTGCGACTGGGCTCGACGCCATGGCTATCTCGACCGTGTGGAGGTGTTGGCCTTTGTCGACCACACTACCTCGGTCGACTGGGCAGTCGACGCCGGATGCAAGGTCATCAATCTCCTGTGTAAGGGCTCGGAGAAGCATTGCCGTGGCCAGCTTGGGAAGAGCCTCGAGGAGCATATCGAGGACATCACCGCTACAATCAACTATGCCACTACGCGAGGCCTCTCGGTCAACGTGTACCTCGAGGATTGGAGCAATGGCATGATGGCATCGCCCGACTTCGTCTTTGGCCTCACCGATGCCCTCCAGCGCCTGCCTATCAAGCGCTTTATGCTGCCCGACACACTGGGAATCCTACAGCCCCTGCAGGTCATCAACTTCATGCGCCGCATGGTGCGCCGCTATCCTAAGCTCCACTTCGACTTCCATGCCCACAACGACTACGACCTGGCTGTGAGCAATGTCCTCGGTGCAGTGTTGGCTGGTTGTCATGGCCTTCACACCACCATCAATGGCCTTGGAGAGCGCGCAGGCAATGCGCCTTTGGCTTCCGTGCAAGCCATACTTAAAGATCACTTCGGCGCTACAACCCATATCGACGAGCGCAAGCTCAACGACGTGAGCCGCGTGGTGGAGAGTTACTCGGGCATCTCCATTCCTCCCAACAAGCCGGTGGTGGGCGACAGCGTGTTTACACAAGTGGCTGGCATTCATGCCGACGGCGACAATAAAAACAATCTCTACTGCAACCGCTTGCTCCCCGAGCGTTTTGGCCGTAAACGCGAGTATGCCCTGGGCAAGACCAGTGGCAAAGCCAACATTCGCAAGAATCTCGAAGACCTTGGCCTTCACCTCGATGAGGAGGCTATGCGCAAGGTGACCGATCGCATCATCGAGCTCGGCGATAAAAAAGAACTCGTTACACAGGAAGACCTTCCATATATTATCTCCGATGTGCTTAAGCATGTCGACATGGAGGAGAAGGTGCGCCTGCTGAGCTATTTCGTCACCCTTACCTATGGCCTTAAGCCAATGGCAACCCTCAAGATTGAGATCAATGGACAGGAGTTTGAGGCTTCGGCCTCGGGTGATGGTCAGTATGACGCCTTTGTGCGCGCTCTGCGCAAGGTTTATAAAGACCGTCTTGGCCGCAAGTTCCCCCGGCTGCTCAACTATGCTGTCACCATTCCGCCTGGCGGCCGCACTGATGCCTTCGTGCAGACCGTCATCACTTGGAGCTACGAGGACAAGGAGTTTCGCACCCGTGGCCTCGATGCCGACCAGACAGAGGCTGCCATCAAGGCCACCATCAAGATGCTTAATATTATAGAGTGACAGAGCAGAGCACAGAGTGACAGAGCTGCGCACAGAGAGATAGAAATTAGAGTATTAGAAATTAGAAAATATAGAATCATGCACTTTAATATTGCAGTCCTCCCCGGCGACGGCATCGGCCCCGAGATTTCGCGTCAAGGCGTTGATGTGATGACCGCCGTGTGTGAGAAGTTTGGCCACACGGTCAAGTATGAATATGCCCTTTGTGGCGCCGACGCTATCGACAAGGTGGGCGACCCCTTCCCCGAGCGCACTTATGAGATATGTCGCGATGCCGACGCTGTGTTGTTCTCAGCCGTGGGCCATCCCAAGTTTGACAACGACCCCAATGCCAAGGTGCGTCCCGAGCAGGGGCTGCTGGCTATGCGCAAGCGCCTGGGGCTGTTTGCCAATATCCGGCCTGTGGAGACCTTCAAATGCTTGCTCCATAAGTCGCCTCTGCGCGAGGAGCTGGTAAAGGGAGCCGACTTTGTATGCATCCGCGAACTCACTGGCGGCATGTATTTCGGCGAGAAACTCGAAGGCACAGAACGCGCCTACGACACCTGCCTCTACACCCGTCCCGAGGTAGAGCGCATTCTGCGCGTGGCTTATGAGTATGCACGTCGCCGTCGCCGTCATCTGACGGTGGTCGACAAAGCCAATGTCTTGGCCTCAAGTCGCTTATGGCGCAAGGTAGCGCAGGAGATGGCTCCAGAGTATCCAGATGTTACGACCGACTTTATGTATGTCGACAATGCCGCCATGCGCATGATCCAAGAGCCCACCTACTTTGACGTGATGGTGACTGAAAACACCTTTGGCGACATACTTACCGACGAAGGAAGCGTCATCTCTGGCTCTATGGGCCTTCTGCCCTCTGCCTCCACAGGCGAGAGCACCCCGGTGTTTGAGCCTATCCACGGTTCGTGGCCTCAGGCTGCTGGCAAGAACATCGCCAATCCTTTGGCGCAAATCCTCTCTGTGGCCATGCTCTTTGAGTATTTCAATCTCATGGAGGAAGGTCGCTTAATACGCGAGGCCGTCAATGCATCGCTTGATGCCGATGTGCGCACTCCCGAGATTCAAGTTGAGGGTGGCGCTCATTATGGCACCAAGGAGGTCGGCGCATGGATCGTCGACTATATCCGTCGCAAATAAGACCTTCATTATGGAAAACGTATCCGGATGGTTAGCTCCGAAGGAGCCTATCTTCTGAAAAGCCGCGGGCTAAAGCCCGCGGCTTTTCAGAAAGGTCGCCTTTCAGGCGATGCATTCCTTTACAGGTATTTGTCGTCAAAGCGGGTCTGCACGTCGTTGACTATCTGCTTGATACGCTGCTCTTCGGCTTGCGGACAGATGAGCAACACATCGCCTGCGTCGGCTATGATATAGTCTTTCAGTCCCGACACCACCACCAGTTTCTCGTCTCTGACGGCAAAGATGTTGCCCGTGGAGTTGTAGGTGATGACGTTGCAGTTCTGTGTTACGTTGGCGTCGCGATTCTTGGGCGAGTTGTCGTAGAGAGCGCTCCAGGTCCCCAAGTCGCTCCAGCCAAAGTTGACACATTCCACGTAGACATTCCCGGCTTTCTCCATTACTGCAAAGTCAATGGAGATGCTGGGGCATGCTGGGAAGTGCTGCTCGATGAAGGCGCGCTCACCGTCGGTGCCAAACACGTTGAGCCCCTTGTCAAACTCCAAGGCCAAGTCGGCCGCATAGCGATGCAAGGCGTCCTTGATGGCACGAGCGCTCCAGAGAAAGATGCCGGAGTTCCAGAAAAACTCTCCCGACTCCACAAAGACACGTGCCAGCTCCAAGTCGGGCTTCTCAGTGAAGGTCTTTACCTTCAGGATGTCTTTTTCTACTGGCTCACCCACCTGGATATATCCATAGCCCGTCTCTGGGCGCGTGGGCTTGATGCCAAGCGTCAACAAGGCATCGCGCTCCTCCACAAACTCAAAGCCATTGCGAATAGCATCGATAAAGAGCTGTTCCCGGGTGATGAGATGGTCGCTGGGGGTCACGATCATGCAGGCCTCGGGGTCGCGTGCGGCGATATGATAGGTGGCCCACGCTATACAGGGAGCGGTGTTGCGGCGTGAGGGCTCAAGCAAGACGTTCTCGGGACGCACGTCGGGTAGCTGTTCGCTCACCAGTGGTGCATACTGCTCGTTGGTGACCACGATTACATTCTCGCTCGGTATGAGCTCCAAGACACGGTCGTAGGTCATCTGCAGAAGCGAACGGCCTGTACCAAAAAAGTCGATAAACTGCTTGGGGAGATGAGCGCGGCTATAAGGCCAGAAGCGGCTGCCGATGCCCCCGCACATTATCACGCAATATCTATGTTGATTTTTCATAAGCTGATGTATAAGGTTGTGTATGCGAAATTAAGCATTTTTTGTTAATCGTGATAAATCGAAATGTTAAAGAATGTTATATTCCAACTTTGTTGCTATTCCTACCAATAATTCGTAACTTTGCAAGTTGAATTTAACCCCACTACTATTATGTCAACCTACACAGAAACCAAACCAAAGGTGACCACACGCCGCATCCTCGAGATGAAGCAGCGCGGCGAGAAGATAGCATGTCTGACAGCTTACGATTATACAATGGCCCGTCTGGTCGACGAAGCCGGCACTGACCTAATCCTCGTAGGCGACTCAGCCTCCAACGTGATGCTGGGCAATTTCACCACTCTTCCTATCACCCTCGATGAGATGATTACCTATGCTAAGGGCGTGGTGCGTGGCGTCAAGCGTGCTTTGGTGGTAGTCGATCTCCCGTTTGGCTCTTATCAGGGCAATTCCAAGGAGGCTCTCACTTCGGCCATCCGAGTGATGAAAGAGAGTGGCGCCGAGGCCGTGAAGCTTGAAGGGGGCGCTGAGATACGCGAGTCGATAGAGCGTATTCTCTCCGCTGGTATCCCCGTGTGTGGCCATTTGGGCCTCACCCCTCAGTCGATTAATAAGTTTGGCACGTACACCGTTCGCGCTCGTCAGGAAGCAGAGGCGCAGAAGCTCATCGAGGATGCCCGTATGCTCGACTCTCTGGGATGCTTTGCCATCGTCTTGGAGAAAATCCCCGCAGAGCTTGCAGCGCGTGTGGCCAGCGAGGTTAGTGCCGCCATTATAGGCATAGGTGCTGGCAGCGGTGCTGATGGCCAGATTCTCGTCCTGCAAGATATGCTTGGAATGAACGATGGCTTTTCGCCTAAATTCTTGCGACGCTTTGCCGACATCGGCGATGCCATCCGTCGCGGCGTTAGCCACTATGTGGAGGATGTAAAGAATATCGACTTCCCCTCTGCCGAGGAGCAATATTAATCCCCCTTTCCCGATTAAATCCACCAAGAGATGATAAAGAAGATACTTCGCCTTGGATTTCCCATCTTGATTGCCCAGCTGGGCATGATAGTGGTGGGGTTTGCCGACACCAAGATGGTGGGCCTCTACTCCACCGAGGCGTTGGCTTCTGCGTCGTTTGTCAACAATCTCTTCACCACTGCCATCATGGTATGCATGGGCTTTGGATATGGCCTCACGCCGCTTGTCGGAGCCCTCTTCACTCAGCGTCGTCTCGGCGATATTGGTGGCATGGTGCGCACGGCCCTTATTCTCAACGTGGCTCTTGCGGTGGCTGTGACGCTCGTCATGGTGGTGGTCTACTTCAACGTGGAACGCATGGGGCAGCCTGAGCAACTCATTCCCCTTATCAAGCCCTATATGCTGCTCTATATCTTAGGTATTCTACCCATTGCCCTCTTCAATGTCTTTGCCCAGTGGAGCTTTGGCATCACCAATACCAGCCTCCCCATGTGGATCACTCTTGGGGCCAATGCTCTCAATATCCTTGGCAACTGGGTGCTTATCTATGGCAACTGGGGCTTTCCTGAGCTGGGGCTTCAAGGCGCCGGCATTTCCACTCTCATCTCGCGCTGGCTGTGTCCGGTGGTGTTGATTACCATCTTCTTCACCGCAAGGCGCTTTAGGGAGTATAGCCGAGGCTTTGTCCATGGTAGGCTTATGAAGCGACAAGTGGGGCAGATCAATCGCACGTCGTGGCCCGTATCTCTTCAGATGTTTTTCGAGACCAGCTGTTTCTCTCTTAGTGGCGTGATGGCTGGCTGGATAGGCGCCATCGAGCTCGCCTCGTTCCAGATTCTGATGGTGGTGGGCACCATGGGCTTCTGCATATATGCCAGTATGGCCAATGCTGTATCGGTATTGGTGGCTAATGCCGCGGGCCTCAACGACCAGCGCTTGATGCGCCGCACAGCTTTTACCGGCTATGCCATTATCTTGGTGATGGCCGTCGTGGCTTGTTTCTTCTTCATCTTCTGCGCTAAGCCCATCATCCATCAGTTCACGGAGGATGAGGCAGTGCTTACCGTGGCCGTTAGTCTGATTATCCCGTTGGCTCTCTATCAGGTGGCTGATGCCACTCAGATAACGTTTGCCAACGCCCTGCGAGGCACGGCCAACGTCCTGCCTATGATATGGATTGCCTTTGTGAGCTATGTCATAGTGGGTCTCCCCGTCACGTATATCATAGCCTTCCCTTTGGAGATGGGCATCTATGGTATCATCCTTAGTTTTTCAGTATCCCTATTTTTAGCTGCAGTCCTCTTCCTCTATTACTTTATGCGCACCACCTCTCGCCCCTTGCTCTCTTCCCCCCACTAACACTTTTGCCTTTTGCCTTAATACTTTTGCTTTAGTACTTTTGCCTTTTGCCTTAATCCTTTTGACTTAACCCTTTTGACTTTTGCCTTAACACTTTTGACTTATTACAGCATTCCTTGCTCCACGGCCACGGCCACGCGCTCAATGATGGCGTCTTGACGGTTTTTGTCGGGGTCATAGTCGCCCTTGAGGTTTACGCCAAAGAGGCGCCCAAACGTCTGCCAAAAGCCCGCACGAAAACTCCCCAGGAAGGCTTTGATGATGTTGTAGCTGCTTTGGTTGGTTTCGCGTTTGATTAGTTTCACTAAGGTCTGCGCTTGGCCCTTTGTAAACTTTTTGAGCACCGGTTTATATTGCTCAAAGAGGTCGTGCTCCATCTGCTTGAGATGCTTTTCGCGCTCTTCCTGCGTGGGGAAAGTCTCGATGTATTCATACGTCTCGATGAGGGTGGCGCAGATGAGCTTGGCGTAGGGGAGGGTCTTCTTCACGTCGCGCACAGTCTTCCAGTAGAAGTCTTCCTCCTTCTTGTTCTTAAACTTCAGCTCGGGGTAGACTACCACCTCGTTGAGCACGTACATCCTCACCGTCTCGCCGTTGATCTCCGTATAGTAGTAGCCTCGGATAGCCTTCTTGCGGCCTGAGCCGGGGTTTTCGAGGTCCACCTCAAGGCCTGGTGTAGATGGCTGGCTGTCCTGCGCAAAAGCAGATAGCGATGCCGGCAGCGCCATGAGCGCCGCCAGCATCGTCGTTGTTATTCTGGATTTGAGAGAGATTGACAAGAATAAAAGTAATAGAGAAGTTGTTTTAAAAAACGGCTATTCGTTCTTCTTGGGAAGTGGAGGGTAGTCGAGCGTGTAATGCAGCCCGCGGCTCTCTTTGCGCTCCTTGGCTTGGCGCATTATCAAGTAGCCCACGTTGATGATATTGCGAAGCTCGCATATCTCGCGCGAGGCCTTGCTCTGCTTGAAGAGTTTCTCGGTCTCCTCGTAGAGGATGTCGAGGCGATTCCAAGCGCGGTCAAGACGCAGATTGCTCCTCACGATACCAACATACGCACTCATTATCTGGTTCACCTCGCGTATGCTCTGGGTGATGAGCACCATCTCCTCGGGGTGGCGTGTGCCTTCGTCGTTCCACTCTGGCACGTCGAGCCGCAGCTCATTGTGCTTGATGGCCTCGCTGGCATGCTTGGCGGCTGCGTCGGCATAGACCACAGCTTCTATCAATGAGTTGGAGGCCAAGCGGTTGCCGCCATGAAGGCCAGTGCACGAACATTCACCTACGGCGTAGAGATGCTTGATCGACGACTCGGCGTTGGTGTCAACCACGATACCCCCGCAGAGGTAGTGGGCAGCCGGCGCCACAGGGATATAATCCTTGGTGATGTCGATGCCGAGCGAGAGGCATTTGGCGTAGATGTTGGGGAAGTGGTGGCGCGTCTCCTCGGGGTCTTTGTGGGTCACGTCGAGATACACGTGGTCGTCGCCATGCATCTTCATCTCGCTGTCGATGGCGCGGGCCACGATGTCGCGGGGCGCAAGGCTCAGGCGCGGATCGTAGCGCTGCATAAACTCTTCGCCCTTCAGATTGCGGAGCACAGCCCCATAGCCTCTCATGGCCTCGGTGATAAGAAACGATGGGCGGTCGCCGGGATGAAAGAGAGCGGTGGGGTGAAATTGTATAAACTCCATATCCTTTACCGTCCCCTTGGCGCGGTAGACCATGGCTATACCGTCGCCTGTGGCCACCAGCGGGTTGGTAGTGGTGGTATACACTGCTCCTACGCCTCCCGTGGCCATCAGCGTGACGCGAGCCAAGAAGGTGTCTACGGCGCCCGTCTTCTCGTTGAGCACGTATGCGCCGTAGCAGGTGATGTCGGGGGTGCGACGGGTGACGATTTTGCCCAGATGATGCTGGGTGATGATCTCTATGGCAAAGTGGTGCTCGTAGATGTCGATATTGGGGTTGGCCTTGACAGCCTTGATGAGGCTCTGCTGTATCTCGTAGCCCGTGTTGTCGGCGTGGTGCAGTATGCGAAACTCCGAGTGGCCCCCCTCGCGATGAAGGTCAAATGAGCCATCCTCCTTGCGGTCAAAGTCAACGCCCCACTCCAGTAGCTGGCGTATCTGCTCCGGAGCTTCGGTGACCACCTTGCGCACGGCCGCTGGGTCGCTTAGCCAGTCGCCAGCCACCATCGTGTCGTGGATATGCTTCTCAAAGTTGTCTACCGCCAGATTAGTGACAGAGGCCACGCCACCCTGGGCCAGGGCGGTGTTGGCCTCGTCGAGGGTCGTTTTGCAGACCAGGGCCACGCGCCCAGTGGCTGCCACCTTCAGGGCAAAGCTCATGCCGGCAATGCCCGACCCTATCACGAGATAATCATATCGGCGAGTCATCTCAGCTGGGGATAGTGATGCGTTCGGCGATAGCTTTTTGGAGAGCCTCCATCTCCTCGGCGGGGAGGGTCTGCTTGTGTTTGAAGTCCATGTCGCCCTCTTTCGAGATGGGGATGAGATGGATATGGGCGTGGGGCACCTCCAGGCCTATCACGGCCACGCCTATCCTCTTGCAGGGCACTGCCTGGCGCAGCCCCTCGGCTACGCGCTTGGCAAAGAGCTCCAGCGCCAGAAACTCCTCGTCGGTGAGGTCAAAGATGTAGCTCTCCTCGCGCTTTGGCACCACCAGCGTATGTCCTGGGGCCACGGGGTTGATGTCGAGAAAAGCGATGTGGTGGTCATCCTCGGCCACCTTGTAGCAGGGGATCTCGCCAGCAATGATTTTAGAAAATATTGATGACATATGGATAACCTTTGGGTTTTTATAGGGTTAATAATTGATTTCTACGATTTCAAACTTCATCAGTCCGGCGGGCACCTTGATTTGTACCACCTCGCCAAGCTTGTGGCCTAGTAGCCCTTGAGCTATGGGGGTGGAGGAGCCAATCTTCTTCTCTTTGAGATTGGCCTCGCTGTCGGCCACGATGGTGTATTCCATGGTCATGCCGTTGGCCACATTGCGTATCTTCACGCGGTTGAGGATCTGCACCTCCTCGGTGTTGAGGTTGCTCTCGTCGATGATGCGTGCGTTGGCCACGAGGTCCTTGAGCTGGGCTATCTTCATCTCAAGCATTCCTTGGGCTTCCTTGGCTGCGTCATACTCCGAGTTTTCCGACAGGTCGCCTTTGTCGCGTGCTTCGCCTATGGCGCGGGAGATTTCGGGGCGTTTTACGTTTTCGAGATAGGCTATCTCTTCCATCTTTTTCTTATAGCCTTCCCGGGTCATATAAGTGATTGCCATAATGAGGGTGGGGTGGGGGTTATAGGGTTGTTGTTTATTGGTTTATATGCAAAAAAATTAAAGAATCACGTCCCTTCTACAGGCGTGACCCTCGTCTTGTCTTCTTAGCATTTCTTCGCTGCAAAGTTACTAAAATTTCTTTACCCCACCAATCCAAAATGCCAAAAATTAACTCCCTCACCACATCTCCCCTTATTATCTGTCTCCTAATTACCTGCTCTGTGAACTCTTTTAATAATTTTTTGTTTAAATCTATATTGGGGAGACAGATATTCTAGCTAACTTTGTGCCGAAATTTTTGGCTCCTAATTGTTGACACACTAAAAACTAATATAACAATGGAAACCAACGAAATGGACCGCCTGAGCTACGCGCTCGGCCTCAGTATGGGAAACAACTTCCGCAGTAGTGGCATCGAAAAGCTTTCGTATAAGGACTTTGCCGAAGGGGTAAAAGCCGTGTTTGAAGGCGCGAAGCCTCTTATGACCTACGACGAGGCCAAGGAAGAGATCCGTAAATTCTTCGAAGCCCTCGAGGAGCGTCAACGCGAAGCAATGGCTAAGATGGCCGAGGCCAACAAGGCCCAGGGCGAGGCTTACCTCGCTGAGAATGGCAAGCGCCCCGAGGTGCTCACCACTCCCTCAGGCCTGCAGTATGAAATCATCAAGGAAGGCGAAGGCCCACAGCCCGAACGCGGCGACCAGGTTGTAGTCCACTACACCGGCAAGCTCATCGACGGCACTGTATTCGACAGCTCAGTGGAGCGCGGCGAGCCTGCCACCTTTGGGGTCACCCAGGTAATCCCCGGATGGGTCGAGGCTCTTCAGCTCATGAAGGCTGGCTCCAAATGGCGCCTCCATATCCCCAGCAATCTTGCCTATGGGCCCAACGGCGCTGGTGGCATGATAGGTCCCAATGCCACCCTTATCTTTGATGTGGAGCTCATCAAGGTGCTCGGTAAGTAAGAGACTTACATATACAATCACTCACATACATTTCAACATTTTCCACATTCCACATGAAGAAAATTATTATTGCTTGTGGCGCTCTGGTAATGCTGCTTTCCACTGCCTCTTGCGGTGGCTCATCCAGCGCCGAACCCAAAGACCTTGCCGACTCGATGGCCTATTATATCGGCCGTTCGCAGGGCGCTCAATTTGCCCAGCACTTCTCCACCCTCCCAGAGGCTGATCGTGAGAAGATCAAGAAGGAGTCGTTTCTCCGCGGTTTCAAGCAGATTATCTCGCAGGCCGACACCAACGACATGGGCTATCTCTATGGCGTTAACTTCGGTATGCAAGTAGCACAGCAGCTCCTGCAGTGCCAGCAAAACGGCATCAATGTCAACAGCGAAGAGCTCTATCGCAACTTCGCTTCGGCTTTCATGGCCGACAGCGTAAATGCTCAGACTATCAACGCCGACAACACCGGTTTCCAGGCCACGATGATGAAGGTGCAGCAAGTGCAACGCGATCGTCAAGACGCTGCCCGACGTGCTGCTCGCGAAGCCAAGGAGGCTGAGGCCAACCAAAACATTGAGGCTGGCAAGAAGTATATAGATCAGCTCAAGGCCAACGATTCTTCTATCCAGACCACCGAAAGCGGCCTTTCTTATAAGGTGGTGAAGCAAGGCTCTGGCAAGCTTCCCGCAAAGGATGGCAAGGTGAAGGTGAAATACACTGGCAAGCTCATCGACGGCACCGAGTTTGATAGCTCTAAGGGCGAAGCCGTTGAGTTCCCAATGACGGGCGTTATTGCAGGCTTTGCTGAAGGCCTCGCTATGATGAACCCCGGCTCGCAGTATATCCTCTACATCCCCAGCGACATCGCCTATGGCAACAACTCGCAAGGCAATATCCCTGGTGGCTCCACCCTCGTCTTTGACGTTGAGATGGTGTCGGTAGAATAATCCCACTAAAGAATCTCTTAGAAAGGCTGAGGCTCCTCCGGGTCCCAGCCTTTTATATTATATAGGTGTATAGGCCCTATAAGCCCCATAAGCCTTATAAGCCCCATAGGGCCTATAGGGCCTATACCGCACTCAAATGTTAAATCGGAGTTAAAATGCGCCGGAAATTTGGCGGGTCGCCGAAAAGGTTGTAACTTTGCACTCGCTTTTGAGAAACGGGTCGCCCGGCGGGGCGGCGAGAGACGCCCGAAGGCCTGGAATGGTGAACGACGCGCAAAGAGTGTTAAAAGCGAGTTAAAGATTTGGCGGTTTGAAAAACTTGCCGTAACTTTGCAAAACATTTCGGCGCCAAAAAAAGACGGCGCGGCTTAGAAAGCGAAACCAAGAACATTGACATTATTGCAACAGACGAAGTAGTACAAGAGAGCTTCGAGAGAGCACAACGCTCTCGCGAGAAGAGAGAGAACGAGGTGCGAGGCTACTCTAGTCAAATTCCAAAGTACACATACAGGAAGACCTTAAGGACATCCGGAGCACACTTCAGAGAAAAAAAGAAGAACAAGATACAAACAGCGAAGAGTT
>JAJBVL010000105.1 GCA_020859845.1 Bacteroidales bacterium
ATTAATTATTAATTATTTAAACCTTGTTAGGGAAAATTTCTCCGGACAGCAGTGACATAATATACCAATCTTTATTCTTACCTTCACAAAATGAAAAGAAAGCTCTTTGACCTTAGGTGTCTCTTGGCGGCGCTGCTCCTCTGCTTCTCGCTGACCATCTTCGCCCAGACGACTACCGTGAAAGGCATCGTGGTGGACACGACAGACGATCCACTGATAGGTGCCACCGTGCGTGAAAAAGACAATCCAGCCAATGCCACAGCAACAGGCATGGATGGTGACTTTACCCTCAATGTATCGAGCCTTAAAGCCACACTCGTGGTGAGCTATATAGGCTATGACACTAAAGAAGAACCCCTCAACGGGCGCTCCGAACTGACCATTGTCCTCAGCGAAGCAGGCAATCTGCTCGAAGAGGTGGTAGTGGTGGGTTATGGTACGCAGCGCAAGAGCGACATCACTGGCTCTGTGGCCTCCCTCAGCGAGGATCAGATGAAGCAGACCATAGTCACCAATGCCGACCAGATGCTGCAAGGCAAGGTGGCTGGTGTGCAGGTGACCCAAAACTCAGGTGCTCCTGGTGGTGCCACTTCGATACGTATCCGCGGTGCGTCCTCTCTGAGCAGCTCCAACGAGCCTCTGTATATCATTGACGGTGTGCCGATGTCGACAGCCGGTAGCGAAATCGGTGGCTTTGACTGGGCTGGTGGCTCCAATGGTCAGACCTCGGTCAACCCCTTGGCAGCTATTGCCCCGAGTGATATTGTCAGCATCGACGTGCTCAAGGACGCCTCGGCCTGCGCCATCTATGGTGCTGCTGGCGCCAATGGTGTGGTGATGGTCACCACTCGCCGCGGTCAGGCAGGCCACTCCAATATCAACTATGACGGCTATGTGGCCTGGCAGACTGTAGCCAAGAAAATCGACATGATGGACCTCCGCGAGTATGCTCAGTATCAGCAGCAACTTTACGACGAGGGCGTCCTCAACGACAGCAATTTTGACACCACCTACAGCGACCTTTCGCTGCTTGGCGCAGGCACCGACTGGCAAGACGAGATATTCCGCACAGCCTTCATGCAGAGCCATCAAGTGAGTGTCACTGGCGGTAACGATAAGACCACCTTTGCTCTCTCGGGCGGTTGGATGGATCAGGAGGGTACGATTATCGGCTCCGACTTCACCCGCTTCAATACGCGCTTCAACGTTGACAACCACTTCAACAAGTATATCTCCATCGGTGGTTCGCTGGCCTATACCCGCACCGATGAAAAGATTACGCTCAATGATGGTAGCGACGGTGTAATCATGCAGGCCATGACAATGATGCCCTCTGTCCCCGTGCGCGACTTCGAAGGCAACTGGGCAGGTCCTAACACCGTCAATGGTGCATCGACCTGGAACCCCGTGGCCCTTGCCCTTCAGAAAAACAACAAGCTGCTGCGCCAGCGCGTGATGGGCAATTTCTATCTCGGTGTAGACTTTCTGGAGCATTTCACTTTCCGCTCAGAATACGCCTTTGACGCCGGAGAGAATCAGAACAAGAGCTACGTGCCTCGCTATGAATTTGGCCTCGTGAGCAACGACATCAACCAGATGCTCCACCGCGAGAACCACTCCTTCTACTGGATGCAGAAAGACTACCTTACGTATCATCAGAAGTTTGCCCAGAAGCACGATGTGACGATGATGGTGGGCTTTGAAGCCTCCAAGAGCTCGTGGGAATACACCCAGCTTATCAAACAAAACTTCACCACCGACAATATCTTCGTGATGACAGAAGATGGCGACTTTGTGTCAAACGCTGGCTCCAAGGACGCAGCCTCTACCGCCTCATTCTTTGGCCGCTTAAACTATGGCTTTGACAATCGCTACCTCTTGACAGCCACGCTGCGTGCCGATGGTAGCTCAAAGTTTGGTCCTTCCAACAAGTGGGGCTACTTCCCCTCGGTGGCTTTGGCTTGGCGTATCAATCAAGAGAAGTGGCTCCAAGACGTGGCTTGGCTCAACAATCTAAAGCTCCGCCTCGGCTATGGCGAGGTAGGTAACTCAAACATCGACACCTATCGCTACGCTTCTGCTATGGCTACTATGCTCACCCCCTCGGGAACTGCCTACTATCCTCAAAACCTCTCCAACCCCAAGCTGAAATGGGAAAGCTCGGTGCAGTATAACGCTGGTATCGACTTCTCGGCCTGGAACAACCGTGTGGAGCTGACCGTCGACGTGTATCGCAAGGAGACCAAGGACCTCTTGATGCAGATCTTCACCCCCAACCATATAGCATCCAACGACTGGGGCACCATCCAAAACCCCTATGCCAACATCGGCAAGACACGCAACACTGGTATTGACATACAGCTCAACATTCGTCCCATCGTGACTCGCGACTTCTATTGGCAGTCGGCAATCACCATCTCCCACAACAAGAACAAGGTGGTGGCCCTGAACGACGATTCGCAGGTGCTCTACGGCAACATCGACTGGTATGCAGCCTTCCAGACAGCCACTATGTTTAAGGTTGGTGAGCCTATGGGCGTATTCTATGGCTATGTGACTGAGGGCCTCTTCCAGAACGAAGCCGACATCATAGGCCACGCCACACAGACGGGTGGCACTACTCCCTATGCCAACAAGATCGACAAGGAATCGGGCGTATGGGTAGGCGACATCAAGTTTAAGGACCTCAACGGCGATGGCGTGATCGACGACAACGACCAGACTATCATCGGCGATCCTAACCCCGACTTCACTTTCGGCTGGACCAACACCTTCACTTGGAAAGACTGGGAACTCAATATTGGCCTCAACGGCGTGGTGGGTGGCGACATCCTCAACTGGGCACGCTATCGTACCGAGGGCCTCAACTCCATCTGGGACAACCAGCATACCAACGTGCTCAAGCGCGCTCAGATAGGACTTATCGACCCCAATGGCAGCTCTACCGACATCTCCAATCTCTACCTTGTGAACGACAACGGTATACCACGCTTCTCCTCGCTCGACGGCAACCAGAACAACCGCATGAGCGACCGCTGGATTGAGAGTGGCACCTACCTGCGCATCCAGAACATATCGCTGGCCTACAACCTGCCGGCAGCCTGGGCTAAGAAAGTATTCCTCACCTCGGCTAAGATATATGTCAACGTGCAAAATGTATACACCTTCACCAAGTATTCGGGCTACGACCCTGAAATCGGTGCCTTCAACCAGAGTGCTCTCTATCAGAACATCGACCGTGGACGTTATCCCACGCCCCGCACGTATACTCTGGGCCTCAACCTCTGTTTCTAACCTTTTATGCTAACGCTTTACACTCCCAACATGAAATCAATACTGAAAAATATAGCAGTAGGCACATTGCTGGTGGGCTCACTGGCATCCTGCGACGACTTCTTGACCATTGAGCCAGAGGACAAGCTCGTGCTCGACACCTACTATACCAGCGCCACGATGCTCCGCGCCAACACCTTGACGCTCTACGCCTCCAAGACATGGAGCAACTTCCATATGAACTTCCAGTGGAAGATGGACATGATCAATGGCGACATGTGGTACACCTACGATGCCGAGGGACAATGGTTTTTTGGCTCCTACACGGCCATCAATGCCTATATCGATGAGGGCTGGAAAGGCCTTTACAATGTGATAGCCTTTGCCAACTCTATCATCAACGACATGCCAGGCAAGTGCTCAGGCGTGGCCCAGGAGGATATCGACAAGGCAGTGGCTGAGGCCCGCTGTGTACGCGCCCTTTGCTACTGGTGGATAGCCGAGGTGTGGCACGATGCTCCTATCGTCTACAACAACACCGAGAATATCTCCAACAGCGACCTCGACCTGCCACGTAACACCCAGAAGAGCATCTATCAGTTTGCTCTTGACGACCTCAACTATGCCGAGGAATACCTTCCAGAGACCGATGCCGACGCCTTCCGTTGCACCAAGCAGACGGCTCGCGCCTTCCGTGCCAAGCTGCTCGTGACGATGGCCTCGCATAGCGACTATGGCTACGACCGCGCCGCCCTTTACGCTCAAGCAGCTCAGGATTGTATGGCCGTGATGGATGCCAACGATTGGCTTACCAACAACGACTTCTCTACGCTCTTTGACGTAGACGCCAACAATGGTCCAGAGTCAATCTTTGCCATCCAGTGTGCCGTGCAAGGTTATTCTTATGGCAATGCCCACAATGTGGCTTGGAGCCGCTCGTCGGTTATCGCCGACCAGACGTGGGGTGCAGGCAAGGGCCCGACTATCGCTCTCCAGAAACTCTTTGACTCTACCGACAAGCGCCGTAAGTGGACCTATATGACCAATGGCGACTATTATCCTAATCTTGCCAAAGCCAGTGGTGGCTACACTTATTATTATGTGAATCGCGACGACGAGGGCAACATCGTTGAGGATCGCAACGAGGTGAATGCCCATATCAAGAAGTATATCATTGGCAAGAGCGCCGACTGTGACGGCAACGTGGGTATCAACCAAGATGCAGCCAACAACATCTATCTGATGCGACTGGCCGACGTCTACCTGCTCTATACAGAGGCAATCATGGGCACGGCAAGCTCCACCAGCGACGCTATTGCCATACAGCGCTTCAACGCCGTGCGCGACCGTGCAGGCCTTCCTCAAGTGTCGACCGTCACCTATGAAGACCTCATGAAGGAGCGTCTGCGCGAGTTTGCTTTCGAGTCGCAGTCGTGGTTTGACACCCAGCGTCTGCGCTATCGCGAAGGCGACCAGGCAGCTCTCAACTGGATCAACACTGGCTACCACACAGGCTACAACCGCGCTTCGCAATACATCGCCAAGGACGGAATGGACCAAGCCGATGAAAACCGCGACGACAGCTATATCATCGTGCAAAGCAAAGCCGAGTATGCCATGTACGACCCCATCATCCTTACTGCTGATGCCTTTGTATGTCCTATCCCAGCTTCAGTCTCCACCTCATCACCAGCCTTGGCAGGTGATCCAGTAGACTTCTATGTCGAATAAAACATCACTTATCCACAACCAACGACACGACATGAAAACATTTTTCAGATATATAGCCCTCACGGCACTTGCTACCCTTGGCGCCACAACCCTCGCCAGCTGTAGCGACGACACCGATGCCGACAAGGATCGCGGACAGCTGCCGGTGATTAAATACGTGCGCGATTGTCGCGCCTCCCTCTCCGACTCGTTGATAGTCAGCGCATCGCTGGGCTCTCACATCTGCTTCGTAGGCGACAACCTCGGCGATGTGCAGCAGGTGTGGTTCAACGACCAGAAGGCCAAACTCAACCCCACAATGGTGACATCCCACACCATCATCTGCGATATCCCCTCGGTGATACCAAGTGAGGTGACCAACAACGTAAGGTTTGTGACCTCCACGGGACTGGAGGCCAACTACTACTTTGAGGTGGTAGTGCCCGGTCCGCGTATCGACGAGATGTCGCTGGAATATGCCAAGCCCGGCACTACGGTGACTATCTCTGGCACCTACTTTGTCGACGACCCCAACGTGCCTCTGACCGTCACATTCACTGGCGGTGTAGAAGCTCAGGTGACGAGCGTCAGCCAGACAGCTATTAAGGTGGTAATCCCCGAGGGCGCACAGCCTGGACCTATCACTATCACCACTATCTATGGCACTACCATCTCCACACTGGAATATATGGACCCCCGCGGTATGCTCTTTGACTTTGACGGCCTGACGGGGCTCGGCAACCACGGCTGGCATGATGCCGCTATCGAGACCGACGACAATGCCATCTCGGGCAACTACGTGCGCCTTGGCTCTGCCGACGTGACGATGAGCGCCGATGGCGGATGGGATGATGGCCACTACGCCTTCGAATACTGGCCTGGCGACTGGAGCGAGCCTACGCAGTATCCAGCCGATGGTGTGCGCCTCTACGATATCGTCGACTTCTCCGACTGGAAAAACATGGGCCTTAAGTTTGAGCTCTGTGTGCCTTCGGCCAACGCTTGGCAGGCAGGAGCCATGCAGCTTATCTTTGCGGGCACCAATCTGGTGACCACCGGCTGGGGAGGCATCGACATCTATGGCAACGCCATTGGTGGCCCCAACAACGACTACTTCCAGGACGCCTCCAACCCTGGCTATCCACGCGGACTGTATCGTCCTTGGAGCGCCACATCGGCATTCCATACCAACGATGAGTGGATCACGGTGACTGTGCCTTTTAGCGAGTTTGTCTACGACATGTCGGGTGGCAATGCTACCCAAGGCCTTACTGCAGAGAGCTTTGCCAGCTTCGTGATCTTCGTGACTGGCGGAGGCGTGACTGGTGTAGAATGTCAGCCCGTCATAAAGATTGACAACATCCGCGCTGTAGCCCTTTAATCCTTTCATCCTTATTAACCATATATTATCGCAAGAAGAATATGTTACGCAAACTCAATATAGCAGGATGGCTCATCATGGGCGCCGCGATGCTGGCCCCGCTCTCACTGAGCCTCAGCTCCTGCAGCGACGACAACGACGACTACGACACCAACCAATATAAGGGTGGAGTGAGCCTCAATTCCTTTGGCCCGAGCCCTGTGGCTCGTGGCGGCGAACTACGCTTCCTTGGCAGCGGTATGAATCGCATCACTTCGGTGACCATCCCTGGCTGTGAGCCTATATCGCAGATTGAGGTGATCGATGAGGGTGAGATACGTGTCACCGTGCCTCAGACCGCCGAACCAGGCTACCTCACGCTCTCTTATTCCGGTGGCACCATCACCACCAAGACTATGCTCACTTATACCGAGCCTATCAGCATCGATGGCTTCTCGCCAGCACGTATTAAGCCGGGCAACGAACTGACCATCTCGGGCGAATATCTCAACCTCATCAATGAAGTATGCTTTGCCTTTGAGACGGATAGCGTCAACGTCTTTGCCGACGACTTTACAGCTCATTCGCGCAAGGAGATTAAGCTCATTGTGCCAGAAGAGGCAGTGAGTGGTATAATCATCATCAGCGATGCAGCTGCCGTGCCCAACACCCTCAAGAGCGAGGATGAACTGGAGGTCATATTGCCCTCTGTATCCGCTCCGCTTGATCTCACGGATGTAAAGGGTGGTACTGTGGTGACTATCGCTGGCGACGACCTTGACCTCGTGCGCCGCGTAGAGCTGCCATCAGGCGAAGAAGTCGACTTTGAATACGATGCCGACGCTTCCACCATCAGTTTCACGCTCCCCGACGATGTGACCGATGGCGCCATCGTAGCTATCCCTGCATCAGGTGTAAAGGTAGCCGTGGCCAACATTGGTGTAGTGGTGCCCACCGAGCTTGAGGCGCAGCCTGCCGAAGGCCTGCGAGCCGGCGATGCTCTGGTCATCAAGGGCGTCAACATCGACCAAGTGACTACCGTTCTGTTCCCCGGCATGGAGGACGCTGTAGAGCCAACAGCCATTAGCGCTACCCAACTGACAGTGACTGTCCCTGCCGAGGCTCAGAGCGGCGACCTGGTGCTCAACCTGCGTAGCGGCAAGACAGTAAGCTTGGCCATCGCCACTGCCAAGCCTGAGGAGATAGCCTTCACGCCCGATGCTGTGGCTGCCAATGCTGAGTTTAAGATTACAGGTAAGAACCTCGACCTCGTCACCAGCATCACGTTTACGGGCGATGTAGAGGTGGCCGTGGAGAATCCTTCAGCCACTGAGATTACAGTGACTGCCCCCGCCACAGCCCAGACTGGTAATCTCGTGCTTCACATGGCCAATGGCGAGAGCGTAGAGACACCTCAGCTCACAATCCTGCTGCCTGAATGTGCCTACGTGGAGAGCGTAGCCACCGAGGAGCCAATGGCTGGCGAACTGCTCGTGCTTAATATCGCCAATGCCGACAAGCTTACCGACGTGAAGGTCAATGGCACCAGCGTGCAGTATATCAGCAACAACAACGTCCTATATGTAGCTCTCCCCTCTTCGTGTGGTGCAGGCACTGTAGTGACCCTCATCTCCAGCAATGGCGAGATATCCTACACCTACGATGTCACTCCCGCCACTCATGTGGAGATTGTAGCCTACGATGAAGGACCAGTGGACATGGGCAACTGGGAGGGCAACTTCCGCATCTATAAGGACAAACTTGACGGTGTGCCCGCAGGCGCTATCATGACCATCCACGTGGCTCCTTACGGCGACTATTCCCAGCTGCAGCTCAACGATGCCAACTGGTCGTCGCTGGCCTTCCTCAACTTCGGTCCTGACGACACAACGATAGAGGTAGAGCTGACAGCCGAGATCCTCGCAGCAGGCCGCACCGTGGAAGATGGCTGGAGCGAGACAGCGTTTGTGTTCAACGGCTGCAACTGCGTGGTCAACAAGGTGACCCTCGCCTACGAGCAAGACCTGGGCACGACGGTCTTTGAAGGTCCAGTGGACCTCACATGGGACGACACGGGCCGCTTTGGTCTCGCCCTCAACTTCTTTGAAGGTCTGAAGGCAGGTGCTACCATCACCTTCTATATCACCCAAAACGACAATTGGGGACAGATACAGATCAACAATGGCTGCTGGTCGACCCTCTACTTTGACGAGCTCGGCGGTGGATATCTCTCTACCGACGCTATCGCCGACAAGAGCGCTACGGAATACACCTTGACGCTCACCCAAAGTGTGCTCGACGATATCCTTAACAATCCTGGCGACTACTGGGGCCTCAACACAGCCTACCAGAATGGTGACACCCGTGTGGGTATGGTGATCCAGGGCTCAGATATGCGTGTCAACAAGATAGTAGTAAACAAGTAAATCACTCATCACTATGAAATATATCCTTCCAGCTCTCCTGATGGCAGCCGCTACGCTGACCTTTACGGCTTGCGACGACGATGAGAGCAAGATCAATCCTTCCAATGTGACAGGAAAAGTGTATAACGTGCAGTCGGCATCCATAGCTGAAGGCGCCTCTGTTGACCCCGCCAACACTACCTCGCTTGAGGTAGTGTATGACGGCGAGGTGGCGCTCAGCACCCTCGTGTCGCCCACGCTCAATGGGCAGGCAGTCACAGCCACCATGGGCGACGACCAGCGCACCCTCACTGTGGAGCTTGCTTTGGCCGCTGGCGTCAGCTACACATTTGAGATACCCCAGCGTGCCGTGGCTGGCATCAATTCAGGCGAATATGCCGAGCCATTCACCCTCTCCTTCTCTACGCCGACCAAGGAAATAGTGGTGCCGCCCACCTCCTTCCTCGACCTCTGTAATACCTCGGCAACGGCCGAAGCTAAGGCCGTATATGCTTTCCTCCAGGAACAAAATGGCAAGAAGATACTTTCAGGAGCCATGGCCAACGTCAACAACAACAACCGCATGGCCGACTGGATCTACAGCATTAGCGGCAAGTATCCAGCCATCACGGGCTACGACTTTATCTCCCATCTCTACTCAGGAAGCAACTGGATAGATTATACGGACATCACCCCCGCCAAGACCCAATGGGAGGCCAATGGATTGGTATCTTACATGTGGCATTGGTTCGTGCCCACCGATGAAGACGCATGGCGCAATGCCGACTACGACCGCTATGGTTGCCGAGTGCCTGGCGACGATGTGACCAGCGCTACGGAGTTTGACATCCGCAACGCCGTAGAAGATGGTACATGGGAAAATGAATGTATCCTTGCCGACATTGATCAGATAGCCGGCTATCTAAAGCTCCTTCAGGATGCTGGTATCCCAGTGTTGTGGCGTCCGCTACATGAGGCTGCTGGCAGCTACAAGTGGAGTGGCGCTTGGTTCTGGTGGGGACGCTACGGCGATGAGTATACCACCAAGCTGTGGAAGCTGATGTATGACCGCCTCGTCAATTACCACGCTCTTAACAACCTTATCTGGGTGTGGACTGCTCAGTATGAGGAAGGCTATGAGAGCCAGATGGAGGCTTCTTATCCTGGCAATGAGTATGTCGACATCGTTGGCACCGACATATATGCTGATGAGGGCGATGAATCAGCTCAATATGCAGCCTATGCAGCGCTGATGAGCATGACAGGCGGCAAACGTATGGTGACTATCAGCGAGACTGGCTACCTACAGTCGACCGAGGAGTGTCTGGCCGCTGGCGCCGGTTGGAGCTACTTCATGCTGTGGTATACCTACGACATCGCCTCCGACGCCACTCATGATAGCTTTGGCAACACTGCCGAGCATATCTCTGCTGTAATGAATGCCTCCACGACGCTCAATCGCGAGGATATGCCATCTCTTAAATAGAATGAAGTAATAATAAAAATAGCCACCCGTAAAACCCTGTATACACTTTTTTATTAATTTTGCGTAGACTATTAATCTACACCAATTATACAACGATGAAACATCTTATCTCAACCCTCATGATGGGTGCTCTCCTGCCCCTCTCCATGGCTCTTACAATGAGCTGCTCCAACTCCAACAAGGCTTCTCAGGAGGTAGCTACAGTAGATAGTATCTCTCCCGCTCAGCAGCTGATACAGCGTCTTAACACCCTCAGCGAGCGCCAGCTGACCGCCTTCGGCCACGAAGACGACCCCGTATATGGCCATGCCTGGGTGGGCGATGAAGGTCGCTCGGACGTATTGGAGATCGTAGGCGAGTATCCCGCAGTGATGGGTTGGGATATGGGTGGCATCGAGATTGGCGACAGCCTCAACCTCGATGGCGTCTCCTTCGAGCGTATGCGCCGTGAGGCTATAGCACAGGATGCTCGCGGAGGTATCAACGCCTACAACTGGCATCCCCGCAACCCCGTGAACGGCAACGATAGCTGGACTACGGCCGACACCACCATCGTAAGCCAGATGGTGCACAATCCCGAAGTGGCAGCTGCTTATCGTCAGCAGCTCTTGACGCTTGCCTCTTACTTCAACTCGCTTCAGCGCGCCGATGGCTCCAAGATAGGCATCATCTTCCGCCCCTGGCATGAGCATACAGGCAACTGGTTTTTCTGGGGTACCCCCAACTGCTCAGCAGCCGACTACCAAGCCTTGTGGACCGAGATGCGTCGCGTATTTGACGAGCAGGGTGTAAACAACGTAGTGTGGGCATACTCGCCCGACCGCGTGGCCGATGATGCAGCCTACATGGAGCGCTATCCTGGCGATGAGTATGTCGACATCCTTGGCGCCGACATCTACCACTATGGAGGCGAGAAGGGCATCGAAGGCTATCAGCGCGATGCCAAGCGTGCGCTGTCGATAGCTCGCGCTGAGGCTCAGAAGCGTGGCAAGATTGCTGCCTTCACCGAGACAGGCCTTGAGAGCATTCCTATCGCCAACTGGTGGACCGAGGTGCTGCTGCCTGTAGTCAAGGAAGAGCCAGTGGCCTACGTCGTAGTGTGGCGCAATGCCCACGACAAGCCCAACCACTTCTATGGCCCTTGGAAGGGACACGCCTCGGAGGACAATTTCCGCGCATTTTATAATGATTCTACCACAGTATTTGTAGGGCAAATGCCTCGCTAAAATTGTTAGACCTTTATACATAAAACACTACCTCTACACTTAAAGAGAATCTATGAGTACGATTTTTGATCAACGCCGGCAGTGGGTGGAGCAGCACTACGAGGAGTATGTCTCCCGCCCCAACTCTCCCATCGAGGGTAACGGCATCTTTGAGCGATATGTCAATCCCATCATAACCGCCGACACTGTGCCACCGCTGTGGAAGTATGACTACAATCCACAGACCAACCCCTTCTTCATGGAACGAATAGGGGTGAACGCCACTCTCAATAGTGGCGCTATAAAGTGGCAGGGGAAGTATGTCCTCATGGTGCGTGTGGAGGGATATGACCGCAAGAGCTACTTCGCTCTGGCAGAAAGCCCTAACGGCATCGACAACTTCCGCTTCGTAGGGCACCCCATCACTATGCCTGATAACGATGTGCCAGGCACCAACATCTACGACATGCGCCTCACAGCCCACGAGGATGGTTGGATTTACGGCCTCTTTTGTGTGGAGCGTCACGACGATGCCCATCCCGAGGACCTCTCGGCAGCGACGGCTGCCTGCGGTATAGCCCGCACCAAGGACCTCGTCAATTGGCACCGCCTATCCGACCTCAAGAGCGCCTCGCAGCAGCGCAACGTGGTGCTTCATCCTGAGTTTGTGGATGGCAAGTATGCTCTCTACACACGTCCGCAAGATGGCTTCATCGACACAGGTAGCGGTGGTGGCATCGGATGGGCTCTGGTCGACGACATAACCAACGCCGTGATAGAGCATGAGCGTATCATCGATCGTCGCCACTATCACACCATCAAAGAGGTGAAAAATGGCGAAGGCCCCGCGCCTATCAAGACGCCTAAAGGCTGGCTCCATCTGGCCCACGGTGTGCGTGGCTGCGCTTCAGGCCTGCGCTACGTCCTCTACATGTATATGACCTCGCTTGAGGAGCCTTGGAAGGCTATCGCCACCCCTGGCGGCTATCTGATGGCTCCTGTAGGGGAGGAGTATATCGGCGACGTGATGAATGTGCTGTTTTCCAACGGCTGGATTGCCGATGAGGATGGCCGAGTGCTGATCTACTACGCTTCGAGCGACACGCGTATGCATGTGGCCACCTCCTCGATCGACCGACTGGTCGACTACTGTCTCAACACGCCCGAGGACCGACTGACCACCAGCTCCTCCGTGCGCGCTATCAATCAGTTAATAGATAAGAACTTAGCCCTCTCGTAGACGAGACTCCCACGACTAAGCCAATCATGAGTTCACTTAAGGAAAAAATAGGCTATGGATTTGGCGACATGGCGTCGTCAATGTTTTGGAAAGTATTCAGCTACTACTTACCGTTTTTCTACTCCAACATCTTCGGGCTCTCGCTCGTAGATGCTGGAGTATTAGTGCTGATTACGCGTATATGGGATGGTATCTCCGACCCCGCAATGGGCGTCATCGCCGACCGCACCAACACGCGCTGGGGCAAGTATCGCCCCTACCTGCTGTGGGTGGCCGCGCCATTCTCTATATGTGGTATACTGCTCTTCACCACTCCCGACTGGGGCTATGCCGCCAAGCTGGTATGGGCCTATGTCACCTACATCTGTATGATGACTGTCTACACCGGCATCAACGTGCCTTATGGCGCTATGCTCGGAGTGATGAGCGACAATCCCAAGGAGAAGACTGTCTTCTCGGCCTTCCGTATGTTTTTTGCCTACGGCGGTTCGTTTATCGCCTTGGCAGCCTGGGAACCTCTTTGCAGCCTCTTCGAGGACCACTACGGTCTGTCGCTTCAGAGCTCGTGGCAGATGGCCATGGTGGTGATAGCCTCGGCCTGCTTCATCCTCTTCCTATGCTGCTTCAAGCTGACGCGCGAACGCATCAAGACCACCTCGACCGTGAGCGTGGGGAGCGACTTCAAGTCGCTGCTTAAGAATAAGCCCTGGTGGCTTCTTATCGGCGCTGCCCTATGCTACAACCTCTTCAATACCGTGCGCGGCGCTACAGTGGCCTACTTCTTTGCCGACGTGATAGGCTTCGATGCCCACATCTTCCTCTTCTCCATATCTTTCCTCTTCTACTCGGGTCTCTTCCTGAGCATCGGCGAGGTTAGCAATATGGTGGGTGTAGGGTTGGCAGTACCTATTGCCAATCGTCTCGGCAAGAAGACCACGTTTATCCTTGTCAACGCCGTGTTGATAGGGCTTAGCGTAGCCTTCTTCTTCGTGCCTTTGAATCCTGGTGGGTATTGGGCAATGCTTGGCCTCCAGATTGTGATATCTATCTTCACGGGTATCATGTCGCCGCTGGTATGGTCGATGTATGCCGACGTGTCGGACTATGCCGAACTGGAGTTTCACACGGCTTCTACAGGCCTCATCTTCTCGTCGTCGTCGATGGCTCAGAAGTTTGGCGGGGCCATCGGTGGGGCTGCCGTGTTGTGGCTCCTCAATGGCTTTGGCTACATTGCCCGCACCAACGAGCAGGCCAATATGGAGATCGACCAGCCTCCGAGCGCCATCACGTGCCTTTGGTGGTTGATGACCTTTATTCCGGCTATTGTGGCTCTTCTGGCTATCATCGTGGTATGGTTTTATCCCTTGACCACCAAGCGTGTAGATGATATTGTGGCTCGCCTCAAGGAGGTGCGTGCAGGGTTCGACCCCACGAAGTCGCCTCAGTATGACGAGATGACCGACCCCGCCGATACGCCTTGAGTTTAAGGCAAAAGGCAAAAGTAATAAGTCAAAAGTCAAAAGTAATAAGTCAAAAGTAATAAGTCAAAAGTCAAAAGTATCCTGCAGGGGATTCTATTAAATAACAAGATTGTGAAAGACGCTTTAGACAATATCCTCCGTTACTGGAAGGACTGCATGGTGGACCCTCGTGGTGGCTTTTATGGCCACCGCGATGCCCACGATGTCCTCGACCCTGATGCTCCCAAGGGGGCTATCCTCAATGCTCGCATACTCTGGAGCTTTGCAGCCGCAGCGCGTGCCACTGGCCGCGAAGATTACCGCGCAATGGCACGCCGCGCGCTTGATTATTGCCTCGACCATTTCATCGACCGCGAGAATGGCGGTGTCTACTGGTCGCTCACGGCCGACGGCGCTCCGCTTGACACTAAGAAGCAGTTCTACGCCATAGCCTTCATGATCTATGGCTTGAGCGAATATTATCGTATGGATCCCGATCCACGTGTGCTTGACGAGGCTATCGCGCTTTTCCGCGTGATTGAGCGCTTTAGCCGCGACCGCGAGAAGGGTGGTTACATTGAGGCTCTGACGCGCGACTGGCAGCCTATAGCCGACATGCGCCTGAGCGACAAGGATGCCAATTCGAGCAAGACTATGAACACCCATCTGCATATCCTCGAAGGCTACGCCAACCTGCTGCGCGTGTGGCCTACGGAGGAGTGTAAAGAAGCGGTGGCGAGTCTGCTCCATATCTTCTACGATAAGATAGAAAACCCGCAGACACATCATCTGGGCCTCTTCTTCGACGATGATTGGCATTGCGAAGATGGGGGCATACAGTCGTTTGGCCATGACATAGAAGCTTCGTGGCTGCTGCTTGAGGCTGCTCAGGTGCTCGGCGATGAGGCGCTTCTCCAAGAGTCGCTGGCCCATACTCGTAAGATAGCAGAGGCAGCGCTCGAAGGGCGTTGCTACGACGGCTCTATGGTCTACGAGCGCCATGCCGACGGTCGCTACGACAATGAGAAGCACTGGTGGGTGCAGGCCGAGCTAATGGTGGGGCTTCTCTATCTTGCGGCCTATCACCAACAGCCGCAGCGGGCAGCCGAGGCGCGCCAGACGTGGCAGTGGATCGACAGCCATCTCGTAGACCACGAGCATGGCGAATGGCAGTGGAGTCCTGGCTCCCCAAAGGAGAAAGCAGGCTTTTGGAAGTGTCCCTACCACAATTCGCGCTCCCTCCTCGAAGCCATGGCCCTCGCCTCTAAAGTATAGAGATTTCGACCAGATCTGACAAAATCCAAAGTCAAATCTGGTCTTTTTTTGATAAAATCCAAAGTCAAGCAATCCAAAGGGGTAATCCTCTCACTCCTCTCTGCGGTAGCTTTCGCAGTGCAGCGCCCCTCCGCTGCTCTTTTTGAGCCAGCCCTCTGGCTCTCACAAGGCGATGGGCATAAAGTCGCGTCGGAGGGCCGACGCTTAATGAGCAGCGGAGGGCCGCTGCACTGCGAAAGCTACCGCAGAGAGGAAAGCTGTCCCCTTGAAAGAGTATGGAAGAATCTCTCTGGGATTCAGAAAGTGATAGTTTAATGTAATTGTGACTATTCACTTAATGACTATTAGAAGAGGCTTAGATTGTAGAATTTTTTTTTCATAAGTAACATTTTTCTCTTTCAATGCATCTATAGGATATCCTATCAACATTTCTATTGCAGTAGAGAAAAAAACAGTAACATTCCTTAAAGAATTAACTTTATGAAGAAAAATCCAACAAGCGGGACTAGCGTTTTCAAGCTTACTCTCTCACAGACCATACACTTGCTGGTCTCAGACAGACTAGTAATGAGACGTAGCATATCTATAATTTTGCTCCTTATCACCACTTTATCGCTTCATGCGGCCAATCCATTGATTCTGACTGGTAGAGTATGCGACCAAACCGACACTGAGGATGTAATCGGCGCAACAATCAAATTGCTATCGCTACCTGACTCCTCCTACATATCTGCGACATCGGCTCACGACCGTGTGATTCGCAATGGAGAAGAGGAGATTACTTCGAGGTTTTCGGTTGTTCTCCCATCGCGTAGCGGGGAATATCTGCTTGCAATCAGCGCTCCCGGCTACGAAAACAAATTTGTCAGTATACTCTCGTCATCTTACTCAAGCAAGGAACGCGTGGTCGAACTCCCGATAGTAATGTTGTCGCCAAAAACGCGAGAACTTGGAGAGGTTGCCGTAACATCTAGCCGGATTAAATTCTTCCATCGCGGTGATACTGTAGTGTTCAACGCTGATGCTTTCCAAATTGCCGGCGGATCGATGCTTGATGACCTTGTGGCTCAACTACCGGGAGTGGAATTGAGGTCAAACGGTCAAATCTACTATAACGGAAGGTATATTGAATAACTGATGCTCGATGGGAAGCATTTCTTCAACGGCAATAACCAACTGATGCTTGAAAATATTGGAGCGTATACCGTGAAAGATATAAAGATTTATGACAAGGTGGGCGAAGCGAGTGAATTTGCAGGACGAAACCTTGGCAATGACAAGGAACTGGTCATGGACGTAAGGTTGAAAAAGGAGTATGCCACAGGATTAATTGCGAATATTGAAGGTGGAATCGGAACCGATAGCCGCTATCTGGGCCGATTGTTAGGAATGTGGTTTACAGCCGACACCCGTCTCACGCTGTATGTCAATTCCAACAACCTCAACGATGACCGCAAGCCGGGTAAATCTGACTCCTGGACTCCAGCTGATTTGAAGACGGGCGTAACACGCCTCACTACTGGAGGTCTTGATTATTCTGTCGATAAAAAGATGGCGGGATGGAAAGCAAATGGAGATATAGTGGTGAAGCACTCAGATTTGAAAGACCACACAGGGATATATCGAACCAACTTTTTAGCCGGCGGCGACACCTACGACCGCATATTCCATAACAACCATTACCGAAACCTGAGCATCAATACCAAGCATCTTTTCTATCTCAAGCGTAAAGCATTTGATATCAGCATTAACCCTCGGCTGGAGTATGGACACCGAAACAATAGCTCAGCTACTGCGGCCATAACCCTTCTGAGCAATGTCCAGGACATCACTTTTGAGAATTTGGTCGATTTCGGGCAAACTCCTGGTTTCCTGACGGATTATATCAACCGATACACGCGTGACAATCTGTCGAAGGGCAATACCCTGACTGGTTCGTTGTCCGCCGACACACGCATAAAGCTCTCAGGCACATCAAATATAATAAGGGTGGGTATCAATGCCACCTACTCCGCCATGAAGGACGACCGTTTCGAACGTTATTACCTGTCGTATTCCTCCGGTGCCACCGCCGCTCAGTACTATGACCGTTATTTCAAAAACCATCCCAACCACACTTCAAGAGTGGGTGGTCATGTAGGGTATAATATGCATCTTACCGAAGGCATTACGTTTGAACTGACCTACAGATATGCTCACAATGAAGGTAAGACCACCTCAGAGCTATTCAATCTTCATGAACTTTCCGATGACGCCAATCGACCCTTTGGCTTGCTCCCGTCAACAAGCGAATATTTGGCGACACTTGACAGAAGGAATAGTTACGTCAGCCGCATCAAGAATGACGACCATACCATATCGCCGTTGTTGCTTTTTGAGAGGGGCAATGTCAACGGGCAGTTCAACATTCCTGTAATCCTATCGGATAAAAGACTTGCCTATCACCGTGGTATAATTGACACGACAATCGTGCGCAACACCGTTTTGCTCAATATTGATGACACATTTATTGAGTGGAAGCCTAACCGGACAAAAAAGTTCACTCTCATGTATGGACTTCAGAGCGAGGCGCCTGACCTCGTTAACATGGTTGACATGACCGACACTACCGATCCGCTCAATATCTATGAAGGCAACGCAGGCTTGAAGAACTCGCGGCTTCACCGCGTGTCGCTCAATGCCGAGCTTATGAATCCGGCCAAAGGACTGATGCAATATATCAATCTCAAATTCTCTACAATAGAGAACGCCCTTGCCAGAGGATATATATATGAAAGCACAACCGGCATACGTCGCTTCAAGACATATAATGTCAACGGCAACTGGGATGGGAGCGCAAGCTATGGTCTCGGCCTTCAGTTCGGACCGGGAAAAACCATGACGCTGCAGTCACTGACCACCGGTTCAATGGTGCGTAGCGTAGACCTCGTGGGCGAAGATGACAATGTGCCCTCTCGAAGCAAGGTGACCTCGAAAGGTGTCAATGAGATATTGAAATGGAACTGGGGTATAGGGAAGAACCAAATTGGCCTGAATGCGGATGTCACATACCGCAGATACTCAGCCACTGCTGCAATGAACACGTGGCAGCATAAATATGGCATGACAGGATTGGTCAACATAACCAAGGATCTGCAGGTGTCAACAGATTTCAGCGTTTTTTTGCGATCCGGATTCTGTGATGAGTCTCTCAATACCACCGATTTGGTATGGAATACCCGTATTTCTTATTCCATGCTGAAAGGCAGCCTTGTGGCCATGCTTGACGGTTTTGATATGCTACACAATCTCAGCAATGTCACCTACTCGGTCAATGCTCAGGCGCGCACCGAGACCTACGTCAATGTGCTTCCACGCTACTTCATGCTGCATATACAATATCGTTTCAACCGTCAACCAAAAAAGCGCAACAAGTAGCCCCGTTAATGAATATCTCCCCATGGATGCGAATACCAAGTGAAACTTTGGTAAGGTTTTGTGACAAAAATCGGCTCAGGGGGTAGGATTTTGTGACAAAAAATAGTCTTAAGAGGTAGGGTTTTGTGACAAAAATTAGTCTCAAGTGGTGAGTATTCATGACAATTTAGTATCTTTGTGGCTTAAAACTAGCCAAATATGATTGAACGAACCATACTTAACCAACTACGCCATTGGCGCGAAAAGGAGAATCGAAAGCCGTTGGTGCTTCGTGGGGCTCGCCAGGTGGGCAAGTCTACAGTCGTAGATATGCTAGGCAAGGAATTTGACAATTATCTCAAGTTTAATCTGGATGAGGACATGGATAAGGAAATGCTCGAAAATCCTCTGCCTTTAGATGACTTGATCAACTCCTTGTTTGCACGACGTTCTACCCTAAAAAGGCCTGGAGAGACACTGATCTTTATAGATGAGATACAAAACTCTCCAAAAACCATATCGCGTCTTCGCTATTTCAAGGAAGAACGTCCTGATATACACGTTATAGCTGCTGGCTCTCTACTGGAAAATGTAGTTGACGTTCAGGCGTCTTTCCCAGTAGGCCGAGTAGAGTATATTAGAATGCATCCGTGCTGCTTTAAGGAGTTTATGGGAGCCATGGGGCATGAACTCTGGGAATACTTTATATTAAATCCCGAGCAGAGTCAGCCTATGCATTTGGCTTTAATGTCCCTCTTTAATCAATACACTATAGTAGGAGGAATGCCTGAAGTGGTGAATATGTATGCCCACGAGCGCGATGTGTTGGCCTTAGATGACATCTATGACTCTCTGCTTCAAGGTTATCGTGACGACGTGGAAAAATACACTCGTAGAGGTAAACTGACTGAAATAGTAAGATTTCTTATCGAAAACTGTTGGCTTAAAGCCGGCGAAAAAGTGACATTGGCTCAATTTGAAGGATCGCCTTATCAAAGTCGTGAGGTGAAGGAGGCCTTTATGCTTTTAGAGAAAGCAATGTTAGTAGAACTGACATTCCCCACTACAGCCACCAGTGTGCCAGGCCTACCAGAGATGACGCGCAAGCCCAAACTATTGACCCTTGACTGTGGGCTTACCAACTACAAAGCAGGTGTCAGAAAAGAACTAATAGCAGCTAAGGATATATTAGACGTGTGGCGAGGACATATGGCCGAGCAAGTAGTGGGCCAAGAACTTTTAGCGCTTACAAATAGAATATCCTCTAAGAGGCTTTTCTGGACAAAAGGCAAAGATGTGGCTGAGGTTGACTTTCTTCTCAACCATGATAGTATGCTGATACCTATAGAGGTGAAAAACGGTCATAACTCTCACTTAGGTTCGCTTCATTCCTTTATGGAGAAGGCTCCTCACCAGATAGGAGTGAGAATTTGGTCACAGCCATTTTCCGTAAATGATGTGACCACCACTATCGGGAAGCGACCTTTTCGACTGATTAATCTTCCGTTCTATATGATAGGCAATCTGCCTGCGATTATAGATACATATTGTTGAGGTCATTAGGACAAGAATGAATTATGAGCAAGAGTTTTATTTCTCTCCTATTTGTGATTGGATGGCTATCATTGCTGGCAGAGGTGAAGCAGCCTGCAGCTCAGCGTATTCTTGGCTACTGGGTGGAGGCGGAGACGGGCGACTATGCCGTGGAGTATCGCTCTGATGGGACAGCCATTAGCTATTATATCGATCCCGATACTACCACCCACCTCGTCTACCATTATCAAGTAGATGATGCTAGCCTCCTACTCATCAACGACTATCAGACCCACGACATTGTGGAGCTCACCGACTCCACGCTCGTCACGGAGTATCACATGGGCATTACTGAGACGGGAGATACGGTCTACGGCGACTTCCAAATTGTGCTTAAAAGGAGCGTTGATTACCAGCCAATTAATAATACTTATGACAAATAAGATAAATAGAAAATGCCAAAACATGTCAAATAAGATAAATAGAAAGCCCATAAACATGTCAAATAAGGTAATTTGTTGATGCAATTTTTTGTCAAATAAGATAATTAATGGTACCTTTGCTGGCGGCGCTGCGGCTCGACCTACGCGACCACGACTTGATGGTGAAGACCCTCCAGGCGCTTGCACCAGTGGAGTAAATTTCTTAATTTTGCTACTCCAATCTCAAAAATAATTTACCTACCATCAATGAGTCAGACAGTAAAAGACAAGAAGAATAGGGTGTTGGTCCTGGTGGCCCACCCTGATATGAAGGCCAGCAAGATGAACAAGCTTCTGGCCCGCGTGGCTTCCGAGGTGGAGGGTGTCAAAGTGATGTCGCTTTCCGACCTCCCTATGGAGACTGAGGTGTATCGCGAGGCTGTGGCCGAGGCCGACACTTTAGTGTTTCAGTTTCCTCTCTACTGGATGAGCGCGCCGTGGGTGCTCAAGCAGTGGAGCGACACCGTGTTTATGGAGCTGTGCGAGGCAGGCTTCACGCCCGGCAAGCGCTTGATGACCGTGGTCACCACTGGCGCCGAAGAGCCTTCCTTCCGTCACGGCGAAAAGAATCTCTACACCATGACAGAATACTTGCGCCCCTACGAAGGCCAAGCCAACTTTGCCCAGATGGGGTGGGTGGCTCCTCTGATAGTGTATGGCAATCCCGATGAGGCGCAGGCCGAGCACGACCTTCAGGAAGGCGCCAAGGCTTATCGTCAACGTCTCGAAGAACTTGCACGCTAAATGTTGCCCACTACTGTATTAGAGCCTCTCCCCCTAGACTCTGGGGTAGAGGCTTTTTACACACTGCGCGGCCCCGAAGCCAATGGCGTTGACTCGTATTCGGGTTTCAACGTATGCCACTATGTAGGCGATAGGGAGGAGCATGTCAGTGAGTGCCGACGGGCGTTGGCTCTGCATCTCCGAGTAGCTCTTGACCATATTATCATCCCTCGTCAGGTGCATTCTGCTCGCGTGGCCGTTATCACTTCTCTGCCGGTCGATACTGAGATGCTGGAGGAGGTTGATGGCGTGGTGACAAACCTACGTGGACTCGTCATCGGGGTGTCAACGGCCGATTGCCTTGCGCTGCTGCTTGTGGATACTCGAGCAGGAGTGGTAGGAGCCATTCATGCTGGATGGCGCGGAGCTCTCGCTGGTGTCATCGCCAATGGCGTAAAGGCTATGGAGACGCTGGGAGCCGACCCTTCACGCATCCGAGTGGCTATGGGGCCAAGTATCTGCAAGGATTGTTTTGAGGTAGGGGAGGAGGTGGCTGTGCAATTTCCCGCCGAGGTAGTAGATCGCTCTTATCCCAAGCCTCATATCGACCTTGCGCTTTTTGCCTGCCGTCAGCTGGAGAATCTGGGCATACCGCCTTCCAACATACAAGGCCCTCCATCTTGCACCCGCTGCCATCCTCGGCGCCACTTCTCAGCCCGCGCCCTCGGCATCGCCTCCGGGCGACAGTTCACCTTTGTCCTTCTCAAATCTATTGCAACCCCGTAGGGTCTTTCCAAATAGATAATAAGTATATCATCCCTCCCCCATAAAAAAAGGCGCCTTTTTTATGGGGGAGGGATGAACTATTATTGGCTAATTGGAAAATCCCTACGGGATTCCACTGTGATCTCATGGCAACCCCGTAGGGGTTGTTCCAATTAGATTTGGGGGGCTCTTCCCTCCTGGCAACCCCGTAGGGGTTGTTCCCATTAGGGCGAGGGCATCATTGTGGCTAATTAGAAGAATCCCTACCGGATTCCCACCCAGAGGAGTGGGTGGATTGGCTAATTGGAAGAATCCCTACGGGATTCGCTCAGTTAGTGCGCAATTTTGATATAGCCTCAATACCTGCAAAAAGATTCTCAAATTGCTATTGAAAAATCATTTTCTGGGAAAGCTTTAGAGGCTGTCGCCGAAGTCTTCGCGGAACTTCTTGGCGAGGCGCTGCTGCCAGTCGCCTTTGGGCTTCAGACGCCCGAAGAAGAAGCGCAGCACGCTGGGCTCCTCTACCCACTCCAGACCGCCGATGAGGTCGCGGTTGTCGTAGAGCCACTTCACGCGGTCGGCGCAATACTTGATTTGCGACAGGGTGAACACACGGCGCGGGCAGGCCAGACGAAGCAGTTCCAGCTCGGCGTAGCGCTCGGTACCGTCGGGTTCGCGTTGCTCGGAGATAGAGCCACGCTCCATGCCGCGTATGCCCCCGGCTATGTAGAGGGCAGCTGCCAGCGCGCCAGCAGGATACTCGTTGTGGGGCATACCTTCGAGGAAAGCCGAGGCGTTGATGTGGGCACCCAGACCGCCTGCAGGCTTAATCATCGGCACGCCATAGTCGTCGAGCTCCTTCACCAGATATTCTATAAAGATAGGGCCTTGGGAGATTACCTCCATGTCGAGCGTCTCGTAGAGACCCTGTGCCATGGCCTCCATGGAGCGCACTTCCATCCCGCCGTAGGTCAAGAAACCTTCGTAGAGAGGCACAAACTCCATCAGCTCGCGATAGGTAGGCTCATGCTTGGTGATGATGGCGCCACCACGCGAGAAGCCCAGCTTGCGCGATGAGAAGTAGATGATATCGCACATATCTGCTATCTCATGCATGATGTCCTTGAGCGACACATCCTTGTATTCCGGTTCACGCACCTTCACGAAGTAGAGATTGTCTTGCATCAGCGATGCATCAATCACCGTGCGGATACCGGCCTCGCGACACATCTTGCAGACGGCCTTCATGTTGGCCATCGAGATAGGCTGACCACCGATGAGGTTGGTACCCGTCTCTATACGCACGAAGGCAATATCCTTGCGGCGAGTGTCGATAAGCTCGCGCAGACGGTCGAGGTCAAAGTTGCCCTTGAAGGGATTGTCGTTTTGGGGCTCGAGGCCACTCTCGCTCACCAGTTCTATCACCTCGCCTCCCACGCGGGTGATGTGGGCCTTGGCGGTGGTGAAGTGGAAGTTCATGGGCACAATCATCCCAGGCTTCACATAGGCCTCAGCGAGGATGTTCTCGCAGGCGCGGCCTTGGTGGGCGGGGAGGAAATACTCCGTGCCAAACACCTCGTGGAGCGCCTTCTTCAGGCGGTTGCAAGTCTCCGAGCCGGCGTAGGCATCGTCGGCTTGCAGCATCGATGCTTGCTGGAGGTCGCTCATGGCGTTGACGCCCGAGTCGGTGAGCATGTCAAGGAAAACGTCCTTATTCTGAAGGAGGAAGGTGTTGTTGCCAGCCTCGTTGATTTTCTCTACGCGCTCTTCTACGGTGGGAAGAAAGAGTTTTTGCACGATACGCACCTTGTGCATCTCCAGAGGCACTTGATGCTCCGGGCGGTAAAATTTTACAGACATAATGGTATTAAAACTTATAATTTTGTGGAAATTAGCTTGTGTAAGTGACGATTCGGTTTACATTACGGCTGCAAAGATAAGGATTGTAATTCAGTTATGAAAGAAAATCAACGAAGAAAACGCGGAGCGAGCATGAAGATGCCAAAAGAGATGCCAAAATTCCAGTTGCGGGCCGGATAGCTCATATAGTTGCCATAGGCTGTGACAGCCGCAAAGGGCAGATTGATTATCAGGGCTGCCTCACCGAAAAATTCTGGCTGTGAGAACCATGAGCCATAGTGCGCAGTGCCGTCGCTCCGCTCTATAATCTTGCGCCAGGGCATGAAGCCGTGGAAGTCGCCGCGTAGCTGCACCGTCTGCGATATCTTCCAGATAGGCATCAGCCCCACGGTGGTCCACTGGTTGGCGCGGAAGGCCGGGTTAAACGTGTTGTAGCTTGATGGCGTAGGCTGGAAAGCTGGAGCGTCGATAATCGAAGCGTTGTAGCCTGGCTGCAGCTCGCGCGTGGAGGCGAGGATATGGGTGGAGAGTCCCAGTGCTGCATGGCGGCCTATGGAGAAATAGTTTTCGGTTGAGGCTTCTATCTGTCCCCAGCCGTGGTGGTTGTCGTAGGCCACCTCTTGCGACGTGGCTGTAGGCTCGTAGTGATACTTGCCATATACACCCATTACGGCCAACTGATATCGAGCTCCTCCCGTGGGGTATTGCGGAGCGTTAAGAGTGTTGTATTCATATCGGCCCACGGCTTGCATCAGGTCGCGCTTTAGGCGATCGCGATCACTTGCCGAGAAGTCAACGCGATTGTTCTCAAAGTAGCGATCGCGAAGCAATCCACCGCCCACTCCAATGTCGATTTTACCCCGTCGACCTGCCGCCATAGAGTAGCGCAGCCGAGTGAAAAACTCCATCGAGGTGATAAACGTAGGCAGATTGTCCTTATAAAATAGCTTGTCGCTCTCATAAAACTTATGACGCGAGGCCACGGCTTCGAGCACCAGCGCCGAGGGGAACGGCGTGCGCAGGTTGACGCGAGCATCGTAAAGGCCAGCCAAATAGCTCTGTCCTATCCAGCCCGAGAGATTAGTGGAGAAGGAGTTGAAGCTCAACGTGCTATATCCTCCAGTAAGGAATATCATGCTGCTCGTCGATGAGCTGACGTAGCCGCCAGCGCCCACGCGCCACTTATCCTTGATCTGAGCCTTCAAGTGGAGATTGAAGAGCCCATTCTGGGGATTGTAGACGGCCCACGGCAGCAGGTCGGAGATCTTGCCGGGAGTAATGGCACGATAAAATGCGTCGCGTGCTTGCACGATACCAAAGGTGTCGCGGTGGTTGTGGGTGAAGAGATAAGTCAGGTAAGCATTCTGATTGTGGTTGCCACCCTCGACGGTCACTGAGTCAAAGCGCACGTAGGGCGTCTGCGACTTGAATACGTCGCGCTTCACGGTGCGCGTCTCTCGCGGTATACGCGATGTGACGCGAGCCTTGATAGAGTCCATCATCTCCATGGCCTTGTCGTAGCCTATCTTGTAGATGCGTGCCGCCTTGGGGAAATCCAGGAGGCCAAACTCCGATAGGTGGATCTTGATATTGATGCCATACTCTTCGGGGAGGTCGTAGTCGTTGTTTTGGATGATCATATCCTCCAGTTGCTGGAGTATGTCGTTGCTCTTTGGCTTCTTGTCGGGTCCGGAGACGTTGACGCCTATCATAATGGCTGGGGCAAAGTCGCTGCGCATCACGTTGACAGGATAGTTGTCGTAGATACCGCCATCGTAGACCAGCACCCCGTCAAGCTCTATAGGCTTGAATACCAAAGGGAAACTCATCGAGGCGCGAATAGCATCGCCGAGCGAGCCGTGGCTGAGCACTATCTTTTTCTTAGTATAGATATCGGATGTGATGGTGCGCAGCGGCACGAAGAGCTTGTTGAAGTCGCCGCCACACTGCGCCGTGTAGGCCGAGAAGAGGTCCATGAAGGCGAAGTTCATCGGCAGCGGATTGATAAGGCTCGTAGGGAGGAAGGAGTAGGGGTTGGCCGAGTCGCGGTCGCCGAGGTTGAAATGGACCATGGCCGGTGTGGGTTGTGGCTCAGCCCAGTAGTAGGTGAGTTTCTCGTCGATGCGCCCTGTCGACCAGTAGGAAAAGCTGCGACTCTCTATCAGTTCCATCATCTCCTGTGGAGTGTAGCCAGCAGCGTAGAGGCCACCCACGATGGCTCCCATCGAGGTGCCGGTGATGTAGTCGATAGGTATATCGTTGTCCTCCAGCGCTTGGATTACACCGATGTGGGCTATGCCCTTGGCGCCCCCACCGCTCAATACTAGTCCCACCGACTGAGGCTTCCCTGCCGCCGAGTCGGCGGGGAGTGAGATAGTGGTGGTTTGGGCTGATAAAGAGACCGTGGCGCATATTATTGCGCAGATGCTGGCCACCGCCAACATTATATGTTTCCTACAGTTAGCTCTCATAATAAATAGTTTTAGCTTTATAACATTTCGCGGCTGTTAATGGTTGTGGCCCAAACCTCCGCAATGTTGGCCTAAGAAAAGCATTGTCTAAGCCAAAAAAAAGTAGTAACTTTGCCCCTTAAGAAAAAAAACTAAAAATCTCCACATACATGAAATTTAACGTTCCCAGCAAAGACTTCTACAACTTTGTATCAGCGGTAAGCAAGGTAATCAACTCCAAAAACACTATCGCTGTGCTCAACAACTTTCTCTTCACCCTCGACGGCGACCAACTGACTATCAAAGCCTCCGATACCGAAAACTCCCTCGTAGGGCGCATGACGGTCTTTGAGGCCGAAGGCTCGGGCTCCGTGTGTATCGATGCTCGCCTGCTGGTGGAGCTTCTCAAGGAGATGCCCGATCAGGGGATAACCTTCGAGATCGACGACGACACCTTTGAGGTGAAAATCTCCTATGCCAGCGGTAGCTACAACACTTTGGCCATCAACGGACAGGAATACCCCGTGCCTCTTCGCGAAGAGGAGGCAAACGTCATGGCCTTCACCGCTCCCAGCGAGCAGGTGATAAAAGGTATGGAGGCCACGCTCTTTGCTGTGGGCAGCGACGAGCTCCGCCCCCAGATGATGGGAGTGCTATGGGATGTGAAGGCCGACGGCATCATCTTTGTGGCCACCGACACCCGCAAGCTCGTGAAGTATGTCAATCGCCTCGCGGCTCCCGGCGTTGAGGGCTCGTTTATCCTGCCTCTGAAGAGCGCCTCGGTGCTCCGCACAGTGTTTGCCCGCGAAGAAGAGATTAAGGTGACTGTCACCCCCAAGCGTGCCACCTTTGAGTCGCCATCGTTCGTGTTTGACTGCGTGCTCATCAAGGGCGCGTTCCCCGACTACAACCGCGTTATCCCCGCCAACAATCCTCTGGTAGTGACTGTCGACCGTCTGGGGCTGCTCAACGCCGTGAAGCGTGTGGGCGTATTTGGCGACGGTGGCGCTGGCCTGGTGAAGTTTATCATCACTCCTGGCAAGATTGAGCTCAACGCCCAGGACAACAACATGGGCAAGTCGGGCCGTGAGACCGTGCCTTGTGATTATGAAGGTAAAGCAATCACAATTGGCTTTGGTGGCCCCTACATTATCGAGATTTTCTCGTCGCTTCCATCGGCCGAGGTGGTGATGAAGCTTTCCGATCCCAGCCGTCCAGCAGTGTGCCTACCTGCTGAGGAGAGCGAGACGAGCCAGACGATTATCCTCCTCATGCCGATGAACATCATTTAATCCCCTCTCTCTGCGCGCGATGAAACTCCATCTACAAAAGCCCATCATATTCTTTGATCTCGAGACCACTGGCACCAACATCACCCGCGACCGTATAGTAGAGATATCGGCCATCAAGGTGATGCCCAACGGCGAGGAGATTGTGCGCACACGGCGCGTCAACCCCGAGATGCCAATCCCCGAGGAGGCCACTGCAGTCCACCACATCACGGATGAGGATGTGGCCAACGCCCCCGTCTTTCGTCAGATAGCCAAGGACCTGGCCAACTTCTTTACGGGATGCGACATCGCTGGCTACAACTCCAATCGCTTCGACATCCCTATTCTCGACGAGGAACTGCAGAGGGCAGGCGTGAAGTTTGACTTCTCCAAGGCGCGGTTTATCGACGTGCAGACTATCTTTCATAAGAAGGAGCAGCGCACGCTCTCGGCCGCCTATCGCTTCTACTGCGACAAGGACCTGACGGAGGCCCATTCGGCCAACGCCGACACCCGCGCTACTTATGAAGTGCTGATGGCTCAACTCGACCGCTACGACGACCTCCCCAACGACATGGGCAAACTTTCAGAGTTTTCGTCGCAAAACAACAATGTCGACTTCATGGGGCGCCTCATCTACGACGATAAGAAGCGCGAGGTGATCAACTTTGGTAAGTATAAAGGTCAAGTGGCCGAGGACGTGATGCGTCGCGACCCCGCCTATTACAATTGGGTGATGAACGGCGACTTCCCCCAGAACACTAAGGACGCTTTCACCCGCATAAAGCTCCGCCTCCATTAGATTTTCTTTTATTCTATTACGTTTGTATCCTCATGTCACCATTATCAGGCCGTCATATCATCCTTGGCATCACCGGAGGCATTGCTGCCTACAAGTCGGTGTCGCTGCTGCGTCTGCTGGTAAAGGCCGGAGCAGAAGTGCAGGTGGTCATCACACCCTCGGGCAAGGAGTTTATCACCCCGGTGACCCTCTCAGCCCTAAGTCACCGACCCGTCGTCAGCGAGTTTTTCACGGCCAACACTGGCGAATGGCATAGCCACGTCGACCTCGGGCTGTGGGCCGATGCAATGGTCGTGGCGCCAGCCACGGCGTGTTCCATCGCCAAGATGGCCCATGGCGTGGCCGACAATATGCTCATCACTACCTATCTATCGGCTAAGGCCCCCGTCTTTGTGGCTCCGGCGATGGACCTCGACATGATGGCTCATCCCTCCACTCAGGCAAACATCGCCCTTCTCCGTAGCTATGGCAATCATATCATAGAGCCAGCATCGGGCGAGCTTGCCAGTGGCTTGGTAGGGAAGGGACGCATGGCCGAGCCCGAGGAGATAATGGCCGCTTTGGAACTCTTTTTCGCACAGGAGATCAAGGGCCATGCCCTGCGTGGCAAACGTGTGCTTATCACGGCTGGACCTACGTATGAGCGCATCGACCCAGTCCGTTTTATAGGCAATTTTTCGTCGGGCAAGATGGGCTATGCTCTGGCCGAGGAGGCTGCCAAGGCCGGGGCGCAGGTGACGCTCGTCAGCGGGCCTGTGAGCCTCCGCGCCAATCATCCTTCTATTCAGGTGGTGGCCGTGGAGTCGGCGCGACAGATGCTCGCGGCTTGCCAAGAGGCCTTCCCCACGACGGATATAGCCATCATGTGTGCCGCCGTGGCCGATTATGCTCCTGCCGAGTATGCCGAGCGTAAGATAAAGCGCGAGGCTGGCGAGGCACCAGTGATCCATCTGGTGAAGAATCCCGATATCGCCGCTACACTCGGCGCTGAGAAGCGTCCAGGCCAGACCCTCGTGGGCTTTGCCTTGGAGACCGACCATGAGGAGACCAACGCCCTCGATAAGATGCGCCGCAAGCACCTTGATATGATAGTGATGAACTCGCTCCAGACCCCTGGCGCGGGCTTTGCTACTGACACTAATCAAGTGACCATCTACTCGGCCGATGGTTCTACACGTCAAGGCGAACTTAAGAGCAAGACCGAAGTGGCTCGCGACATTCTGCAAGCTATTATCCGCGAGAGAGAGGAGGCGGAGGCATGAGCCTACGAGGAGCGCTCATATCGGTCATCTTAGGGGTGGCCTCGTGGGCCTTGAACGCCCAGGAACTCAACTGCACTGTGGAAATCAATTCCCAGCAGGTGGCCAACAACTCTCAGTCGGTGTTTCAGACCCTCCAAGAGGCCATCTCGGAGTATATGAACACCAACAAGTTTACCCAAGCCCAGTTTTCGCCCACGGAGAAGATTGAGTGTAGGATGTTTTTCACCATCTCCGATTATACCGACGGGGTGATGACAGGCGACCTCCAGGTGCAGTCGTCGCGCCCGGTGTTTGACACCAGCTATACCACCACGCTCATCAACTTCAAGGACTCCAAGCTGCAGTTTGAGTATCAAGAGGGGGAGCCGCTCGTGTTCTCAGAGAATGTGATGCAGAGCCAGCTGACAGCCATCCTCAACTTCTATGCCTATCTCATCTTGGCCGTCGACTTCGACACTTTCTCGTCGCAAGGCGGACAAGCCTACTACGACAAGGCAGCCACGGTGGTGCAGCTCGGGCAGTCGAGCGGTCAGACGGGGTGGAAGGCCTTTGAGGACAATCGCAACCGTAGCGCCGTACTGAGCGGTTTTACCGACCCGTCTACATCGGGCATCCGCGAGCTCCTCTACCAATACCACCGTAAGGGGCTCGACGAGATGGTGCAGAGCCCCGACAAGAGCCGAGCCAACATCACCAAGGCCCTCGCGGCCCTGACGAAGATACAGCAGGTCAACTCCATGTCGGTCGTGCTGTCGATGTGGCGCGATGCCAAGCTCGACGAGATAGTCAATATCTACAGCCAAGCCCCAGAGGATGAGCGCAAGACCGTCTACGATCTCCTTACCCCCATCTATCCCACCGACCGCAAGCGGCTGGAACAGATTAAGAACCCCGAAGTGAAAAAATGACCACTTTCTCCTTATGTTAGAGACCCTTCACATATCCAATTATGCGCTGATAGAGAGCGTTGACATCACGTTTCATGCCGGCTTCAACATCATCACAGGCGAGACGGGGGCCGGCAAGTCGATAATGCTCGGTGCCCTATCGCTGCTGCTTGGCGCCAGAGCCGATAGCAAGGCTGTGCGTCAGGCCGACAAGAAGTCGGTGATCGAGGCCACGTTCACTTGTTCGGACTATCCGGCGCTGGAGCGCTACTGTCAGGACAACGACATCGAGTGGGACGACCAGCGCTGCATCCTCCGTCGAGAGATAGCCCCCAACGGACGTTCGCGCGCGTTTATCAACGATTCGCCCGTTCCGCTGTCGCGTCTTCAGGAGGTGGCCATGTATCTGGTCGACATCCACTCCCAGCATCAAAATCAGCTCTTGGCTCGCAGCGACTTCCAGATGGACGTCATCGACACCCTGGCCTCCAATGCCGACCGCCTCGCGGTGTATCAGAAACGCTACACCTCCTTTCGCGATGCCCTGCGCCGCCTCAAGAAGGCCAAGCAAGACCTGCAGCGCTCCAAGGACGACGAGGAGTATACCCGCTTTCAGCTCGAGCAACTCGACGCTCTCCAACTCCGCACTGGTGAACAGACCGAGCTGGAGCAAGAGCGCGAAGTGCTGGCCAACATGACCCGTATCAAAGCCGCGCTCTACGACGCTCTTCAAGCCCTTAGCGAGGGTCCCAACAATGCTCTTGACGCTATCGCCGAGGTGCAGGAGGCCATGGAGGCGCTCCAGCCCGTAGTCTCTGCCGAGGATAAGATTGATGAACGACTGGAGACGTCGGCCATCGAGCTACGCGACATTGCCGACACCCTCTCGGCTATCGATAGCCGCCTCGCTGGCGACCCGGCTCAGCTCGACGCCGTGGAGGAGCGCCTCAATACTCTCTACACCATGGAGCATAAGCATAAGGTGGAGAGCGTGGAGGCTCTCATAGAGCTGCGCGAGCAGCTGCGCCAACGCCTTGACCAGATCGACAATGGCGATGCACATATCGCCGAGCTCGAGAAGGAGGCGCGCCGCCAGCACGCCCTCACCAAGGAGGCTGCCGCAGCTCTCACCGAGGCTCGTCGCTTGGCCGCCAGCGCCTTTGCCGAGCAGCTGCGTGATCGCGCAATGCCCCTTGGGATGGCCAACCTACGCTGCGAGGTGGAGGTCAGCCCCATCGACCTTAGTCCTACGGGAGCCGACCATGTGGAGTTTCGCTTCGCCTTCAATAAGAATCAGCCACTGATGGCTGTGGGGGGCGCTGCTTCCGGTGGTGAGATTTCACGCCTGATGCTCACCATCAAAGCCATTATCGCCGACAAGATGAGCCTGCCCTCGATTATCTTCGACGAGGTGGATACGGGCGTCAGTGGCGACGTGGCCAATCGCATCGGCCAGATGATGCAAGACATTGCTGGCTCGCTACAGGTGACGGCCATCACCCATCTGCCTCAGGTGGCTGCCCGGGGTCAGCATCATTACAAGGTGTATAAACTCGACGATGAAGATGCTACCCACACCCATATCCATGAACTTTCGCCCCAAGAGCGCGTTTCAGAATTAGCTCTCATGCTCAGCGGCAACCCACACGACGAGGCTGCCCGCGCCAATGCTGAGGCTTTGCTCAAGCGCAACGTATAATCCCCCTCATAACCCCCATCATCCCCCTCCATGCAAGATTATATTTTTGGTATCCGCGCCGTGATTGAAGCTATCGAGGCCGGAAAAGAGATCGACAAGGTGTTTATCAAGAAAGACCTCAACGGCGACCTTGCCGGCGAGCTCTTCACCCTGCTACGCGAACATCACATACCATCGCAGCGGGTGCCAATAGAACGCATCAACCGCATCACGCGCAAGAATCATCAAGGGGTGGTGGCTCTCCTGTCGGCTGTCACCTATCATCGGCTCGATAATGTAATCCCCGAACTTTATGAGGCTGGGGTAGTGCCGCTTATCGTGGTGCTCGACGGCATCACCGACGTGCGCAATTTTGGCGCCATAGCCCGCACCTGCGAGTGTGCTGGCGTCAACGCCATAGTCATCCCCGAGCATGGAAGCGTCAGCGTGGGAGCCGACGCTGTCAAGACGTCGGCTGGCGCCTTGCTCCACATCCCAGTATGCCGCGAGCGCACAGTGCGTGGCGCTGTACGCTCGTTGAAGGATAATGGTTATCGCGTGGTGGCACTGTCGGAGAAGGCCGATATCAACTATACCCTGACCGACTACACTGTACCTACTGCGCTGGTGATGGGTGCTGAGGACGTGGGTATCTCGGCAGAAGTGTTGCGCGAGTGCGACCTCTTTGTGTCGATACCGATGTTTGGCAACATCGGTTCGCTCAACGTCTCGGTGGCCACAGGCGTGGTGCTATATGAAGTAGTGCGCCAGCGCCTGCAAGCCAACCTCGAGGTCATCTAATCCACCCTCAACCCCGTAGGAGGTGTCTCAATTAGCATACAATTCCGTTGAGAGATAGCGCTCGCCAGTATCGGGTAGGATGGCCACTATCCGCTTGCCCTTGTTTTCAGGCCTACGCGCCAGCTCCGTAGCTGCGGCTACGGCTGCGCCCGACGAGATGCCCACCAGAAGCCCCTCGGTGCGTGCCAACTTGCGGCTTGTAGCCATAGCATCGTCGCTCTTCACAGTCACTATCTCATCCACCACGTCGCGGTCAAAAATCTTAGGCTCGAAGCCAGCGCCAATGCCCTGTATCTTGTGGGGGCCCTTTTTGCCTCCGCTCAGCACCGGCGACTCTGCCGGCTCTACAGCCACCACCTTTATCTCGGGGCGCAGCGCCTTGAGATAGCGGCCTGTGCCACTCACTGAGCCACCAGTACCCACTGCGCTTACAAAGATATCGACGATGCCGTCGGTGTCGGCCCATATCTCCGGGCCAGTGGTGTCGGCGTGGGCTTGAGGATTGGCGGGATTTTCAAACTGCTGGAGTATTATCGCTCCCGGAGTGGCATCGCGTAGGCGCTCAGCCTCGCGGATGGCTCCGCTCATGGCCTCTGAGCCAGGGGTGAGCACTATCTCGGCGCCGAGGGCGGCGAGCAGGCGTCGGCGCTCTATGCTCATCGTCTCGGGCATCGTCAGGATGAGTTTGTAGCCACGAGCAGCCGCCACAAGGGCAAGACCAACGCCGGTGTTGCCGCTTGTTGGTTCTATGATGGTGCCACCAGGCTTCAGCAGCCCGCGCTTCTCGGCATCGTCGATCATGGCCAAGGCCACGCGATCTTTGACGCTACCGCCGGGATTGAAGTATTCCAGCTTTGCCACGATGGTGGCGGGGAGCTCTTCTGAGCGCTCATAGTTGGAGAGCTCGAGTAGGGGAGTGCGGCCTATTAGTTCTGTGAGGCCTTTAGCAATACGTGCCATAATAGTAAGTTGGGGGAATATTGAGTAAATAAATCCGTTGACACCGCAAAACTACATCCTTCTCTCCACTTGTGCAATACCCACTATCAAAAACAGTAAACTATTCTATTTCATACTATACAGAAAGCTCAAAATAGAAAATCATTCTAAATCTATCAACAATAATAGGCATCCGCCATCCTCCTCTGCGGCAGCTCATGTAGTGCGGTTGCCTCAACCGCCCATGTTTCGCGGCTGCCTCAGCCGCCCGAGGCGCCGAAGCCCCACTACAAAAAAACCGTCTAAAAGTTTGCACATATAGAATAAAAGCTGTAATTTTGCAGCGCAATTCGCAGGATTCGCTAGCTCAGCTGGTAGAGCACAACACTTTTAATGTTGGGGTCCTGGGTTCGAGCCCCAGGCGGATCACAACCGGCTTAAAATCAATGAAATGGTATGCAATCTAATGAAATGTTTGCATGCCTTTTTTATTTGGTTTTCAGCCATTTATGCATCGACCCCGCTGGAATGAAATCTTTGTCTTTACGTTAAAAAGTTGACTCATTAACGAACATAAATGAGAACAACAGATACAAAAGAGAAGCGCCACTTCGATGAGGAGTTGAAGGTCAAAAATAGCAGGAAGCTATCTCCGAGGCGAAGGCTCCTATCGTGAACTGGAGAAAAATTATGGCGTTGCCAAGTCAAAAATTCAAGCATGGGTTCGTAACTTTGCAAAGAAGATCAACGCAACACCATCCGAGAACATGAGAAAGGATACGACCCAGAAACAGCAGCCAGTTTGTGGCACGGCCAGTGAGCCATGCGACAAAGACAGAAGCAATATAACTAAAATTGCTTACCTTTGCAGAAAAATTGCATGCTGACGGGAATTCAGGAAACTACACACACAAAACCCACTCTTCCTTTCTAAGAACTCATATAACTCTACTAAATAAATAGGGTATAGTAGCGCCCTAATTGCAGTTTTTTGTAAAAATCAGCATTGTAATCGCAGAAATTTGTACCTATGAGTACCTATAATCGCAATTTTTGTATGCCATGCCATGAATGGCAAAGTGAAAATATTGATATGGATAGGGCATAATCCAAATTAAAGTGCTATATTTGCAAAATAATTCCAAATACTACATCGAAAATGATATTGGAAATCGCTCTCACGAATTTTTTCTCGCTAAATGAGAAAGTGACTCTGGATTTGCAGGCTGCAAATATTCAGACAAAGGAAGCACGCGCCCTTTCAGACAACACCTTTACTGTCGGAAATGAGCGTCTGTTGAAAACCGTGGCCATATATGGTGCCAACGCATCAGGCAAAAGCAACATAATAAAGGCGATCAAGGCCGCTGTTGATATGGTGTTGCAGTCGCATAACTTCAATGAAGGAGATACATTCGATTTCAAACCTTTCAAGTTTGGAAATACCGGTAAACCGAGTGAGTTTTATATCCGTTTTATAATTGACGGGATAGAACACGAGTATTCCTTTTCCTGTACCCGTGATGAAATACTGACCGAAAGCCTCTATTACTATCCGAAAGGGCGTAAAGCATTGATATTCTCCCGTGATGAGCGTAAGGAGGGAGGAAAGAAAGAAAAGTATGAATTTACCTCCGTTATCCGTCGTCCACTTGATGTAGCCAACAATACCTCGCGTAAAACTCTGTTCATCTCTCGTGCAAGCCAGATGGATCGTGACAAGGCAAAGGAAGTGTACCGATGGTTTAACGAGCAACTTGTATTCAGTTACCGTGGCAAGACCACTGTCGCCATAGACCGTTTCCTCGGCGACAACAAAGATGCCGTTTTGCGTGTGCTGAAAGCCGCGGACAGCGACATTGTGGAATTTTCATTCAAGGACGGAGAACTGACAACATTCCATCGACGCAATCCCGAATTGCCGTTTGACTTCAACACGGAGGAGTCCGAAGGCACGAAGATTCTTTTCAAGATAATGCTTACGGTGATGGATGTTGTACGGAACAACAAGGTGATGTTTCTCGATGAAGTTGAAACGAGCCTGCATACCCGGTTGGTGGAGTATCTCATAAACCTGTTCCATACAAGCAAGTCCGCACAGTTGGTATTCACCACGCATAACACCCACTTGCTTGATATGACACGTTTCCGTAAGGATCAGATATTCTTCGTCAACAAGCGTGAGGATGGCTCGTCAGACCTATATTCTCTCTACGATTACAAGGACTTCCGCGAGAAAATGGACTTGGAGAAAGCATACCTTCAGGGGCGTTTTGATGCTGTGCCATACATCAATGAATTTGAAAACATCTGACTATGGCACGGAAAATGAAACAGCCGAAAGGCAAGAAAATGAAGCCGACATTTTTCGTGTTCTGCGAAGGCAAGACCGAAGCCGCATATGTGGACTTGTTGCGACGCAGTTTCCGTGTGCCTATGGAGATAATCGCCCGTGTCAGCGACTCAAACATTTCTCAACCATACATCGACCGAAGCAAACGGGAGAAATTCACTACCATTGATGACAAGACCTTCCTGATGTTCGATCTTGACGTACCGGGTATGATTGAACGCCTCCGAAAGATTAAAGATGTGGTTTTATTGCTTTCCAACCCTTGTGTTGAGTATTGGTTCCTGCTTCATTATAAAGATATATGCTGTGAGCTGTCCTCAGCTGAATGTGTCGCAAGATTGAAAAAACAAGATGATGATTATACCAAAGGAACATTTTCCAATGAGATGAAAAAGGTGCTGGTCGAGAGTATTGAGATTGCCACAAAAAGAGCGGTGGCAAAGGAGGCATATTCAAATCCGTCGTCAACCGTCCACTTGCTCACAAATGAGATACTGAAAAATATGAGGGAGTAATGATTTCGGAAAAACGACGAAATAAATAGGCTTAATTAATACTCTAAATTGCCGAAAATCAGAGGATTATTTGTATCTTTGCAGTGTAATCGAAGAAGAACATTGAAATATCGGGGTGTACAAAAAGGGAGCAGCCTTGATTATTCAGAGAGTTAACTCATTGATAAACACGATACAAGATGCCTGATAGATATATTCCAGGCGGATCACTAATGAAAAAGCCAATTCGCAAGGAAGCAGCGAGTTGGCTTTTTGTTATCTTAGGAAGGCGATGGCTCGGTTGATGAAGTCGAGAAAGGGCTTAGTAGAAGCAAGGTCGGAGGTGAGGCGTTTCTCCAGATTAGGTGATAGAAAATAGTCATGGCTCACGTCCTTTGTAAGGCAAAAGTTTTTTAGTCGGAAGTATTGACTGTAGGGCTTTTCAGTGGGGAATCCTTTGGCTGGACGTTTTAATGCCTCTGAAAAATCGAGTTGCCAGCCTTCGGCTTGCTGGAGGGCCTTCATAAATTCTTTGCCTTCGTCAAGCTCTATGTCTTCGCGCAAAAGCTTCAACACTGCGGGCTCGCAATAGTAGTTGCCGGTAGCTAAGACGCACCCATGAGGGAAGCCGTGGTCATCAGCTCCCACTTGGAAATAGTAGCCCGAAAAGCCCGACTTTTTGCCTTGAGGAGCAAGAAAAGCTCCGAAATGTTGCTTGTAGGGCGTCTTGTCGTTGGAGAAACGCGTGTCGCGATATATTCTGTAAGTGCAATCTTTTACCTGCAGGGGCCCGATTGAGGGGTCAAACTCATTTACATGGCCGATCATTCTCTCTACTAAGCCTTCAAAGAGTGCTCTTGCATGAAGATACTCATCCTTGTGGTCGTTAAACCATGGGCGATTGTTGTTAAACTGCAGGTGCTGCAGATATGCTATAATTTCTTTCATATTGTGGCTTTATCTCTTAGATTAACGGAGCAGAAGGGCTACAAATTTTGTTCCATCAATGAAACTTTCGATGGCTCTTGTGCTTGCCATATATAAACTTGTCACATAAACGGTAAAAAATGCTTATCTTTGTGCAAGTCTAAAAACAGATATTTTACCATGAACATTAACTGTATAGCCAAGTACTCGATGGGCCTTCTGGCACTACTCTTAGCCTTACCTTTGTGGGCTGAGGGGCCTTTGCATGTGGTCGGCGGCGTAGTGCGCGACGCCAAAAGCAAAAAGCCGATTGTCAATGCCGTGGTTGCGGCTGTGGGGTCGAATATAGCTACGGTGACTAACGATGATGGCGAGTTTGCCCTTAAATTGGTTGATGCAGATGTGGCCTTGGAGGTTTCGTGTTTAGGGTATAGAAATGCAGAGATAAACATGGCCGATGCTTCTTCCCCTCTGGTGGTTTTATTGCAACGCGCTCCTAAGCAGCTTAAAGAGGTGACAGTGTATAGTGGCGATCCTCGTGGGATTGTTGAGGCTGCTCTTCAGAAAATCCCTGAGGCTTACTCCTCGACCACCGACAGGCTGACGCTCTTTTATCGGGAGACTATCCAGAAAGGCAACCGATATATGGAGGTGGCTGAAGGCGTGATAGATGCTTTGAAATCCGATTACGGTTGTCGCACAATAGATTACGATAGAGTGCAAGTGGTGAAAGGCCGTAAACTCCTAAGCCAACGTCGGGCAGACACTCTCTCAGTGAAGGTGGCAGGAGGCCCAATGCTGGCATTGTCGCTTGATTTCGTGAAGAATGAAGACTTTTTTCTTAGCAAGGAGGAATTGGACAATTACCACTTTTCCTTGGCAGCGCCAGCTATGCTCAACGATCGTCAACAGTATGTGGTGGAGTTCAAGCCATGCCGCAGAGAGGAATATCCCCTTATGAAAGGCATTCTCTACATAGATGCTGAGGGGTTGACCTTTACTCGAGCTGAGTTTGAGATGGACTTGAGCGACCGCGCTTTGGCTGTGCGCTCCATCCTCTATAAGAAGCCTCGTGGGCTACGCTTCTCGCCTAAGAAGGTGGCGTTTACAGTAAGCTATCGGCAAGGTGACGATGGGCAGACTTATCTCAACTATATTCGCAATGAGATGCGTTTCAAGTGTGATTGGAGTCGAAGGCTGTTTTCTTCCACCTATATAGCCGTGTCGGAGATGGTGGTCGTAGACCGTGAGGCCGATTGTGGATGTTCTATTGCTGGGCGCGATGCTTTCCGCCAAAAAGAGCGATTTTCAGATGTGGTGGTTCAATACTGGGATGCCGACTTCTGGGAGCGCTACAATATCATAGAGCCCTCGGAGTCGCTTGAAAAAGCCGTGGCGCGCCTCCTCCGCTAAGTTTATCGCAGTTTAGGAGTACCAAAAATCCCGATTTATCGCAGTTTAGAGGGGCCAAAAACGCCGATTTATCGCAGTTTAGAGGAAAAAAGTTTTATGTTTATGATTCTAGAGTACTAAAGGACAGCCCTTTATTACTATTATGGGCAATAAAGGGCTGTCGTTATTCTTTTTAGAGAAGAATATGCAATGAAGGATTAGTCTTGGCGTTTGATATAGCCCCAGATGCCCTTTTCTATCTCTCCAAAATTGTTGGTATGATTGGTGAACTTCCACCAAGGATTGGAATTCCCTATGAGTTGCACTATATAAAAAGTTTGCTCAATCGCTTTGCTCGAAGAAAAACCATCATCCAAAGAGTAGGAAAGATATAGGCCTCCCTTATGGGGAGTATTATAAAGGTCAAATTCCTTGACTGTCCCTTCATAGAAGTTGTCGCTCTTGGGAGAACGAAGATAGAGAAGCGACAAGGAGTAGTTGGTGTAGTAGTCCCTCTCTAACTTGGAAGTGCTATGAGTGACATAACGTTTCTGCTCAGGGAGAAAAGGTTTCCATTCCAGATTGACTATGGAATGAGGGGGGACAGAAATTATCCTTTGAGAATAAGTCACTGTCTGAGTAGAATTAGCGCTTGACCCTCCTACATTCACTCCATTGGCCAGAGTCCCTACTGCGCCTCCTATTCCTAATGCCCCTGTTATAGCCCCAACGTTTACCGAACCTCCGGTAGTGTTAGTGCCACTTACAGATGTTACAGTAGGCAGATAATAAGGTGTAGCGTTGTCGTTTTCTTTGAAGAACGTATTGCCTAAGTCAATATAAATTACCTTATCGGTAAGGTTCTTCACTACTGGTCGGAAAGCGCTTAAACAAAAACGGTGTTCATTGGCAATCTCTTTGAGGTTCCCTTTACCATCATATTTAGCAAAGCCCCATTCATACTTTACCTCCACAAAGCCGTCGTTGAAGATTGAGGTGTCATCGAAGTTATATTGGCAAAGAAAGTATTGGGCATCTTTCTTCTTTGCTTTTGCCTCGTCATTTATAAACTCTATCCTATCTCCATTCAGACGCTTTATGTATTCTCGGTTGAGTAGGAGGATAGAGTCTTGGTTAAGAGCATGAAATTCTACTTTTGAAGCAGCTACTTCTTGCTGGGCGGCAGATTGAAAGGTTTCTTTCTCGCCGTTCTCGTAGTTGATGGCGAGGACATCGGCTTGGGCAA